>CAMGZH010000006.1 GCA_946182825.1 uncultured Lachnospiraceae bacterium
AGCATACAGCCATACAACAACAGCAGATGGAAAGGGTAAAATACATAGAAGAAGTACTTCTGTCTCAATCCACGCTTCCCATTATAAAACGATATAGGAATCAGTGAGACAATCTCTGCGGCTACTGTCAGATCCAGAATATTATCCCAATTAAAAACAAAACCGCCAAGGACTACATGGCATGCCGATATTAAAAACACAAGAACAGATGCCACAAACCTTGTCTTTTTATATGAACGAAAGAAATAGAACACTGCAATCAGCAGGATTCCATACATACCACCATCAAGATAGAACCGTTCAGAAAGCACTGAAAAAAGAAACACTACCAGCAAGTCTCCTATAATCTCAGGAACCTTTGGAAGTTTGGGAATCTTCTGCAACTGTCTTAATAGAAACAGCATCACCAGTGCCAGAAGGAATTCGAACATAACATTCTGCTGCTCAATAGAAAAGATGCTTCCGGAACAGACATAATCATACACACCTTCCGACAGGAGCGCAAACCCAAGCATCGTAAGCATGTATCTAAAAAGGTTATGTGTATGAACAAATCCTTCCACAATCAGAAAACAGAAGATAGGAAAAGCAATTCTTCCCAGCGTAGATGTGACATCTGCAACGGTTTCTAATATAGTCCATTGTGAATTGGAAATCTGACCATAGGTTGCACGCATCATAATACCATTGGTCAGAACAATCCGGCTTATATGATCCAGAACCATCGAAATCAAAGCAATAATCTTTAAAGTACTTCCTGTCAAACCTGTTCGTTCTTCCATAGCGAGTCTCCGTTCATGTAGTCCAACACCTTAACTTGCCCCATGAGGTAAGAGAACAGAATCGGCATCAACGAAACCGGCATATTTCATATGCAAATTCCTGCACATCCTCACAGGATAAGTTCACAACGAACTCTAGTCTACTCTTCTGACAGTAATAGTCAAGCTCCTTATATTATCACTCGAACACAGGCATGGAATCATTGCCGTATCTTATGTTATCACATCAACCTTCTTTCATACGTAAAAACAGTTGTTCCAGATCTTCATAGGTCTTCGCTTCATTCATAAGACCACGAAGCCGTGAGGAATTGCGGTAACCGGCGGTGTACCAGGCTGCGTGTTTTCGCATCTCACGGATTCCACGATCTTCTCCCTTTTCTTCTACCACCATACGGGCATGACGTAGAACCACATCACACATCTCCTCAATGGATGGCTTCGGTAGTTCCTCTCCGGTTTCAAGAGCATGAAGGATCTGCTTGAAGATCCAGGGATTTCCTTCTGCACCGCGACCAATCATAAAGCCATCACAGTTTGTGATCCGCTTCATCTCCAGCACATCCTTTGCACTTTTAATATCGCCGTTTCCAATCACCGGAATCTTAACCCGATCCTTTACCTCTGCAATAACGTTCCAGTCGGCATGTCCACTGTAGTACTGTTCCCTGGTTCTTCCATGAACAGCAACAGCAGCAGCACCGGATTCTTCACAGATATGCGCAATCTCCGGAGCGTTGATGTGCTGGTCATCCACACCTGTCCGCATCTTAACCGTCACCGGTTTCTTAATTGCCCTGGCTGTTTTTTCCACAATCTCGGCCACCAGTTTCGGATTCTTCATCAGCGCCGATCCATCGCCATTCCCGAAAACCTTTGGAACCGGACAGCCCATATTGATATCGAGAACAGCAAAGGGCAGTTCCTCGATTTCTTTTGCCATCTCGGCAATGCAGTCCGGGTCTGAACCAAAGAGCTGCAAAGACACAGGAACCTCCCGGGGATCGATATGAAGCATATCTCTTGTGTTTTTATTCTTATAGTACAAAGCCTTGGCGGAGATCATCTCCATACATACAAGCCCTGCACCCATTTCTTTACATAAAAGGCGGAACGGCAGATCCGTGACCCCGGCCATAGGGGCCAGGACCAGCGGATTATCCAGTTCTACCGTTCCGATGGTTAATTTCTTCATATTCCTAATTACTTTCTGCGATCCTGTTTTTCGTAGATCAACTTTAATCCCTTCAGGGTCAGATTGGCATCATAAATATCGATACAGCTTGTTGCATCTGCGATCATAGCACCGAGTCCACCGGTGGCTACCACCTTCACATCCTTAAGACCGGATTCCTTGATGATATTCTTGACGATGTACTCTGTTGCCCCCAACTGTCCGAAGAAGAGTCCTGCCTGCATGGAAGAGATGGTCTCTCTTGCCAGTATGGTCTTCGGCGCAACGATCTCGATCTCCGGCAACTTTGCCGCATCTTCCCATAAGGCTTTTGCGCTGATACGAAGTCCCGGTGCTGTAACACCATAACGAAACGCGCCGTCACCATCCACCATATCGTAGGTTGTCGCTGTTCCAAAATCAATGACCAGAACCGGACCTCCATATAACTCGAAGGCGCCTGCCGCATCCACGATTCGGTCTGCTCCGATCTGTCTTGGATTCTCCGTCACGATCTTAATACCTGTCTTAACCCCTGCTGCCACGATCAATGGCTGGATATCAAAATACTTGATAAAACAGCTGGTAAGAGAGTGCATCACAGCCGGTACGACCGAGGCGATAATACAATCCTTGATATCCTTGTAGTTGATACCACTGTGTTCTAAAATATCACGGATCACGATTCCGTATTCATCTGAGGTTCTGGCGATCTTGGTGTTGATTCGGAAAGTTCCGGCCAGTTCTTCTCCTTCAAACACTCCGATGGTTATGTTGGTGTTTCCTACATCAATTGTCAGCAGCATTTAATCTTCCTCGTTCTTTTCATTTTCAACATCAGTTGCGTCCGAATCTTCTCCCAGGAAAAAGACCTTGAAGTACTTTTCCAGAGATTCAAAGAGTTCCTTTTTATCGATCTGCATCTGCTTAACCTTAAGGACAGATCCGATCTCATCATAAAGAAGGTCTCCCTCGTCACTGTTGGTGGCGATACACAGATCTCCCACCTCGTTAAAATACAGCTCGATGGTTCCTCCCACATCCTCTGTAAAAAGCACACAGAGGATCTTCAGTTCCTGTTGTACCTCCTCCGGAAGTCCTCTGAAATCGTCATTCAGATAGAACTTCTTGGTGTAACAACTTGATCCGCAAAGTACAATATTATCCTGATACATATTACCTCTCCATCAACTGTCTGTCTTATGCATAACCGTAGAGTCCCCGTACATGGACTTCTCCGCTATCCACCAGTTTTGTTCTGCCATCATCCAATTGAATTTCAAGACTTCCATCCCTGGCCATTCCTATGGCTTTTGCTTCGTATTCCCCGGCAGGATCAAGAATTCGAACTCTTTCATTCCGATTTACAAGATGGCGGTTATATTCCTCCCGGATTCCTTCCAGGCTTCCTTCTGTCTCCAAAAACACCCGGTAGATCTCGGTGAAATTCTTCCATATTCCTTCTATCACAGCCTTCCGACCGGCTCTTAGGTCCCGGCGATGAGGATTCTGCTTCATCAGCTCTATATCCAGTGAGGTTGCCATATCCGATATCTCCGGTGCAAAATCCTCCGGTTGCTGATGCACATTCACCCCGATTCCCACCACAACATAACGAACATGACCTTTTTGTGCTTCCATCTCAGTAAGAATTCCGCAGATCTTACGTTTGCCGATCAATATATCATTGGGCCATTTTATACCGCAATCCAAATGATACAATTCCTCAACGGAACGGACAACGGACATCGCTGCCAGTACAGTCAGCCGCGGGATCCGATCCATAGGAAAATCTTCCGGTGGTGTTAGCAGGAGAGAAGTTGCCACAGAAACATCTTCCGGTGACTTCCAGCTATGTCCGGTCCTCCCTCTCCCTGCAATCTGTGTCCCGGCTGATGCAATGGTTCCTTCCGATGCCCCCTGCTGAAAAAGACGTTTGATCTCCAGATTGGTGGAATCAATTGTTTTGTAATATCTATAATCCAGTTTCATTTCTTTGTGTCTATCAAAAACGAAAGGTAACGGGTTCTCCCATTATACTGCTTATTCCTGTGGTACTAAGGTTGCATACATGATGGCTTTGATGGAATGCATGCGATTCTCTGCCTCATCAAACACAACAGAGCGTGGGCTCTCAAATACATCATCTGTCACTTCCATCTCTGCCAATCCATACTTCTCATGGATCTGTCGACCGATGGTTGTGTCTAAATCATGGAATGCCGGCAGGCAATGCATAAAGATCGCATCTTCCTTCGCATAGGAGAAGGCCTTGTCATTCACCTGATATGGAGAAAGCTCTTTGATTCGCTCCTTCCATACGGCATCCGGCTCACCCATGGATACCCATACATCGGTATAGATCACATCTGCGTCCTTACAACCTTCTTCCACATTTTCTGTCAGTGTTACAGATCCGCCGGACTTTTCTGCTTCCTTCTTCGCATACTCCACCAGAGCAGACTCCGGAAAGTATTTCTTATTGGTACATGCCACAAAGTCCATTCCGAGCTTTGCCGCTGTGATCATAAGGGAATTCCCCATGTTATAACGGGCGTCTCCCATATATACGAATTTTACACCGGCCAGCTTTCCCAGATGTTCTTTTACCGTAAGCATATCAGCAATCATCTGCGTGGGATGTGACTCGTTGGTCAGGCCATTCCAGACAGGAACTCCTGCATACTCTGCCAGTTGCTCAACAATCTCCTGTCCAAATCCACGATACTCGATTCCATCGTACATTCGGCCGAGAACTCTTGCCGTGTCCTTAATGGACTCTTTCTTACCGATCTGAGATCCGCTGGGATCAAGATATGTCGTTGACATGCCAAGATCGTGGGCTGCCACTTCAAAGGAGCAACGAGTCCTTGTGGATGTCTTTTCAAAAATAAGCGCAATATTCTTTCCTTTCAGAACATCATGCGCGATTCCCTTCTTTTTCTGATCCTTAAGCTCTGCACTCAGATCGACCAAACCTACGATCTCCTCAGCACTAAGGTCCGTCATTTTAAGAAAATTCTTACCATACAGATTCATGTTGCTTCCTCTCTTTCATATCAAAATGTAGTCTTTTCCCAATTCTAATTACTATAATCTTTTGTAAGGCTTCCGTCAATATGTGCAAAAAAAGACAGGTCCGAAGACCTGCCTTTGTATCATGCATTTCGTTCTTAATTCTTGGCTGCAACCTCTGCAATTGACTTGGTAAGTCCGGCAATTCCCTGAATATCGGATGGGATAATGATCTTGGTTGCCTGTCCATCGGCTGCCTTTGCAAATGCATCCAGACTCTTCAACTGAAGAACTGCACTATTCGGGTCTGCATCCTTTAACATGGTAAGACCATCGGCTGTCGCCTGCTGTACCTGACGGATGGCCTCCGCCTGACCTTCTGCCTGAAGGATCTGAGACTGCTTCTCAGCTTCAGCCTTAAGGATGGCTGCCTGCTTGTCTGCCTCTGCATCCAGGATGGCTGACTGTTTCTTACCTTCTGCAATGAGGATGGTTGACTTCTTCTGACCTTCTGCAATGAGGATCGCCTCACGTCTCTCACGCTCAGCCTTCATCTGCTTCTCCATGGCTTCCTTGATGGCTGCCGGTGGAATGATATTCTTAAGCTCTACTCGGTTGATCTTGATGCCCCAAGGGTCTGTTGCAACATCCAGTGCCGCACGCATCTTGGTATTAATGGTCTCACGGCTGGTAAGAGTCTCATCCAGCTCAAGATCACCGATAACATTACGAAGGGTAGTAGCCGTAAGATTCTCGATGGCCATGATCGGGTTCTCTACTCCGTAGCAGTAGAGACGAGGATCTGTGATCTGGAAAAAGATGACCGTGTCGATCTGCATGGTTACGTTATCCTTGGTGATCACCGGCTGTGGCGGGAAGTCAACAACCTGCTCCTTCAGATTCACATTACGTGCGACCCGGTCAATGATTGGAGCCTTCAGATGGAATCCCGTATTCCATGTGGTAATGTAGGCACCTAATCGCTCAATAACGTATGAATGCGCCTGTGGTACGATCCTGATGCACGAAACCAGGATGATAAAAATGATTGCTACCAAAATAAGTACTAAGTATGGCATTTATTCCTCCCAAGCCTTTTGGCTTATCCTACCGGCACCCTGCCGGAATTTCACAGCCTCCCCCGAGGCCTGCTACGGATTCATTGTAGCAACTTTCCGATAGCGATTCAATTACTTTGAACTGATTTTATTTCCATTTTATTTCCAGAAAACATTTCCTCCGATGTTCACTCCTGCATGTCCTGTCCGGGAAGACCAGAAGAAAAGACATCCGTCGGTTGGATCCTGTCCTGCCAGTGCGGCCTGTGCTGCCTGAAGAGACTGCTGACTCAAGCCGTTTCGTATCATTCCTGCAATCGTAGATGCTCCCACAAACTGCCCCGGCACTGTTATGACCGCTGACACACTGCTTGGGAACCGGCTGCTTTTCACTCGATTCAACACAACCGCTGCCACCGCCAGCTGTCCCTGATAGGTGGAAGACTCATGGGATGCGATTGCTGCCAACCAGTATACATCCGAAGAATTTACACCGCTGGTTGTTGTCGTTGCACCGGAAGTTTCTGTCGCAGCCTTTGCCTTCTCCTTTTCTTCCTGCTCCAGAGTGTCGGCTCTGCCATAATTTCGTTTTACCTTGACATAATCCGCACTGACGTATGCATCCTCGCCGTCATAGGTCACTTTGATCCATCCGTCTTCATCCGGCACTTTCGATACTGCCTCCAACGTGTCCTTTTTGTTCAGAACCGTCAAAACCTTTGCATTTCCATCAGCCTTTTCACGAACTCTCAGTCCATCGGTGGTCACCTTTGCAACAAGCTTGCATACTTCTTTTGCAAGTTCCTTTGCCTCCTGACCGATCACCGCGTATTCTGCTGACACATAACCGTTTACATCACCGGATTCGATCTCGTACCATCCATCCTTTGCACTGATGATCTGCGCAAGATCTCCCTTGTGAAGTTTTCCCACGATCTCACTGTGTTCTCCGGCTTCTTTTCTGACATTCACGCTGTCGTCCACCTTTGCGAGAAGCCTTGTTCCCCAGGGGTCATCCTTGTCCTCACCTGCTGCCTCTAATCCGGTGCTGGCGCTGTTCAGCATCATACTGGACGCACCTGCTGTTACATTTGTTTCCTTCCTCGCCTGAGCTTTTTCCTGTGCTGCAACTGCCACCTGCGGTGCACAAACCATTCCAAGCATGGTTGCAGAAAGCAGGAGAGCAGCGGAGCGCTTTAATTCATATTTCAGGTTACGGTTTCCATTCATTTCGAACTGATTCCTTTCTGTAACACGTACGCCGGTAACTTTTTGTTACAATTGTTACGTTTGTTACAATTTTGTTACAATTATGGTGCATTATATCAGCTCATAATTTTTTTGTCAAATTTTCGAAGAATCTGTTGCTATAAAAAAAAGAAGGCTTCCCCTTCATTCCTGACGGAAAAAAGAGAAGCCTTCCTTCTATATAAAATATATCAAATTAAATGTTCAGAAGAGCTGCATACTCTGTTAATGCACCCTCTGTCTCCTTGGCAAGAACAGCCTTTGCCAGTGTCTTACCAAGCTGTACACCTTCCTGATCGAAACTGTTGATATTCCAAAGGAATCCCTGGAACATTACCTTGTTCTCGAAGTGTGCAAGAAGTGCACCTAATGCCTTTGGCTCAACCTGATCACCGATGATGATAGAAGATGGACGTCCACCCTTGAAGTTCTTGTTCTTATCCTCAGCGTCCTTACCGCATGCAAATGCTACGATCTGAGCTGCAACGTTAGCAAGAAGCTTCTGCTGGCTTGTAGAGCCCTGAATATCTACATCGTTCTCCAGCTGATTGTTCTTAAATGCAATGAACTGAAGTGGTACGATATCGGTTCCCTGGTGAAGGAGCTGATAGAAGGAGTGCTGTCCGTTTGTACCCGGCTCACCGAAGATGATTGGTCCTGTAGGATAATCCACCGGCTCACCAAAGCGGTTAACAGACTTACCGTTTGACTCCATATCCAGCTGCTGCAGATGTGCAGGGAATCTTGAAAGAGCCTGAGAGTATGGAAGGATCGCTGTGCTTGGGTATCCAAGTACATTTCTCTCATATACGCCGATCAGCGCATCCAGCATTGCTGCGTTCTGCATTGGATCTGCATTGGTTGCAAGCTTGTCTTCCTCAGCTGCTCCCTCAAGGAAGGATGCAAATACTTCCGGTCCGAAAGCGAGAGAAAGTACTGCGCCACCAACAGCAGAAGTAGAAGAGAATCGTCCTCCGATATAATCATCCATGTAGAAGGCTGCAAGGTAATCATCGCTCTTTGCCAGAGGACTTGTCTCACTTGTAACTGCGATCATATGCTTTGCAGGATCAAGACCGGCCTTCTTCAGAGCGTCCTTAACGAAGCTCTCGTTGGTCAGTGTCTCAAGTGTTGTTCCGGACTTGGATACGAGAATGAAGATCGCATGCTCAACATCGGTTCCGTTTAAAACAGCAGATGCATCATCCGGATCTACGTTGCTGATGAACTTCGCATCCATCTTAAAGGTTCCGTTCTTCTTAGCCCAGTTCTCAAGAGCCAGATACATTGCTCTAGGACCTAAGTCAGATCCACCGATTCCAATCTGAACAGCGGTTGTAAACTTCTCACCCTTTTCATTCACGATCTTACCTGCATGAACGTCATTGGCGAACTCGGCAATTCTTTCCTGCTGCTTGATATAGAAATCACGCTTGTTGCCGCCATCTGCCTCAACGTCATTGCCTAACTGGCCACGTGTCAGCTGGTGAAGAACCATACGCTTCTCACCGGTATTAACAACTTCTCCGTTGTAGAGCGCTGCAAACTTCTCGCTAAGTTCAGCTTCCTTAGCCAGCTGAGCCAAAGCCTCTAATACCTCTTCGTTCACTGCCTTTGCGGCGTAGTTATACTTAAAGCCTGCTGCCATCGGAATCTCGTATTTCTTAACACGCTCTGTTCCGGCTTCACCTGACATCTCAGCCTTAAGATCCACTGCCTTCACACCGGCCAGCTTCTTATAAGATGCTAATGTATCCAGATTATTCCACTGTGTCATGGATGTCTACCTCCCGTTTCATCATCTTTTTTCTTGCTAATTTTCAAAGGTGATTATAGCACATCCCTTGACATTTTTTAACGGAAATGTATCATGAGAACGGTTTATTTTTTAAAAAATTTATGAAAAGGAAGTCTTCCTATGAAAAAGATTATACTCACCGGTGGTGGAACTGCCGGTCATGTAACACCGAATATTGCTTTGATCCCCGCCTTGAAAGAAGCCGGTTATGAAGTGGAATACATCGGTTCATACAAGGGAATGGAGCGGGAGCTGATCGAACGACAGGGAATTCCCTACCACGGCATTAACTCCGGTAAGCTCCGTCGTTATTTCGACTGGAAGAATTTTACCGATCCCTTCCGGGTCCTTCAGGGATATTTTCAGGCAAAAAAACTGATGCGCCGACTGAAGCCCGATGTTGTCTTCAGTAAGGGGGGTTTTGTGTCTGTTCCGGTCGTTATGGCTGCTTCTTCCAAGCACATTCCCGCCATCATTCACGAGTCTGATATGACACCGGGTCTTGCCAACCGTCTTGCTGTCAAGGGTGCGACCAAGGTCTGCTGCAACTTCCCGGAAACCGTTAAATACCTTCCGGAGGGAAAGGCCGTTCTTACCGGCTCTCCCATTCGTCAGGAACTTCTTCACGGCAGCAAGGATCTTGCACTGAAGTTTACCGGTTTTAACGAGGATAAGCCCATCCTTCTGATCATTGGCGGATCCCTTGGTTCTGTCTTCATCAACAATGCCATCCGTGCCTCTTTGGATGAACTTCTGAAGACCTTCCAGATCATTCACCTTTGCGGAAAAGGCAACCTGGATGACTCCCTTCAGGGTAAGACCGGCTATGTCCAGTACGAATATATCAGTGAAGAGCTTCCGGACCTGTTCGCTGCTGCGGATCTGATCATTTCCCGAGCCGGAGCCAATGCGATCTGCGAACTTTTGGCGCTGCATAAGCCTAACATTCTGATCCCTCTTTCCAGAAACGCATCCCGGGGCGATCAGATCTTAAATGCCAACTCTTTTAAAAAGCAGGGCTTTTCTTTTGTAATAGAAGAGGAGGAAGTCACCGCCGACTCCCTTTTTGCCGCTATTCATGAAGTCCACAAGAACCGTGCTTCTTATATCAAGGCAATGGAAGAGAGTGGGCAGATGGATTCCATTAAGACCATCGTTGATCTTATTGAAAAAGTCTCTAAATAACCGCTATCATTCGGCCCAAAAAAAGGTCCGGGGGAACTCCCCCGGACCTTTTGTCATGCTTTTATATTGCTCTTTTTACAGCTTAAACTTGGCGATATAGTCCTGAATCCCCTTCACTGAGGTTGTTACAACGTCTGCGCCATGATCCACCCTCTGGCTGCCACACTGTTTGCTACAGAATCGATCTTACCGACTCTCTTGATCATCTCGGTTACGATATCTCCGGTCTCATCCAGCTTTTCAAAAATATCCTTGAAGGTTACGCCTGCATTTCCTACCGCATCCGTTCCGATCTGGATCTTCTCCATATTCTCCTGTGATTTTTCAGACAGATGCTCGATCCGCTTATTCATGCTCCAATGATCTCTGCAATCTGATCCGTTGCATCCGCACTATCGGTTGCAAGGTTTCCGATCTCTGCCGCTACAACAGAGAATCCGCGTCCTGCCTCACCAGCTCTTGCCGCCTCAATGGAAGCGTTACGCAGATCAACCTCTTCGAAATTCCAAAAAAGTGTTCCTTCTTTCTGTTTAGTTTGTTTTATCCGACATATTTGTAACACCTTCCTTGTCGGCTACTGCAACTACTGCAGCTTCTGACAGATTTCCCGGATTTCCTCCTCGCTTAATCCCGGATGGGTAAAGCCCAGAAGTCCTTCATTGTTCGTAGCATCCTTATAACGAGGAATCAGATGAAGATGGTAGTGGAAGACGGACTGACCGGCAACCTCGCCATTATTCTGAAGGATGTTAAATCCATCTGCCCCCAGCACCTTGGCCATCTTAGTCGCAAGCTTCTTCGCCAAAGGCATAATCTTTGCCGCCTCTGCGTCTCCAAGCTCATAGAGGTTGGCATAGTGCTGCTTCGGTAAGATCAGAGCATGTCCCTTGCTGACAGGATCCGCATCCAGGATCACCTTAAAGTCCTCATCCTCATAGATACTGTTGGTCGGAATTACTCCATTGGCCAGTTTACAAAAAATGCAATTGTCGTCGATCATGTTGTCCTTCTTTCTATATCCTCTATTAATTGCCTACAGAACTAAAAAACAAAGAGCTCATCTAACATCCTGAAATTTGCAAAGGATCCCTGTGCCGTCAACTGTCCGGTATTAAACGCCTTCTGGAATGACATTCTACCTGATGTAATGGTATTCATTACGCTTTCTGAAACATGGACGATCACATCACCGTGATCCTTCGGCTTGTAGGAGATCTGAAGCTGATCCCCATCCACTGCAATCACCAGTGGATCTTTGTGACCATTGATAACGATCAAATACTCACTCTTGTGATCCTCGATCCCATGGAAGTGGGACTGGAATGCATTGATATATTCGTTATCCCATTCCTCCTGATGTCCGCCCAAAAGATTCCGGTAGAAGGAGGAGAGCTGAATAATATCTTCCTTTTGCTGCTTCACATAGTCCTCATCGGAGGCAAAGGCTGAGAGCTGCTCGCTCTCCTGTGGTGTTAATTCCATAGTCTGTGTATGGAGTACGGTCTTACGAACCGCCTGGTTACTGCCCGGCAGATTCTTCGTCCTCTGAGAAATGGTGCGATAGAGATTCTCACTCATCTTCTCGATTACCCGGTGGTAATCCGGATTCTCCTTCAGCTGTGCCACTCCATCCACATACCCACAGAGTCCGTTACAAAGCTGGCCTCCTAAGATCTGCCATGCATTCTCAAGATTGAGCACTGCTTCCTTCTCACCATAGGTCGTCGAAATGACCACCGGTTGCATGTAGATGCTGGCGATCTTCTCCTTGTCTCCGTAAAACCAGCAGGCATCCAAAAACTGGCTCATAAATCCGCCGATTCCCAACCACTCAACGGTGGTTGCAAGAATAATTCCATCTGCATCCTTAAGCGTTACCGGAAGTGTGGCGATCTGATTCTTGTATTCATAGATATTATAGCGCGCCACCTCTACACGAAGTTCTCCAAGGACCTGTTCGATCTGTGAAAGCACAAAAATCGTCGGATCATCGATCACGCCTCGGCCGCCATAATAAATGTTGATCTTCATGGGTTCCCCCTGTTCTCAATTATCTATCAGTTTCCCTAAAAGTATATGATGAAACAACAAGAAAATCAATCATATCGCACCTTCCTCACACCGCCTTTCCTACACAAAATGATATGCCACATCGGCAAAAAGGATCTGATCCATAGAATGAAGCGGCACCTTGACGTTATAGGGAACAAGATCTCCGTTTAAGTAGGTTCCGTTTGTCGAATTCAGGTCCTCCAGAAAATACCCCTCTTCCTGTCTTGTTATCCTTGCATGATGTCGGCTCACTACATCGGAGTGGAGGATCGCATCATTATCTCTTGCCATACTCCCAATGGAGAAATTCTTCTTATCTAATATGTAATCTTCTTCCTGTCCGTTTCCATCATATACCAGTTGCGCCTGATCCCGTCGCACCTCCCCGGCCGCAGAGGTATCTTCCTCCCGCAAAAGTTGCGTTTTCTGCTGAATCTGAGCCTCCGGGTCAAACACAAAGTCCTCTCCCCACAAAACTTCTTCCTCATCATTCTTCCTACGTTTCTTCTCAAGCCTTGATAGAACAGGAAACTGAACTAACATTTCCTCCTTTGCCTTCGCAAGAAATCCCTGCCATTTTTTCTTCCATTTCGATTCTTTCTTTTTCTTGCTTTCTATTTCCGTTTCCTTTTCCGGTACATTTTCTTTCTCTTCCGGTCTGCTTGCTTTTATTTCTTCCCGGTCACTTCGAATGGTGATGCAACGGTTCTCGGAAGGGATCGTTTCCTTTGGCGCTTCAACTTCCATCCCATAGGCATCCCGGACCTTTTTCACCAGCTGCTCCATGCTGACGGGATCCTGCGCGATTTCAAAGAGCTCATAACAGAGCCTTGTGATATTCTTCTGGTTATGATCCACCTGTTCAACCAAAAATCCCATAAGAGAAAAGAGCTGCTCCTGTGTACCCGGATGCTCCACCGGACAAAAGCACAAGCTGATCCGATCCGGATCATCCCGGTCAAAGTATACGGTATCCGGATCCATATACACATCCTCCTGCCGGATCAGATACTGCTGTAACTGATAAAATACCCGGGACAGCCCCTCCATTACCCGTTTCAGATTCTCCATCGTCACCCCTTCCTGGGTGATCACATCCCGTAAACTCCGTTGTCCGGTAATGTCATACCAAACCTCCAGCTCCAGATTGACCGCCATGGCATAGAAGGGCAGTAGGAAAGGAATCGCATTCTCCTGTAACATCTGCTCCTGGTAACCGATATCCTTCTCCCGTCCCCGAATAATCATATATCCCTTTAGCGGACTTCTCTGATATGAAATGTTCATGTTTCCCCTCCTTTTCCTTTTTACAATTCTGCTGTAGCATATATTTTCCCCACCAGATCTCCCGGAATATTTTTACCGGGTCCTTTTTCTCCACCTGCGTCCGGGTAATATAGGTGCAGGTCTGTGCATATACCCGAATCCCAAGCATAAATACAGTGGCAAACACCATGATGGCAAGCGTCAGCATCCAGGCTGCTTCCACGGTATAAAATCCGCCCCAGCGTTTTTCAAACAGTTTCTTTCCTTTTTCCTTCACCGTATACATCCTCCCAACAGCAGTAGGACCTCCCCTGCAAAAATACAGGGCACGAAGGGCAGTGTATCCGTCTTCTTCCAATGGAAGAAATGCAACATCACCTCTGCCACAATGGCTGCGATCAGACTACTTATCCATAGGAGGATCAGATTCTCCCATAATCCCAGATAGATCCCTGTTACCATAAATACAAGGGCGTCTCCTTTCCCGATCTTCCCGCCTGTCAGCAGACTTAACAGATAGACAGCACAGCCCACCATCATTCCGGCTATAACATCCCAGATGGAAAGACGCACCTTCATCAAATGCCACAATACTCCTATGGTTCCTGCCAGTCCTACGACCGCCACCCGAATCTGCCGGTTACGGATATCTTCCACACTACAGATTCCAAGCATCCCCACCAATGTTACAAATTCCATACATTTCCCCGTTTCTTTTTGCTATGCCGCATCCTTTTTCCCAAGATGTGTTCCCAGACTCTGATGTGTTCCCTTGGTACATTTGGGACAGGGCCGATATTTTTTGACTGCCTCGCTTCTTGGTATACTTCGAATGCTTCGCTTTAATCCGCTGCAGGTGAGATCCGAATGATACCGGTTTCCATAATCGGTATAGAACACCACGCCGGATGAAACCCTCCCGCAATCCTTACAGGGATAGTAGATGCTTCCGTCTCTGCTTCGCAGTTCTCCGATGCTGCTGATGGGAGCGGCGTGGATCGAGGGCTTGAGATAGGAACAGGACAGACTTTCATGGTAGGCCTCTCCGTAGTCTGTCACATAGACCATATCTCCATCCCCTTCCCCGAACATTTCCGGGGCAAATCCTGTCCACCTTCCCACCTTGACCCGCGATGTCATACGAAGTCCTAACTTCCCAAAGAATCCGGCGCCCGCCAGAAGGGGCATTCGATAACTGCACACCAGATCGATCTGCCGGTCCGTCACTTTGGTTTTGTGAAAGTCCAGTCCCAATTCCCGAAGCTGGACAAATTCCAAGGGCGTTCTGTTTTTTTCTATCTCTGCCAGGGCAGCGACCACCGCTGTTTTCTCATCGATCTCCTGTAGCTTTCCTTCTCCTTCCCTTATATTGTCACCGTACAAAGCCATCATTTTCCCTGTCTTTTCCATAGCTGTGTCGATTCCCCACTGAACCATCAGCGCCCGAAAAAACAACATAAGAAAAACGGCAAAACAGGCAAACAACGGAAGGATCATCGCTGCTTCCAAGGTGTAAAATCCTTTGCATTCTTTCTTTCCCATGTTTTTTCCTTATTGAAGCCTCGCATAGGTGCCTTCCGTTAGGAGATTGGGCTCGATTGAAAGGGTTTATTGTAATAAGTAAATTCATCATATGTTCCGTTGCAAGAGAAAGAATTGATTTCATTTCAGTGAAAAGATCATTCCTACATCGAAGGCACCCATGTGAGGCTTCACGCTTTATTAAGTTGTTAAATAGTTAATTTGTCCGATCCCCTTAAAATGACAAATCGGAAACCTGTTTCTGATGCCGGAGAGCTGAGAGTAGAAGATGGGCTGAGATTCATAGGCAAACTGCACCTTCATCCGATATACACAGCGATCCATCGTTACATTTTTATACCCCTCCTGCAGGTGCAGGACATTCTCCATAAGATCCAAAGATCGAAGACCAAGGCTCTTCTGGGTCTGTAATGCTGACATGATGCATAAGTATTCCTCATAATCGATTCCCTCCGAACATTCCTTTGCTTTCACCGAAACCGGAAAATAATTTGCCAGACATAACAGCTGACTGGTCCATTGGGCCGGGGTCTTTAATAGAGCTACCTTCTTTCCCGAAAGCAGTGTCCGCACATCCAATACACTTTCCACATAAGACCAGGATGCCATGAGCCCCGCCTTTGTCGCCTCGATGATGGCCGAATTCCCTGTCCAACCAACCAACGCAAGCGCCAGACTTTCCACCTCCGCCATTTTCGCCGGATCTCTCCGTAAACTGATAAGATTCTCTGCTTCCCTCATCACCAGAAGCTTTTCTACAACAGCAGCCAAATTTGCCTTATCACTTTTCTTTCCACAGATCACATATTCCCATTCATATTGCAAGCCTACATGACCAAAGTCTCTTCCATAATGCTGGAAATGGGTCATTTCATAATCTGTGAAAAGCGCCCGTTCCACCGCAGAAAATCCTTCCTCTGAAGTGTTCCCCTTGGCAAGAGGCCGTTTTGATACCGGCTCCTTTAATCCAAGCACTTCCGTAGAAATTGTCTCTTCCGAAGGGATGACCTGCGACAGGATCGTGCTGTCCTTCCAATCCATCACTCTATCCATGGGATTTTCTGCTGGTTCTTCCTCTGTCGTTCCTCCCTTTTTCCTGCTTCGTGTCCCGGTGCTGTTTTTCTTCTTTTCTTTGCCGGCATCCTTTTCTCTCTTTTCTTTCTCTGCCTGCTTTTCTTTTTCTTCCTTCGCCTGCTTTACCGCTTTCTGCCCCTTCTCGATCATTTGATCAACATTACCGGTATCTTCTCGGTCCTTTTCCACCTGATCCTTTTGCTTCGTAAGTGCATCCAGCGCCTGCTGCGGCAATTCTTCCTTTTGCCTCAGGGCGGCCTCTTTTAAAAAAGGAAGCCCACCCTGATCCGTGATCAGTCCATATTCGCCAATCGCACACTTTTTTACTCCCAGGCGATAATAGTTTTCTCCGGCCAGACAGGGATTCGCATTTTCCTCAAGATATTCCCCCATAACAGCTTCCATCAGGCTTAGATCCACAGTACCTTCCCCTCCGTAGCAACTGTCCAGAGCTAAAACACCATAGGTATCCCACAAAGGGCGAAGATACTCACCGAAACAACTCATGACCGCTTCTCTTGAGATCACTTCCGATTTGATTTTCTGTCCCACAAGTCTTGCCGTATCCAGAAACGTGAAAAACAATACCAGCGTCATCAATAGGGTAAGAGAGTAGAATACCGTAATACTTCCCTCTTCCTTTTTCAAAGTTATTCCCTCAATCTCCAAAGTTATCCACAGAATCTGACTTTGTCTTCACATTTTCCAGTGTGTCTTCCACAATTTCCTTGATGGTCGTTCGAAAAATAATAACCAGGCTTACAATGATGACAAGCAACAACACGACCTCCACCGTTCCGATTGCATCCTCTTCCCGCAAAAATTCTCTGATTCCCATCGCACTTCCTCCTTCATATTCCTAATTGACTGACTGCCGGGACCAAAAGCACCAACAGAACCACGCCCAAAAGTCCCACCATGGGGAGCAAAAGCTTCGTCGAAGCCTCTTCACCGGCCACCTTTGCCCGGATCTTTCGTTCTTCAAACGCTGCATTCTCTTCCTGCTCCAACTGGGACCTCAGCTCGCTGTCCCCCTTCTTCATATTGGAAAGCAGCAGCAGTGAAAGCTTTCTAAAATTCCGATTCTCCAACGTTTCACCCAGCCAAAGATAACCTTCCTGTTCACTGCAGCCATCCTTTAACTTTCGAGAAAGCGTAAGCACAGCTTCGTAACCTTCCCCCTTTGGATGTCCTCTGGCCAGCCGCGTTCCGTACATTTTCCCTACTTCGGCAAAGGCTGCCGGAACCGAAAATCCGGCTCCCACATAGAGCCCCAGCTGCGACAGTACCATCGGATAATCCTGATTCAGCGATGCCTGAAATCTCTGACGTTCCTGCTTTTTCTTTCTGTGTTCCATGAAGACTGCAAGAAACAGAGCCGCCAAGCCCAACAGACATACCGTTGGTCCGTCATCCTTTCGTTTTTCCCTGTAACGGATTGATCGTCCGGCCGCTGACTGTGGAAGCCGCATTGCCTCTTCCTGTTCATCCTCCCGATCCGCCTGCTTCAACGCCTGCTGCAGATAAAAGGTCAAAGCTCCCGGACTCTGAAAGGGCATGGGAATCACTTTGATCGGAAGGGATATCTCCCTCTCTTGGTCTTTACAACGGAGCAAGCCCAACACCGTAACATTCACCGGTTCCTTTACCGCCTCCCGTCGGAGCTGACCGCTATCATCCAACAGCCTTCCAGGAGTGGATCTCCATCCTGCCTTTACTACTCCCTGATAAACATTTCGCAGCTTCAGATTCCGGTAAACCCTTTGGGGATCATTGTTCTTCCCCAGATATTCTTTGCGGATCTGCTTTTCCGCTTGATCCAAAGCTTCCTTTGCCTCTGCTTCGGTTGGCTCTCTTGCGCTTACCCGAATCTGTGCCTTTTTCCATTTTCCGTCAGAGACCCTAAGCTCCACTTCCCGGGTTATCCGTCGCTTCCCCGGATCTGGTCGTTTCAGAGATAAAAGGGACGCATCCCCCGTTATCATTCCTCTTACACTTATCACAACCCCCACCACTTCCATGAAAAGCACCAGACAAAGGACCTTCTTCGGACAATCCACCTTTGCCTTTCTCAGTCCAACATATGCGATGAGCGTTATCAGTAACACAAACACTGCCATGAGGTTACTCCCCCTTCTTCTTTACTTATCCACATTTCTAGATACGGATGTTTATAATCTTCTTCCCCAACCAGATCGACCCTGCATACAGGATCAGAGCCGCACTCATTGCAACGATCCCCGGCAATGCATGATACACCGGTTTCATATATTCTCCTGCCGAAAGTCTCATATATGCCAGGATACCTGCCGGCATGACGGTCATAGCTTTCAGTTCCAGTTGCTTTTCCGCAATACAAGTCCTAATTTCCTGGGACAGTTCCACCCTCTGGGAGATCTTTCTTGCACTGTCCTTGATATTCTGGACATATCCTCCCCCCAGACGTTTTCCAAAACCGAAGATCACAGCAAAATCCAACAGATCCTCACTTCCATATTCCTCCGCCATCTCGCGGAAGGCCTTTTCCACAGGAACCCGAAGTCTTACCTGTCCGTTTAACCTCCGTAATCCGGGCAAAAGAACCGACTCCTTCCCGTATAAAAGTACAATGGATCTTTCTGCTTCTTCAAACGCATGCTCCACCGAGTATCCAGTCTGCAGGGAACTGCTGACGGATATCAACAGCTCCCGGTACTCCAGCTGTAGCTGCCTTTCCCAGGATTCTTCCTGCTCCGCCTTCCTTCGTCTGGAATTTAAAACCCATACCACCGGCAATAGGATAAGACCAAAGGTACTGTCGTAAAAGAGCCACGCCAGTAAGAGGGTGATTCCTATATTTTCTCCCACCAGGATCAACCGGTCTCTGGCAGTGCAAGCCCTGCCATCTTTAGCTTTACTCTGTTCTCCAGTTCGCCAACCTTTTTCCAACAACTACGGCCTCCCTCACCTTTCTCGTATACATAGATGGGTTCGATCTGCACCTGACCGTCCCGCATTCCCCTTACCTCTGCGATCTCCAATACCTTTCGGCTTCGATCGGACAATCGCCCCAGATGGATAAACAGATCAATCCCCGAGGCGATCTGTTGCCGAATCGCCGGCACCGGAAGTTCCATTCCCGACATCATCACCATGGTCTCCAGTCTTGCCACCATGTCCCGCGTCGAATTTGCATGACCACTGCTTAGGCTTCCATCATGTCCAGTATTCATACTCTGTAACATCTCCAGGGCTTCGCCCCCTCGACACTCTCCGATAATGACCCGATCCGGCCGCATACGCAGGGATGCCCTTACCAGATCCCGGATGCTGACCTCCAGCTTTCCCTCCAGCGTCTTATCCCTTGCCTCCAGTCGGACAAGGTTATCCACACCGATCACCTGAAGTTCCGCAGAATCCTCGATGGTAATAACTCTCTCCCCGGAAGGGATAAATTCCGTCAACGCATTGAGAAACGTGGTCTTTCCGGATCCGGTTCCTCCACTAAGGAAGATATTGTATCCGGCCTGTACCAGAACCTTTAGAAAATCTGCCATTTCCTGGTTCAGCGAACCAAGGGAGAGAAGCTTTGCCATATTGATGGGCTCCTTTGGAAAACGGCGAATCGAAATAACTCCGGAATCAATGGCGATGGGAGGCAGGATAATATTGACACGGGATCCGTCGGATAAACGGGTATCCACAATGGGATTGCTCTCATTAACCGATTTGTTCATAGCGGAGGCGATCTGCTGAATCACATCCGACAGCTTTTCTCTGGTTGTAAAGACCTTGTCGGAACGAAAGAGCTGTCCCTTTTTCTCAATAAAGATCTGATCCGGTCCGTTCACCATGATCTCTGTTACATCCGCCTCATCCAAAAGTTCCGACAGCACATCCAGTTTCCGGAGGGAATTGAAGATCTCACGCTCCATCTTCAGTCGATCCGACGGCGGTATCTGCCGGTTATGTCCCTCCTGCAGTAGATGCTCCCGTATCTGCTGCCTTACTTCTTCATCACTTAATTCCCTGGAAATGTCCATTTCCTCAAGAACATCTCTGCGAATCTGTTCCTCCAGAGCCCGTCTTGCCTCATTAAGCACCGCCTAAATACTCCTTTCGAACATAACCTCCTAAATTTCCGTTCAGCAACTGACTCATATGGTATCCTCCGCTGGTCAGATTGCCAGCTGACATCGGCAGCATCATGGCATGTACCTTTTCCTCCAATCCGGCTTCCACCAGTTGTTCCAAAAACTTTTTCTGACTTCGCACATAATAATCCCCCGGCTTCCCCAGCAACAGAATTTCGCTGACCCGCTCCAGAATCTGCGGCATTCCCTGGATCTGCGCATCCATTAACCAAAGGATCTGGGTAAACTCCTCACGGGAGAGCTGCTCAAACAACCGGCACCAGTCCTCCTCCTTCACATCTGCCACCGCACCGATCCCCTGCAGAGGAGCGAGATAGTAGAAGCCTTCGTAATATCCAAGAAAATCGGTGATATCACTTCCCGTCTCTTTTCCCCCAGAAGACAGATAATACAGGTAATCCCCCAGATCCCGATTCGGACTTCGCTCCAACAGCTCCGGCAGAAGGCTGATCTCCTCCATATCCACCAGCAGCGTCTGTCCCTGTTCTGCCAGGATCCTGCTCATGGAAAGTGCGAAGGGCAGTGCCAGCTCATGATGCATGGGAGAGTAGATACAGATATTTCTCTGATCCTTCCGTCCGGCTGGCGTCGCCTGTGTTACCGGGGTCTTCAGGTTCTTCTGTAACTGCCGGATAAAATCCCCCATCATCTGGAACTTGTAGATCGGCTGATAGCCTTCCCTCTCCTTCTGAATATCTCCGGTGAGAAACAACACATGCCCAAGCTTCATCTTTGTATGTCCTACTTCCTCGATAAAACCTTCTCCCAGCAGAGCCAGTTGAAAAATACCTTCCTCCTGCAAGAAGAGCTCGACCTTTGTGTACCCTGTCACCTCATAGTTGACACCACTGCCAATCAGATAATTCACCATAGCCTGAACATAGGCACTATCCTTATCTGCGATCAATAGTTTCACTGCCTTCATACTTCACCTCCCGATAATCCCGGTTATCAGATACCCTAACGATATATACACAGCAAAGTGGAGATAGCTGTCTGAACCTTCCAATGTCCGATAGGGAACCAACCGCCTAAGCCGGACACAGGTCGCTATATGTGAAAACAAATTGGAGAACCGCAAGATTAGCTGCCGTTTCCACAGGATCCGGATGGATCCCGCCAAAGCTCCCGTGAGAAAGGATAAGATCACAACCGATTGCATCTTTGTATTCTCCGGATACATTGCCATCACTGCAAAAAGCTTAATGTCCCCTGCTCCAAGGGCTCTGATCAGATAGAGCACATACAGCAGCAGGAGTGTAGCGATTCCCTTCAGAATCCCGAGGATCATTCCCCTTGTTCCCGATAGCAAAAAACTGGCAAAGCATCCGGTCATCCCTCCCAACAGGATCAGTTCATTGGGTATCTTTTCCCATTTCAGATCTGCTGTTGTGACTACGGCCAGATAGGATACAAGCAGTCCTTCCACAAGGCTCATGTGCATCACCTCCCGTACACCGTTGTTCTGTGATGCCAATTATAATCACCCTTTTTGCAATTTGTCACTTGCAAAATTCGCAAGAAAAATTCCCTTGTTGATTTTTTACAAATTGCATTTTCTTCTTTTTTTGTCTATTTTTTATAAAATTTCCCCTCGTGTTTTGGAAGATACTCTAAACTTATTTTTTTCTCTTGTGGCAACAAAAAAAGAGAACCACAAGTGGTTCTCTTCAAGCATCATTTTATAAAATTTGTGGATTTTCGTTCTTTTAAAAAATCCTTTTGCTTCCGGCACTTTGCCAGTTTTGTCGTTTAAGCCAGAAATCCTCGGTTCGGATCATAGTTGGTGCTGGTCTCTGTCACATCCGTTCTTCCATAGGTATAACCGGCCACCCGGTTATCCCGGTTGTCCAAAAGCGGCTCACTTCGGTCTTCCTTTGCCACCTCAACAAAGGATGTCCTCAGTTCTGACATAAGCTTCCGCGCCTGCGTTACGCCATCTGTGTTATTCTGATACAGACTCCTTGCGATCTGTCTCTGACAATAATCATAGATAGAAAAGAGTCCTTCACACAGCTTGCGATCACTGCGAAAATCCAGATCATCCTTCAAATGCTCCAAAACCAAACATGCATGGCGTAAGGAATCCAATACATCCACCGATCCGGCGCCCTTTTCATATGCCTTCTGAGCTTCCTCAACGTAGCAGTCGAAGATATCAAACAACACCACGATCAGCTCACTGCGGTTACTTTCCACGATCCTTCTGGTAAAGATCTGCTTCACTTCCTGCTGCATAATCAAGCTCCTTTATTACTGGAGAAGCTGAAGTGCCATCTGCGGCAATTCGTTCGCCTGTGCCAATGCGGATGTTCCGGCCTGCTGCAGTACATTATCCTTGGTGTATTCTACCATCTCTGTTGCCATATCCACATCCTTGATCCGTGATACCGCCTGATTCATATTCTCACTGGTGGTATTCAGACTGGCTACCGTGTATTCCAGACGGTTGGAGTACGCACCTAAGGATGCACGGCTCTTATTCACTGCCGCCAGAGCCTCGTCCAACTGTGCAATGGCTCTGCTGGCTCCGCCCTGCTTTGTAATATCAAGATCATCAATATACAGGCTCTTGGTGTCCATGGCTGCCATCTTAACGGTCATCATCTGACCCTCGTTGGCTCCGATCTGAAGATCCATCGGACCGATATCGGTAACATCCAGTACGATCTTACCCTTATCATTCGTACTTGTATCCGTGGTCTTATCGAATCCTTCCTTCATCATCAGGCTAATTTCAAATCCGTTGGAATCGGAGATCACGATCTTATTGCCCTTGTAATGAACGGTTGCCTGCTGGTGATCCTTAAACTCGGAATTTGCTTTGTCCAGTGTGACCTCGGCATTGGTTCCCCGTGGAACCCTGGGAGGCGTTACACTCTTATCATTTAGGCCCTCCATATCAAGTCCCAGCTCTGCCGCAAGACCTGCATCACTGACCTTTATATCCAAAACTGCATCGGAACCATAGTTCTCTGACTTGAAAACAAGATTTTCATCCATCTTGCTGTCAATCTGCGCATTTCCAATCTCCGCACCCTTACGAAGAGCCTCGTACACTTCCTCCCGTGACATTCCCTTCTCTAAAGAGATCTCATATCCGTTGAAACTAACGCTTCCTGAATTTGCCAGAGTGTCAGGGATCGTTGTCAGTGTTGCAACCGTCGCCTGGGTAGCAGCCTTTTCTATTGTGAAAGCATACTTTCCTTCCTCTACCTTTTCACTGGTCTGTACCCGGCTGACATTGTCAGCATAGACTCTGTTATCCAGAGAGCCATCCAACAACGCCTTGGTATTGAACTCAGTCGTAGAAGCGATTCGGTCCACCTCGGACTTCAGATTATCGATCTCAACCTGGATCGCCTGCTTATCCGTGTAGGAATTCAAATCGTTGGCCGCCTGAACGGAAAGCTCACGCATTCGCTGAATCATGGCGGTGATCTCCTGCATAGCACCGTCTGCCGTATCAATAACACTCATTCCATCACTGGAATTCCGGCTTGCTCTGTCTAATCCGTCGATCTGTGCATTCATCTTGTTCGAAATTGACATTCCCGATGGATCATCATATGCATGGTTGATTCGAAATCCAGAAGATAAGCGCTCCATAGACTTCGAAAGTGCATCTTCGTTTCGGAGAAGATGCTTATTGGAAATGATTGCTGAAATATTATTATTGATCTTCATGAATCTACCTCGATGAATTCTGTTTGCTTACCCTGACACTTCCTATATCGGTCAACCGGCCGTTTTTCCTTAGAACATCTCGGAAAGGCTCTCGATAAATCCTTTGGCTACACCATAAAGTGTCTTTGTCTGTACCGGATTGCTCTTATCTCCGGTCACTTCAAAATCTGCCAAAGCTTCACGGAAAATAGAATTGATATCCATTCCTCCGTCGTATTCTGCCAGCAGAGATACCGATCCTCCGCCCAATTCCCTTTGGATCTTCTCCGCCATCTGCGGCAGTTGTTCACTGACAGCCTCTCTGATCGCTGCCTGTGACAGTTTGATTCTTCCAACGATTCCGCCTTCCCGATCTGTTTTAAACTGTGCACGGATTTCACCGGTTTCCTCACTGTCAAAGGCAATATCCACCAGACCCTTGTCCTCTTCCTTGCCTCTTACGATCTTTAGTGTAAGATTTCCCAGTTTATCCGCCACCATAACCGGTACGGCATAGGTTTCCTTCTTTTCGGAAAGCTGCTTCATGATCTGGATCTGTCGCACGGACTGCTGAATTCCCTTTACATCTATGCTTCCATTTGCCGCATCATCCGCCAAAGCTTTGCGTAAAAGATTCTCCGCTGTATCCGCCAGCTTTTCCTGCGCTTTTGCCATCTCCTCCGGCGTCTTGCATGCCTCGCCGAAATCCTCCACCAGCTGATCGATCATGGTATCAAGGGTATCCACCCCGGAAAACAGATCCGCTTCCAGTCCGGAAAATGTCTTGCGGCCTTCACTTCCAAAGACTCTAGTAAACAGGTTCTTCCGGTCGCGAAGCATCTGATTGACAGCCGCAAGGTTCACCGGTGACTGGGCAACTCCGGCATCCTTTAATACCCCGAAGGTATCCTCATCTGCTTCCGCAATGGCCTCCCGCATCTGCTCCATATTCTCCTGAAGCAGCTGATCCTCTATCTCCCGGTCACCCTCTGCCTGCTCCAATGCACTTGCCAGCTGATCCGGTGTCATCGCAAGATATGCCTTTTCTCCACCGATTTCTGTCAGCTTTGACGGTGTAACGATCTCCTTCGCATCCCGCATCCTTGCGGTCTCAAATGCCTTTGTCACCTGATCTGTAATAGAAAGTCTGCTCTCGATGGCGGATACTGCTCCCTTGTCGTCGCTGATCTCATATTCCCTTCCCTCATGCTTTGCGGTTCTTACCGCTGTCATAAGGTTGTTCATGGTGATCTCAGCCCCCTGATACAGAAGCTGTCCGATGGCTGCTCCGTCTGTCTTATCCACCTGATACATCAGACGGTACAATCCTACAAAACTTTCCCTTTCTTCCTCTGTAATGGACTTCGTCTGCTCGGCCTTCCACAGAAATTCCGCAAAATCCTGTGCATCCTTCTGGGAATCCTGTCGACTGTTCTCAAAGGATGTATCCTGTCCTTCGTCGCTCGGTGAAACACTGTACCGTTCCTCTGTCACCTGACGGGTCTTCTGTTCCAGTTCTTCCATGGTAAGGTTCAGTGGATTTTCTCCTTTGCGGATCATTTCCATTACCACCGCCGGTGTCATGCTCTTGAAGACCCTTGTCACCTGCTCGTCCGCTGCCTTTACCATTGCAATGGATTCCTCTGTAATCTCTCTGCTGTTATATCCCAGGATCCTTACCGCCCGCTCATTGGCTTCGGTTGTATCCAGTCCCAGATCCTTTAATATATCGTCCACATTCCGAAAGGCTTTCTGAATGGAATCCCCCAGATCCTTTCGGACCTCTGTTCCCATGGTTTCGTAACGCTGACCGGCCTTCTCATATTTTGCAGCAAGCCTTTGTCCATCCTCACAAAGGCTTCCGACCCTTGTCTGTGCAAACACTTCCATGCTCTTATATGAACTGATCAGTGCTGCCGGCGCACGTCTCAGACCTTCCATCGCCTCAGTCGTCTCTGCAAAAAGCTCCGCAGCCTTTGCCTGCTCCCCAAACATCACCTTTTGTGTGTCTGCCTCCTGCTCCTTTAAACTTTCCACGAGGTCGGAGAGTGGGGTAGTATCAATGCCCATTCCCTTTCGGATCAGCATAAAATTCGCCTCGGTCGTCATCATCAGGCGAACTTCTTCCAGTTGCCGTCTTGCCGTTATATTTTCCTTGGCTTCTGCGGGCTGCTCCATTGCCTTTCGCAGATCTTCGATGGTGATCTGTCCGTCCGTAGCAAGGGCTGCCGCCTGATCTGCCGTCTGATCCGTACTTTGTGCAATCACTTCCATGGCATCTCTCGCCTGATCCATCATGGATCTTCCCGGTAAGAGCATGGCATCCGATGGTGCCTGTCCTTCTTTTACCGCATCTGCAATGGCAACCGCCACATCCGCTGCATCCGTCCGAAGTTCCTTCCCCTGCATTTCTTTCAGTGCCTGCAGGTTCTCCTCCGTCAGCGGGATCTGCTGATCTAAAAGCCATTTGGCATTTTGCAGCTGCTCATCATTGACCGGCAGCTTTGCCTTTTCCAGTGTCGCCTCGATCTGTGGCAGAAGAGCAGTAAAGTCCTCCTCTGATATTCCCGAAACATTCTGTGTGCTTCCTCCGGCAAATGCTGCGGTAAACACGTTCTCCGCTGTCGGTGCAAGCTCATTGGTCAGCAGATATCGGATGGCATCTTCCGGAAGCTGCTCCGGAAGCTGTTCCGCCTTGGCCAGAACCGTCTTCGACTCTTCCAGTGTGGTCGGATCTGTCGGCAATCCTTCCTCTTTTAACGTTTGCTCCACGCCTGCCGCTTCCGCCGCACTTCCTGTCATGGCCTCAACAGCATCCGACGAAATGCCTCCTGTCATGGAGATATCCACTCCTGCCTTGGCCAGCTGAAGACGGATCTTATCCGCAATGGTGACAAATTCCTTGGAGGATGCATGCCTTGGGTCAAAGCCTTCCTCCTGCATCTTCCCATAGCCTTCCTTCGACATGCTCTGGGCTGCCATGACCATCTGCGTCTTTTCCATTCGCGCATCCATTCCGCCCTTGGTCTGCTTCGCATAGGCTTCTGCCGCAGTCTTGCGCAGAGCCTTTCTGTCATAGAAGGAATCTGCCTTGATCTGATATCCGGCACTGTAATCTGCTCCGACATTCTCTCCCTTAACCGGGATCGAAGCTTCCGACTTCCCGGATTCCTTCCAGTCTGCCGTTGTATTGACCGGTCTACCTTTTTCATTCAGCTTGCCTGCCGAATCCTTGAGCATTACATCGTTTATATTCATCAGGGAAACCTCACATTTCTCTTTTCTTCAACATTCACTGAATATTTCGGCCATGTTCTTCTTCAATTGAAGTCCTAAGCCAAAAATAGTAACATAAATGTGTAACTTACCATTCACAAAGGAGTCTTTATGAAGCGTTCCATGCGAGACTATATTTCAAAACGGGATCTTTTTCTGATCCTTTTTTTACTGGTCTTATCCTGCCTTTTCCTTTTGGCCTTTCAGATATATCACACGATGCACAAGGCCCGGGGTGGGGCAGTAGAGATCACGGTGGATGGTAAGATTTTCGGCACCTATCCTCTAGAGAAGGATCAGGTCATACCGATTACAAACAAAAAGGGCGTCGTTTCCAACACCCTTACCATAAAAGACGGGAAAGCTTACATGTCCCACGCCAATTGCCCGGACCGGCTCTGCATGCACCAGGGGCGCATCGACTCCGACGGACAGTCCATCGTCTGCCTTCCCAACAAAATTGTTTGCACCGTTCACTCAGATACCAAACCGGATATGGATGTAATGACACAATGAAACATACAACTTCTTCCAACACACAAATTCATCTTGTCAGCCTCGGAGTCTTTCTGGCTCTTGCCTTGATCTTCTCCTATGTGGAATCCCTGATTCCCTTTTATTTTGGAGTTCCCGGAATGAAGCTGGGACTGACCAACGCTGTGGTCGTGATCCTTCTGTACCTCTATGGTCCCAGGGACTCTTTTCTGGTCTCTGTCCTTCGTATCCTTTTGGCTGGCTTTATGTTTGGAAATGCCTTCAGCATCCTGTATTCCCTGGCCGGCGGCATCTTATCCTTTCTGGTCATGCTTCTTCTTGTTCAGACAAAATTCTGCAAAATGATAGCCGTCAGCGTTGCTGGCGGCCTCTCACATAACCTTGGACAGCTCCTTTTGGCAGCTGTCCTGGTAAAAAATTATAATATTTTGTTCTACTTACCGGTTCTAATGGTAGCCGGCATTATTACCGGTCTTCTGATCGGTATCATCGCTTCGGCGATCCATGCCAGGGTTGCCCCTCTCACTAAGGACTGACTTAAAGGTCTCTTCTTCCCTCTAAGGCACGAAGCAGTGTAACTTCATCGATATATTCCAGATCGCCTCCCACCGGAACGCCACTGGCGATCCTTGTGACTTTCACGTCACCGATGGGTTTGATCAATCGACTGATATACATGGCTGTAGTCTCACCCTCCAGAGAAGAGTTGGTGGCGATGATCACTTCCTTGACTTCTCCGTCGGATAATCTTGCGATCAGTTCCTTTAGACGGATATCGGAAGGTCCGATGCCCTGCATCGGTGAGATCGCGCCATGAAGCACATGATACAGTCCCTTATATTCGCCGGTCTTCTCGTAGGCTGCCAGATCCCTGGTATCCTCCACCACCATAATAGTGCTCCGGTCTCTTTTTGCGCTTGCGCAGATCGGACATACCTCCTGATCGGTCAGATTAAAACAAACCTTGCAATAGCGTACGTTCTTCCTTGCGCTAACAATGGTATCAGCGAGCTGTTCCACCTCGGTCTGAGGCATTCCCAGTATATGAAACGCCAGCCTCTGGGCACTTTTTTCACCGATTCCCGGTAAAGATGACAGACCGGCGATCAGTCGGCTGATCTCTTTGCTATAGTAATCCATTAAAACGGTAATCCTCCGCCTAAACCACCGGTAAGCTTGGACATGTTTGCCTGACTCATCTCATCGATCTGACCGAGGGCATCGTTGGTTGCTACCATGATCATTTCCTCTAACATCTCCATGTCATCGGTATCTACTGCCTCCGGATCGATCTTGACCTTTGTCACTACCTTCTTACCGGATACCGTTACCTCTACAGCACCGCCGCCTGCCGTTGCTGTTACTTCCTTAGCTTCTAATTCCTTCTGGCTTTCCTCCATCTGACGCTGCATTCTCTGTGCCTGCTTCATCAAATTGTTCATGTTACCAGGCATACCACCTGGGAATCCACCTCTTCTTGCCATTGTGTTAATCCTCCTGATTGTCTTCTACTTCTATTTCCATTCCGAATATATCGGAAAAGTGGGCTGCATAATCATCCCTTGCATCACCATAAGCCTGTCGGCCCGATACATTGGTTGTGTTATAGATCAGCTCATATGGAACCTCTGCTCCGATTCCATCCATGAACATCTGCTCCAGCAGTGCCCGATTGGCCGAGCCGTTCACCATATTATACGCTATCTCCGCATCAAACACGATCCAAACGGCCTTTCCATCCTCACTCGGACGAACATTCACATCGGTTCCGGTCAGATAGGTCTGCAGAGCTTTATCCTCTAACCGCGCCACCATGGTATTAAAACTTCCCACAGCTTTTGCGATATCTTCTTCTGTTGCCTTCGGCATTGGCGGTTTCTCCACCACAGGTGCTGCCTGTCCCGGAACAAATCCACTTTTCTGCATGATAGATTCAATCATCTCCGGTGTGATCTGCGTTGCCGCCGTTGCCTCTTCCTGTTTTTTCTCAAGATCCTCGATCCTCTCAGACAGAGCCGCCGGATCCTCATCCATCTGCGGATGGCACAAACGAATCAGGGCGACCTCCAGCAGAACCCGCTTTTCCATAGACATACGAATCTGATTGGACAGTTCGGAGAGGATACGGATGTACCGCATCAGAATCAAAGCATCCGTTTCTTTGCTTTCCTCGATCAGTAGTGCCTTGTTCTCGCTGGTCATATCCAGGGAATTCACCATGCTTTCATCGGTACGTACCAGCAGCATATTCCGCAGATACCAGGTAAAGTCCGACACGAACTGCGCCAGATCCCGTCCGGTGTTCACCACGTCCTCCACCACAGAGAGAACCGCTTTCACATCTCTTCCCCGGATTCCCCGCATCAACGTAGAAAATACCTGAGTATCCACAACACCAAGCACCTTCAGCACATTGTCATAGGTCAGTTTTTGTCCCAAGTAAAAATTGATGCACTGATCCAACAGGCTCAATGCATCTCGCATGGATCCGTCTCCAGCCCTTGCCACATAGTCCAAGGCTTCATCCTCTGCCTCGACCTGCTCTGCCTCACAAAGTTCCCGCAGCCTTGCCGCGATGGTCTCCACCTGTATTCGATGAAAATCATGGCGCTGACATCGGGAAAGGATGGTGACCGGAATCTTGTGCAACTCTGTGGTCGCTAAGATAAAGATCACATAGGATGGCGGCTCCTCTAATGTTTTAAGAAACGCATTGAAAGCAGCAGGAGAGAGCATATGCACCTCATCGATGATGTAGACCTTATACTTTCCAATCGTTGGCGGATAGCCCACATCCTCAATAATGCTCCGGATACTTTCCACACCGTTGTTGGAAGCCGCATCCATTTCAACAACATTCAAAGAACTTCCATCTCCAATGGCCTTACATACTTCACATTCTCCGCAGGGACTTCCGTCTTCCTTCGGATGCCGGCAGTTCACGGCTCTTGCAAAAATCTTGGCAACCGTGGTCTTACCTGTACCTCTTGTCCCTGTAAAAAGGTATGCGTGTCCGATCCGGTCGGCTGCTATTTCATTTTTCAGGGTGGTAACAATATGTTCCTGGCCTTTTACATCTGAAAATTCCTGTGGCCGGAACTTTCGGTACAATGCCACATAGGACATGACGTTCTTCCTCTCTTAAATCCTTAATCACCAAAGCTGATTCCGATTCGCTTGGCTTCCTTAATCATCTTACAATCCGGATCGACACCCTTTAACTTTCCGGCCACTTCCTCCAGTGGAACCAACTTGGTATCTCCGTCGATCATGGCTACCATATTGCCATACTTTTTGTCCATGATCGCTTTCGCAGCGGCTGAACCGAGTCTTGTACACAATACACGGTCGTATGGACATGGGGTACCGCCTCTCTGGGTGTGACCCGGAACGGTTACCCGGGCTTCACTTCCCAGTTCTTTTGTGATCATTTCAGCGATCTTATAGGAAACAGAAGGGTATGGCTCCTTCGCCAGTTTCTTCTTCAATTCCTTTTTCGAAAGCTTTGCATCTTCCTTGGAGATCGCACCCTCCGCTACGGCCAGAATGGTAAAGCCCTTTCCGGACTCCTGGCGCTTCCGGATGGCATTCAAGATCTTCTTGTCATCATATGGAATCTCCGGCAACAGAATGATATCCGCTCCAGATGCAACTCCTGCGTACAGGGTCAGCCATCCCACCTTATGGCCCATGACCTCAACGATAAACACTCTGTTATGGGATGCTGCTGTGGTATGGATGCAGTCGATGGCTGCTGACGCAACATTAACTGCAGAATAGAATCCAAAGGTGATATCCGTTCCATAGATATCATTATCAATGGTCTTCGGAAGATGGATCACATTTAGTCCCTCTTCCCGTAAAAGGTTTGCTGTCTTCTGTGTTCCGTTTCCACCCAGGATCACAAGGCAATCCAGATTGAGCTTGTAGTAGTTGCTCTTCATAGCCTCTACCTTGTTCAGACCGTTTTCGTCCGGATCGCGCATATACTTAAAGGGCTGTCTGGATGAACCTAAGATGGTTCCTCCCTTTGTTAGGATTCCGGAAAAATCTGTACTGGTCAGAAGCCTGTAATTTCCATAGATCAGACCCTTATATCCGTTTAGAAAGCCATAGACCTCCAACTGTTTTACATTTTCCTCCAGACCCTTTACAACACCTCGCATGGCTGCGTTCAGCGCCTGACAGTCTCCGCCACTTGTTAGCATACCGATTCTCATAGACAACCTCCTTTTACATTTAAGACCCGCTCATTGAAAGCTTGTTATTCGCCGTATTGAAGCCTAACGTCTTCTGCTGTAATTGTATCAACAAGTTCCCACTGCCAACGATTACGCAGTGTGATCTTCTTACGGTAGAGCAGTAGTTCAGCCCGTCCGTTTCCACCGGTCCAGATGCTCTGTGTTCCCTTTCCATCCGGTCGGTCGTACTCGTTGACTACCATATCTGCCTTGTCACATTCAATCTTTAATGCTACCCGCGTCATCGGCGTTTCCTGATGGATCGCCCAGCGGAATTTTTGTTTTGTTTCTTTTTTCTGTGTACCTGTTCTTGTAAGGGTCCAGAACTTGGAAAAGTTAAACTCGTACTTTTCTCCTTCCCGATCGATGCCACCGATGAGTGTCTCATCCATTGTCATCGGTCCCACCTTAACCGCACCACCTCCAAAGGCAAAGGCTGAGTGCTTCAGTTCTCCGTCCTTTTTACTGGTAAGATGGTTGCTAGAGAAAAAGCACCAAGGGGAGTTCAGCTCATGTCCCCACACCTTATCGGCTGTTCCGTAGGAAAACTCCGGCTTCACGTCGTAGGTCTCCCCATTCCAGGTAACGGTTCCCTCATAGGAGGTCTTCATTCCCTCGGTATGCCAGTAGGCATCCACCATATTGGCTCCTCTGGCCGGTCCGCTTGTGGAATATCCAAGGTTGAACGCGATCTCCTTATTGATCTTTAAGTCCCAGGTAAAGCGCCCGATATCGGTATGCTCCTGCGGATTTTCTCTATGATGGGCTGCATTTACCTCGATCTGTCCCATGGTTCTTGTCTCAGAAAGGAAACAGTCCTTCGCGCTTACAAGAATATCCAGTTCTTCTCCGACATCCACCTGATTCCATGGAATGTAGCGGGAGAGTGAGCATCCCTGCTCACCCATGATGATGGCTTTAACGGTGAGATAGGATGGTTTCTCTCCATTCTCTGCAAAAACGACCTGATCGCCTCCAAGCTCCGGATTATAAGCCACAAAGCCGATTCCAAAACTACGGACTGCGCCGGTCTGACGGCTGACACCGGAGAAACAATGTCTCCACATGTCAAATCCCTCTTTTGCTAGAGCCCCTTTTAGCATAAATACATTTCGAGCCGGATCCGATTTATCAAATCCTCTGTCTCCACCGCCTAGTGGATTCTTTATCTCGATACCTTCTATCATTTTGGATATATCCTTTAATTCCATGTTGCACCTCGATTAGAAAGATTTGATCTCATCCTCTGCATCATCTGTACTTTCATCGATCTTCTTAATGGTCACATCATAGCTGTAATCATCATTTACCTTTACGGTTACCGTATCCCCCTCCTTCTTACCCAGGAGCGCCTTCCCCAGGGGAGACTCGATACTGATCTTGCCCTTCAGAGAATTGCTTCGGATGGAGGTTACGATCTTGTAGCTCTCCTCCATGTCATCCTCGGGAAAATATAAGGTTACGGTATTGTTCATTCCGATCACGCCATCCGCAGACTCATCCGATACCATGATGGCATTTTTGAGCATATTCTCAAGATAGCGGATACGACTTTCATTGCGGTTCTTCGCCTTTTTTGCAGCATAATACTCGAAGTTCTCGGACAGATCGCCATGGGATCTGGCTTCTTTTACCTCACCGATCAGTTCCGGCCGGATCTTTAACTTTCGTTCTTCGATCTCTGCTTTGATCTTATCCACATCTGACTGTGTCAGTCTCTCTCTCATAACGGCCTCTTACTTAGAATACTTTTTCTCGACTGCGGTGATCATTTCCACACGCTCCTCATGTCTTCCGCCCAGTGGCTTTGCATTCAGGAATGCGTCTACCATATCCTTTGCCAGCTCACTTCCGACGATTCTTGCACCAAAGGCAAGGATGTTGGCATGATTGTGTTCTCTTACCAGATGGGCTGTTGTCACATCGGAACATACCGCTGCACGGATCCCCGGTACCTTATTGGCTGCAAGAGAAATTCCCACACCTGTTCCGCAGATCAGAATTCCAAGATCCGCTTCACCTGCTGCAACCTTTTCTGCCACTGCCGCACCGATCTGTGGGTAATGTACGGACTCATTGGTGTCTGTTCCGTAGTTGATCACCTCGTAGCCTTTCTCCTCCAGATATTCCTGGATCTCAAACTTTAACTCTGTGCCTGCGTGATCATTTCCGATGATTAACTTCATGACGTCTCCTTTTTCTTATATATGTTATTCCTGTCCGAACCTGTATACGGTCCGGCTGTTGTACTCCTTGCCTGCCTCAATGATCGGCTGAGGGAAGGATGGTACATTCAACGCGTTCGGATAGTACTGTGTCTCGAAGCAGATACCGCCTCGTCTCGGGTAGATCTTGCTTCCCTTGCCCAGTTCCGTTCCACTGATATAATTTCCTGTATATAACTGCATTCCCGGAAGGTCGGTATATACATGAGCGAACAGCTCCTCCCATGGATCTGCAAAAACAGCTGCCTCATAAACCTTCTTACCGTTATGATCATAGGATGCCTCATGATACTCCTCCGTATTCTTCAGCACATAGTTATGATCATATCCGCCTGCAAACTTCAGCAAGTCATAGTCATCCTCGATTCTACCGCCTACAACACGGCCGGATGCAAAATCCATCGGTGTGTCCTTTACTTCCACATAGTCACCGTTCGGAATGGAATCCTCTCCTGCATAGGTCACAAGATCCGAATGGATCATCACCTTATGATCGAGAATATTGCCTTCCCCGGCTCCCTTCAGGTTGAAGTAGCTGTGGTTGGTTGGATTAAATACGGTTCTTTCATCTGCCGTTGCCTTATAATCGATGATCAGATCCTGCCGGTCTCCGATGGTATAAGTTACTTCAATATCCATATTCCCCGGGAATCCCATGTCCCCTGCAGGACTGTGAATACCAAAGGTCACGCTGTCTTCGGCTGTCTTGCGGATCTCCCAGATTCGCTTGTGAAGCGGATGGAATCCACTATGAAGGTTGTTCACCTCTCCGTCATTCTTGTCCAGCTCGTAATGCTTTCCATCCAGATCAAATGCCGCTCCTCCGATTCGGTTCGCGTGTCGACCCACGCTGCATCCGTAGTTCGGATCATTTACAAAATACTGCTCCAACTCCCGGTAGCCAAGAACAACATCCCGTTCATCCTTCGATGGCATTGTAACATGAAGTTCCAGCAGATTGGCACCGAAATTCATGAGTTTTGCCCGTAGTCCTGCATTTTTGATCTCTGTTACGATCACATCTTCCCCATCTGGTGTCTTTCCCCACACATGTTCCATTTTAATTTCCCTCTTTTCTTATTGCTTGTTTATGCTCCGATAAAAAATGTCAGCGGATTGTACATATACAGTACATTTAAGATCTCACTGGCCTGAATCTGCTTCATCATATACTGTCCCCATGGCAATACACTGCAACAGGTCACAATATCCATACCGATCCATACCATCATCAACACAACAACGACACCCCAGACTCCCCCGAGTCCTCTTGTGATTCCACCAACCACCGGTATATCGGTTATAAAATGTGCGATGAGTCGCAGGATCCTTGTAATGATCAGTCCCAATAAAAATGCGGTCATCATGGCAAGTCCGCGAACGATCATAGCTGCGATGGGCTGCGCCGTCTGTGAAACAATGGTGGCATTTGCCTTGCTCAACTGTTTGTCGCCCACGTTCTGAAGATCTTCGATCAGATTGATGGCCCGATCCGCATCTTCCTTCACACCGTTTGCCACGGCCTTCTTCAACGCCTCCGGCAGCTCAATTCCCATAGAAGAGAAGAAGTCTCCTGTGGATGCTGCATCCGAAAGTTTTTTACTTTCAGTCTTCGGCTGTTCTTCTGTTGTTGTCGTATTGTCGTCCTGACTTGACTGATTGATCTCATTGATTTTTTCATTTTCTTTTGAGACCAGCTGATTCTTGATATAGCTTTCTACAGCCCGTTCCACCTTCTCATAGACCGGACCTCTCATATATGCCTGCTGAATCTGCGGAACTCCGATATATAACAATCCCAGGATGATCACCCAGGAAAGCATTCCGATCAGCATTCCAAGAAGTCCCTTGTGGTACCCGATTGCAAACCCGATTACAAGCGCAACGGCTACTCCAATTAGTACGTAATTCATGTTTTTCCTCTTTGTCTGTTACTGTATTCTGATGCGCTCACATTTGCCTTCCGTAATCAAAAGATATTCCTGTCTTCCTTCTGTCGGCAAAAATGACACAAGCGTTTCAGAAAAATCATATGAGAATCGGACCCTTCCAAGCTTATTGTAAACTCTTAGATTCTCGCCATTTGTTATCAGGATCTCCCCGTTTGTCAGGAAACGGCATTGTGTATAGCTGATATCCAGCTTTTTTTTGAATTTTTCCTTGCCGGATTCCGAAAATACCTGCAGGTATTTCTCTGTATTATTGTCATTATCGATGATGATTCCGAAGGCATCATCTCCGGTCATGACACTTTTTATCTCCGGCTTGACTTTGATGGTTTCGATTTCTTCCGGTTTGGAGGATGCATCGATCAGATGGATCTTATGATTGCTGTAAGCAACGATGGATCCGTCTTCAAAAAATTCCACCTCCGGACATAGTCCATCTGTGTATTGAAAGGTCCCCACCAGATTATCCCTTTGCCCCTCACCCTTCTCTGAGAAGTCGTAGATATTCAAAGTGGACGTAAGCTGCCCCTTACTGACGGAAGCCATACTGACTGCCAGTCGCTTTCCATCCTCTGAAATAGCCAGATCCAACGGATATCCGGTTTTGGCCAGATGTACCTGTCCCTGGGCCAACTGAGTTCCGTCTGCCTTATACACATTCAGGTAACCGGTGGCTCCTTCCTGCATCATGGCTGCGACCGTTCCGTCAGCAGCGACATCAGCCCTTACAATGGGCAGATTGGTCTGGATCTCCCCCTCCTCCTTTTCCGGAGAGAGAATCTTCATCGTTGTACCCTTGGTATCATAGATCAGCATTCGCTGTTTGGCGATCCGGACCTTCGGACTCTGCATATCATAGGCCTCATTCCACACCGCCTCGCCTTTATTGTTGAGATAGGACGCTCCATCCTGTGAGTAAGAGACCAGTCCTCCGTTAAACTCACTGTAATTCAACGTCGATGCGCTACTGACCTTGAATTCATCCACTACGTCGTATGAGTCAAACTGCCCGTACCGGTTTAATAGATTTGCAAAAAACACAACAACCAGTACGACCACCGGAATGCAAAGGAGCCACAGCAGATATCGCCTGCGATGTGGCTGTTTCACTATTTTATCTTCTGTTAGCTCCTGATCTTGCATATTCTTTCCTTATTTCATTAGTAATCGTATGTGAATACTGCAACTCCGTATGGGGAGAGTGGATATGCCACTGAGTATTCCCTGCCGTCGCATTCCTTATGCTCCGGCAAATAGGTCTTCTTTTTCTTTGGATCAGATCCGCCGTAGGCCGGATCGTCACTTGTAAGAACCAGCGTCAACTTCTTATTGTTGGCAACACCAACCCGATAATCCTCGTAGGCCATCGGTGTGAAGTTGCAAACGAACAGCAGGTTCTTCTTGCCGTTTTTGGACTTTCTGAGGAAACTGAAAATTCCTCTGTAGCTGTCGTTGGCATTGATCCACTCGAATCCGTTCCAGTTAATATCCTGTTCATACATGGACGGATACTTCTTGTAGATATGAAGCAGGGATTTCATCCAGTCCCTGACAGCCCGGTGCTCCGGATTGTCCAAAAGGTACCAGTCAAGTTCTCTTTCTTCACTCCATTCCCGAAGCTGGGCAAAATCCTGTCCCATGAACAGAAGCTTTTTGCCCGGGTGTCCCATCATAAAGGCATAACCGGCCATCAGATTCTTAAACTTGTCGATTCCAAGTCCCGGCATTTTCTCCAACATAGAACACTTCAGATGGACTACTTCGTCGTGGGAGAGTACCAGAATATACTTCTCGAACTCATTATAGGACATAGCGAAGGTCATCTTATTGTGGTTGTCCTTACGGAAGTACGGATCCAGCTTCATGTAATCCAGGAAGTCGTGCATCCATCCCATATTCCACTTGTAGGAGAAATTCAGTCCACCGTCTTCTACACCGCCGGTTACCTTCGGCCATGCTGTGGATTCCTCCGCAATCATTACGACACCCTTATAGCGTCCTGTGATCATGGAGTTGATATGCTTAAAGAACTCGATTGCCTCTAAGTTCTCCCGTCCACCGAATTTGTTTGCTACCCACTGTCCGTCGCTCTTACCATAATCGAGGTAGAGCATGGAAGCAACAGCATCCACACGAAGTCCATCAATGTGATAGGTCTCGATCCAGTTGATGGCGGAACCGATCAGGAAGTTCTTGACTTCGTTTTTACCGTAGTCGAAGATCTTCGTTCCCCAATCCGGATGTTCGCCCTTCTTCGGATCCGCATATTCAAACAGCGGAGATCCGTCGAAATCCGCCAGACCATGGGCATCCTTTGGAAAATGAGCCGGTACCCAGTCCAGAATAACTCCGATTCCCTTTCTGTGAAGGGTATTGACCAGATACATAAAATCCTTTGGCTTTCCGTATCTGGAAGTAGGAGCGTAGTAGCCGGTTACCTGATAACCCCAGGAACCGTCAAAAGGATATTCGGAAATACCCATCAGTTCCACATGGGTATAACCCATCTCGCTGACATACTCTGCAAGAGCATCCGCAAACTGTGCATACGTGTAAAAGCCATCGTCCTCCCGACCCGGATGACGTTTCCAGGAACCCGGATGCACTTCATAAATAGACATTGGCTTCTCATAATATGGCGTTGTGTCATGGCGCTTTTTCATCCAGTTCTGATCAGTCCACTTATAACCTTCCACATTGGCAAGCTTAGAAGCGGTTCCCGGACGAAGCTCTGCACTGTTTGCAAAAGGATCTGCCTTATACAGCTTGCGTCCGTTCTGTGTCACAATCAAAAATTTATACATCTGGCCTTCCTGGGCTCCCGGTATAAAAGCTTCAAAAATACCGGTCTCCTCCGGAGACACCCGCTTCATCGGATTGGCCCCTTCGTCCCATCCGTTGAATTCACCGATCACATATACACCGGCGGCGTGTGGCGCCCAGACATCAAATATCCATCCCTCTTTTCCATCTTCCGTGGCAGGGTGAGCACCTAACTTACGAAAAATCTCGTAATGTGTTCCCTGTCCAAAAAGATAAGCGTCTAACTCCGTAAAATGATTCATACTATAACCCCTTTCAAGCCTATTCTAGGATGTCTTTTTCCTGAAGGATCGGTCTGCCGTCTTCATCTGTCAGCTTCGCTGCAAAATGACCAAAGATACCTTTGCTTCGGCGTTCCAACTTCTGTATTCCACGATCGACAATTGCCTTTACCTCATGAAGACTGATCGGCTCCTCACCCCTTTGCAAGATACCGATCCTGTCATAGAGACCAAGAATTGCCATATCATCCATGGAATATCCTAAATCAAGCACATATGCTTTTCCGAAGGAAACCAGTTCATCAATGGTCATCACCGGAATATTGATGTGCTCTGTAAACAAATTGAATAGCTGTGGTGACAGTGACTTCAGCCGTTCCAGGCCAATCTTGCTGTCCTCTAAAATAAACAGTGTTCCTGACGTATCATTCTCGATCAGAAGTGCCAGGGATACTGCTGTTTCCCGATTAATTGCGCCGGCTTCCTCGATCATCAGGCTTCCACCGGCAACCTTCGTCAACAGCGCCTGCAGATCCTTGCCGTTTAACTTCTCACCGGAGATCCTTCCGGCTGCACCCGACAGCTTACCGGTCTCCTTCTGAAGGATTCGGATCAGCTTTGAAGCCAGAGCGGTCTTACCGGTTCCGTTGCTTCCGGATACTGTCAGATTACCGATGCTGACATGCTCCGGATCGGACAATCTTGTGCGGATACCGCTTAAGGCTCTGCAGATCTGCTTCTCCATGCTGTCAACGGTTGTAAAGTAACTTAATACATCCTTCTCATCATCGGTCAGTCGTACCTGCGGCACCTCATCGTTAATCACATCCTCGATGGCTCCGGACAGGTTCATCACCTGTGTATCCGACAGTCCTGCAGCTGCAGGAGTCTCCTTGATTGCCTTCATGATCTCGGTTCCGGAAGGCATGACCTTCGTTGTCTGATCGATCGGATTGTCATCCTTCCCGCCTTCTTCTCTGGCTTTTTCTTCTTCCGCCTCGACGGTCAGTTCATCGATCTGTTCCTGCAGCATTTTATTCACATCCGCCATAATGTCTTCCGGCTTCTGTGGCTGCGGATCTTCCTCGGTCTGATCTAACGTATTTTCTTTCTCCTCCGTCTCTTCCTTCGGCTGATTCAAGGATTCATCCCTCGGCTCAGGCTTTCGTGATTCAACCTCCTCAGAAGACAGCCTTGGCGGCTCCCAAGCCTTAAGATCCTTCTCCTCATCATTCCGTGTCACTGTGGCGCCTGCCTGACGAATTGCCTTCTTCAGTGCATCTGCTGCCGGAAGAACCGGAATCTTAAGTCCGACCTCATCCTTAGCTTCCGCATCCTCCTCGGAATTGGCGTGAATCTTAGGAATCTCGAAGGTTCTTTCATCGCCGTCGGTCTCGATCCTGGAATGTTCCTCGTCTTCGGATTCCATCTTCTCCGCCACCGGATCCTCTTTCTGGTGCGCCTGCGCCAGGATCTCCACGGCACGGTTCTCATCCTCGCCTCTGGACAGATATTCCTGACGAAGCAGTTCCTCCGGAGAAACACCGGCATCCAGCTGCGGTGCAGCTTCCACCAAACGATCCATGATCTGTTCTGCTTCTTTCAGCGCCTTGGCCTTGGCCTCTTCCAGCTTACGTGCTCTGGCCTCCTCCAGCGCCGCCTCGGCGGCTCGACGGGTTCGTTCCCAGTCCTCCATGATATCTTCGATGGTCATCTGACCCTCGATCTGTTCCTCCCTGGTGCGGGTCGGAAGATTCATGGACATCTGACCGTCATATTCCTCTGCGAGATACTGCTGGAAAGAATCCTGAATGGTCGGAACCGGTTCGCTTTCCTCCTGCTGCACAATCTCTTCTTCCTCGGGCTTGCCGGCACTAAGGTAAGGGATATCTCCGATCAGATCCTTAATGGCATCCATATTCTCGGATACCTCACCGGTCTCCGTTGCCTGCATGATCTCTTCAATATTCTTCTTGATCTCGGCCTGAAGGTTCACTGTGTTAAACCGTTCCGGCTTCGTCTCGACTTTGGGGATGGTAATCGGGTGGGAGAGAAGCTCATCCGATCCGGAATCCTCCGGAAGCACCTCCGCGCTTCCGTTCTTACGACGCTGGAAACGACGGTATTTATCTTCCTGAGCCTGGTTCAGCGGCGTATAGAGCATCTTCATCTCCAAGGCTTTCTCAACATAAGGGCCTTCACCAAACCAGAGAACGATCTCATCACAAAGATCAATACACTTCTCCACCTGGGCAGAGCTTCGATAGAGGCAGGCCAGTTCAAATGCCCACTTCTCAATGAAATCGTGCTGCTTCAATTCCTCAAGAATTGCGATCAGCCCCTTGATATCACTGCCTTTGGCCTTAGCAATATGGTATCGGATGATATATTTAAGACTGTCATGGGGAGCGATCTCTACAAATTCCTCATAGTACTCATCCGCTTCATCCAGCTCGCCCATCCTCACAGAAAGCAACGCAAGACGGTAGATGATCATTCGTCCGATGGGAGAGCGTTCATGTGCCATTTCCAGAATCTCTCTGGCCTTCTCCGTCTCACCGGCCTCCTCATAGACCTCACTTGCTCTTAGTAATACGTTGACATTGCGGATCTTACGGTAGTTAAGCGTATCTAAAAGATCCACTGCCTCCTGTTTGTCCCCTGAACGAACCAGCGTTTCAATCTGATCCAGTTTGATTTTATATTCTGTCTTCTCCAAAGCGCACCTCGAAAAATGTTAAAGTCTCCCAAAATACATATAATTTAGTGTATCATAGCGCTGTTTCTCTGTCAAAAAACTCCGCCCTCCGAACCCGGGCGAAAACCCAGTCGGAGAGCGGAGTTCATATCATTTTATATGGTTATCGGAATCCGGATGTTCCGGATCCTTTGGATCTTTTTCCCTGACCGGAGTAAAATTCCGGAAAATCTTCGCAAGGATGCCTTTGGATCTTACTCCCTCCGGCTTTTCTTCTTTATCGATGATCTTCATACCTTTTTCATCCACATGGTCTAAATGCTCATACCGCATGGTACTGGTAGGAAGTCCACGACGCTTCACCAGCCTGTTGGTGACCCTTCCTACGATGTAGACAAAGAGCGCCATGGTAGGAACACCCAATAGCATTCCCACGATTCCAAACATTCCGCCTCCGGCTACAATGGCCACGAGCACAAGGAATGGAGAAATACCGGTGGAATCTCCAAGGATCTTCGGTCCGATCAGGTTACCGTCGATCTGCTGAAGGACCAGTACAAAGAGCAGGAAGTAAATTCCCTGCATCGGATTGGTCACAAAGATCAGCGCCACAGTAGGAACGGCTCCGATATACGGGCCAAAAACCGGAATCACGTTGGTCACTCCAATGATAGCCGAGCAAACCAGGGCATAAGGGAAACCAAACAGCAACATTGCAAAATAGCAAAGGATCCCGATGATAATGGAATCGATGATCTTGCCGATGATAAATCCATAGAAGATCTCATTTGCCTTGCGAACCGTGATCATAACTTCATTGGCCACCTTCAATGGGAAGATCGCATAGATCATTTTCTTGAAGACCGCCTTCAGCTTCTCTTTGCTTCCCAGAGAGTATACTGCAACGAAAATACCGATCACCAGATTCACAAAGAAATGTCCCACGTTCACGCCCCAGGCCGTCAGAAGGGAAACCAGCTGATTATTACTCTCAACATTCAGGTATTTCCTACCCATTTCAATTCCCTTATCGATAGCCTTATCGATGTTCTTCGACTCACGGGCCGCTGCCAGCTGGTCTTTGAAGCGAAAACCGGTGATCTCATCGACCCAGTCCAGCACACCACCTACCTTGGCATGTATGTTTCGGACCAGCTCTTTGATGGTTGTAACAAATTGTGGGATTACCATGCTTAAAAACGCTGCGATCACCGCAATAAGGATCGCAACCGCCAGAATCGAAGCAATGGTTCGGGACGCCTTCTTCATCTTAGGCCCAAAGGTATATCCGGTCTTGTCCTTGACATAGCGGTTGATCTTTCCACCCAGCCGTTCAAAGAGCTTCATGATGGGATTCATCAGGTATGCCATGGCAAATCCCATAAGAATCGGCTGCAGAACCCGGTTAAGGGTTCCCAGCGCAATGGCCAGCCCCTCATACCGTTCAACACAAAAGTAGAATATTATAATCAATGCAGCTGCCAAAACCGCCGAGATGGCTATCACATGGTAACGGGCCACCTCCTCCTTCGGGAGGTAGTCCGCCGGATGCTTTCTTGTCTTTCGTTCTTCCGACATGATAATCCTCGATCCTAATTATTTATTGCGATAGAAATTGATCAGACATCCATCCTCAATAATCTGTCTCTCATCCTCTGTAAGCTCATCCATGGTAAGCTCAAATTCTACCAGCTGACCGTCCTTAACCACGTATGCAGGGAAGCTTGTCTTCTTGTCTGCAATGGCCTTTGCGATCTGTGGAATAAACAGGTAATCGCCATTCTTAAACGGAAGCTCTCCCTCCGGAATGAGGAATGGAAGCATACCCCAATTGATCAGGTTACTTCTATAACGCTTGGTCGCATATTCGTTGGCGATATTTGCCCATCCGCCTAATACCTTCTGGCAGCTTGCCGCCTGCTCACGAGCAGAACCGTCTCCCGGCTTCACAGCGAAGATCGTAGAACCCACACCTAAGTTATGACGATCCACATCCGGATACTTGGTATGGATCACATCAAGAACCGGCTTGATTTCCGGAAGCCCATCCTTCGGGCACTGGTCATTCTCAATGGCCTTCTGAGCCTTCTGTACCTCTTTGGCGCGACCAACGTATGCCGGATCCTTACGGGAAAGGGCAAACTCAGCCAGTGCCAGCGGATTGGAACGGTAAGAAGATGTCTCACCGGACGGGATCAGCTCATCGGTCGTTGTAACAGGATCATGGATCTCGGAAACAACCTTTAAGATCATATTCTCCGGAAGAGCACTCATCGCCGGCCAATCCTTGATGTTCGGTCCAAACTTCACTTCCTGCGTAGGATCTGCCACACCCTTACTGTCAAAGACACGATTCTTATAGATCTCCCCATTGAAGAAGTACTTCGGCTTGCTGTAGTTCACATCCAGCTCATCTGCACCGGTAAGGAAACCCTTGTTGGCAGCAGTAGCAGCGATGGAACGAGCATCCATAAGAGCAACCGAAGCGATCTGACCGTTCTGAAGCTTACTTCCCTCACGGTTCGGGAAGTTACGTGTTGAGTGACGGATGGAGAATCCGTTATTGCCCGGAGTATCGCCTGCACCGAAGCAAGGACCACAGAACGCAGTCTTAACAATGGCACCGGTTGCCATAAGATCAGCAACTGCTCCGTTCTTCACAAGTTCCATATAGATCGGAGTAGAAGCAGGGTAAACACTCAATGTAAAATCATCGGCTCCGATGGAAGCTCCCCGAAGGATATCTGCCGCATCACAGATGTTTTCAAAACCACCGCCGGCACATCCTGCAATGATTCCCTGATCAACGTAAAGCTGTCCGTTTTTCACCTTGTCCTTTAATGTAAAATCAACCTGTCCGTCCAAAGATACCTTTGCCCGCTTCTCAACATCATCCAGGATATCCATAAGGTTGTGCTTCAACTCATCGATGGTATAGACATTACTTGGATGGAACGGCATTGCGATCATAGGACGAATGCTGGACAGATCGATCTCGATACATCCATCGTAATAAGCCACATCTGCCGGCTGCATCGGAGCGAAGTCCTCCTTACGGCCATGGATCTCATAGAACTCCTCAACCTTGCTGTCACACTGCCAGATGGAAGACAGACAAGTTGTCTCGGTCGTCATTACATCCACACCGATTCGATAATCGACAGAAAGATTCTCAATTCCGGGACCAACGAACTCCATTACCTTATTCTTAACGTAGCCCTTGGCAAAAACCTCACCGATGATAGCAAGCGCAATATCCTGAGGACCTACTCCCTTATTCGGCTTTCCTGTCATGTAGACTGCAATCACACCGGGCATATTGATATCATAGGTCTTATCCAGAAGCTGCTTAACAAGCTCCGGTCCGCCTTCACCCATCGCCATGGTACCAAGAGCACCGTAACGGGTATGGGAGTCAGAACCCAGGATCATCTTGCCGCCTCCAGCAAGCATCTCACGTGCGAACTGATGGATAACCGCCTGATGAGGTGGTACATACATTCCACCATATCGCTTCGCGCAGGAAAGACCAAACATGTGGTCATCTTCATTAATGGTTCCACCTACTGCACAAAGACTGTTGTGACAGTTTGTGAGAACATAAGGGATCGGGAACTTTTCAAGACCTGACGCACGAGCCGTCTGAATAATACCAACATAGGTAATATCGTGGCTGGTAAGCTTATCAAATTTGATCTGCAGCTTTTCCATGTTTCCTGAAGTGTTGTGGGCCTTCAGAATACCGTATGCCATTGTTCCTTCTGCGGCAGTCTTCTTATCCGCCTGCTTACCAAGCTGTGCGAGAGCAGCTGTTGCCTGTGCATCATCCGGTACAAGCTGTTCACCATTTACCAGATACACTCCTGTGTCGTAGAGCTTCATAAATTTTCCTCCAGTCTCTATCTTTTTCTCTTTTCCCGGTGCAAAGCACCTATATATGATCGGGGGAAATCCCCGTTCATCTAACCTTCAAGTCTCGCCTCAGGAGACTTTCCACAGATCGTTTTGCGATCATTTCTTACGGAAAAAGGAGAAGAGTCCTCCCTCTTCCTTCTTTTCTTCTTCCTGTTCTCCTTCTTTCCACGCAAAATAATCTGCATCCAGATCAACGGAAAGCTTTGCATCCATTGGAGCTTCCATGCCTTCTTCTGCCATTGTAGCAGCTACGATCGCATCCGCAGAGGGCATGACCTCTTTCGGATGGGAACTCTCTTTTGTATCTTCTTCCTCTTCACCGTCAATCGTGACTCCCTCCGGAATCTCTGACTGTGTCTGGGCAAAATAAGCCGGATTTACGTGGATTTCCGGCTTTACATCCTGATAAGACGGACGATCTGCCTCCACAGTAAATTCTCCCGTAAGCTTCTCTTTTTCAATCCGCTTGTTCTCTTCGTAAATCAGCTTGAGATATTTCTCTGTATCCTCCAGATCCTGAAGCTGTCCCTTCAGTTCATACTGGTTGTCTTTGATGGTGTTAAGCTCATTTCTCATATCCTCCTGGATTCGGGAAGAAATGCGCTCCATATCGCTCTGTGCCTTTTTCACGATCTCCTGGATCCTGGTTAAGGCCTGATCGGAATACATAACAGAAGCAGCATAGATATCCTGAGCCTGCTTTCTCGCATTCTCCTTTTGTAGGTCGGCTTTCGCCCTTTGTGATCTGTCTGCCCGATCGCGGCTTGCTGCCGTCAGTTCGCTCTCATCCAGCATCTCGTAAAGACACTGTGCCAATTCCTTAAGAACTTCCTGAACAGCCCCTTTGTCCAAAACCACTTTCTTGTGACTTCCCGGTGCGTATTCCGCATTTGCCAGCATCACATGCATTTGTCGCAGGGCATCCTCTGTCCGGCTCTGTGCACTCATGTTACTCTCCTTAAAACAATTACTTTAATTCATCTGATGGAAACGGTGAAAGCACCCTTCCAAGTATTCCATGCATCTGGGCGATCAGCACACCATAGTTGGTAACCGGAACACCCTGTCTGCTTGCCTCTTCGATCCTGTATCGCATCTCTCTCTTCGGAAGTGTACAGCCGCCGCAATGGATCACCAGCTTATATTCCTCAAGATTATCCGGATACTCGCCGCCACTTGTAAAAGTAAAATCAAACTCTTTCTTCGTGTAGGCACGGATCCAGTTCGGAAGCTTCTCCGTACCGATGTCACCGCACTGACGATGATGGGTACAACCCTCACATACCAGGATCTTATCACCATCCTCCAGTGTATCCAACTTTCTGGCACCGGACACCTGTGTTCGAAGATCTCCCTTATAACGACTCATAAGGATCGAAAAAGAGGTCAATGGAACCCGCTTTGGAAGCATCTCAGCCACAGCACCAAAGGCCTGGGAATCCGTCACCACAAGTGCCGGATCCTTTTTCAGGGAGTGGAGCAGCAGTGGCAGTTCCTCCGGCTGAACCACAGAAACCATAATACCATCGTCAATGGCATCACGAATGACCTGCTGTTCCGGAAGGATCAGTCGTCCCTTCGGCGCAGCCGCATCGATGGGGATAACCACCACCATATGGTCCCCGTGTGACATGAGATCCGCCACAAGACGACGCTTATCCTCGGTTTTCTCTGCCATCTGGGCGATACGGATCCGAAGGAAGTTGGCACTGATCACAGCATCCTTATGGGCACTCATTGCAAAAAGCTCATGCTCGGTAAGCGCCAGACCGTTTTCCATACCGGAATCATCCTCGGAAAGCTGGCGGCCCACCTCCAGTAAATGTTCCTGAACCGCCTCGGAATAAGGCTGTTCATCTTTGGAAACCACCAGGGTCAGATCTTCATCTGTATCTTCCAGAAGATCTACCTTATTTAAAATTACAAGGAACGGAATCTTCCTTTCCTTAATGTGAAGAAGGGTCTCCTTATCGGATTCTCTCGGATCTTCACCTGCCGGCAGCACATAAAGCGCAATGTCTACCTTTCGGAGAACCTCCTCCATCTTCTTCATACGTTCCTCCCCCAGCTCACTGTCATCATCAAGACCGGGTGTATCAATAAACGTAACAGGTCCGATGGGAAGAAGTTCCATCGATTTACGAACAGGATCTGTCGTTGTTCCTTTAATATCTGAAACAACAGCCATCTGCTGACCTGTTAAAACATTCATTAAGCTGGATTTACCTGCGTTGGTTCGTCCAAAAATACCAATTTGAACCCTCTCTCCAGATGGTGTTTCATTTAATCCCATATCTTCCTCCTAATAACGCATATCTTCGAACCTGTCAGAAGTTCACTTATTCCATGGCATCCATAGCCAGCTTCAGGCAGCCCATAATTCCCTGGTCATCATGCAGGCTTGCCGGAACAATGTAATGCTCCAAATCATTCACTGCAGAATTGTTGAGATAATCCTTCAAAAGTTCCTTTGTCCACTTACGGATCAGAGGGAACAGCTGCTCCTGATGCATAACACCGCCGCCTAAGATAATGATCTTCGGGGAGAGCAGCATCGTTGTAGCAACAACACCCTGAGCCAGGTAGTAAGCCTCCAGATCCCATACCTTTGGATCATCCTTCAGCTCGATCGCTTTCTTGCCCCAGCGCTTCTCAATTGCAGGTCCGCTTGCCATTCCCTCAAGGCAGGAACCGTGGAACGGACAGTTACCTTCCGGCATCGGATCGTCCTCACGAACACGAACCATAATATGACCGCCCTCCGGATGCATCGCTCCGTGAACCAGGTTGCCACCGGACATAAGACCCATGCCAAATCCTGTTCCAACGGTAAAGTAAGCCGCATCCTTCAAACCCTTCCCCTGTCCAAAGGTCATCTCACCAAGAAGAGAGCCGTTAACATCGGTATCAAATCCAACCGGAACATTCAGTGCTTCCTTGAAGACACCCACCAGGTCGGTGTTCTTCCATCCGGCCTTTGGTGTTGTTGTAATATATCCATATGTTGCGGAATCCTTATCCAGATCTACCGGACCAAAGCTTGCGATACCAAGTGCCTCGATATTCTTATCCTTGAAGTACTCGATCATTGGAGGAATGGTCTCCTCCGGTGTCTTGGTAGGAAATAAAACCTGCTCAAAAATCTTACCGGTCTCATCACCGATTGCGCAAACCATTTTTGTTCCGCCTGCTTCTAAAGCTCCTAATCTCATAATTCTTCTAAACCCCTTCCAAAAAATAACCTTGCAGATAATTCTGCCACATATGGAATCTATTATAGCCTATTCTTGGCAAAAAAAGAAATACAGTCGGCCATATTCTTCCTTGCTTTCTTCTTGCTTTCTTCTTTCATTTCCTCTGATTGACTTTCTATAGAAAACACGATACAATGAAAACCGCCGAGCAGCCGGGGGAGTAGCGGTCCCTTGTACTGGAAATCCGCTTTAGCCAGGGTGATTTGCTATTGAGGGTTTATAGGGCGGAGCTGCCCTGAGTAAGTGGCGTTGAGATCTGGGTCTTACGCAATGGATGCTTGTGAACCGTGTCAGGTCAGGAATGAAGCAGCACTAAGCAGGATTTTCCATGTGCCGTGAGGGTGCCTGGGTTGAGTTAACTGCACAGGTAACGTCCGTTCGCTTTGTTCGAGGTAGCAAGCTCGGTTTTTTATAACCATTAAGATTCATCTACGGATGGATCTTTTTTTATGTTCTTTTTTCAACAAAAGAATCCTCCGGCAAAAGCCGGAGGATCTTATGAAAGGAGAATTTTATGAAGAAATTATCATAATTAGCCTTTTACACCGCCTAAGGTCACACCGGAAACGATGTACTTAGACAACAGGATATAGATAATGATGATCGGAACGATCGCCGTTGTGATCAACATGTATACCTTTCCCTGATCGAACTTCAAGAAATCAGCGCTTCGAAGAGCAGCAATCAGGATCGGAAGTGTCTGCTTATTCTTGGATGTCAACACAAGAGCAGGCATGAAGTAGTTGTTCCAGTTGGAAACAAAGGTGAAGATCGCCTGTACTGCAATTGCCGGCTTCATCAGCGGAAGGACGATAAAGTTAAAGGTATGCATCTCGTTACTTCCGTCAATTCTCGCAGCTTCAACCAGTTCCATCGGAAGAGAGGACTGCATGTAGCTGTACATAAAGTAGAATACAACAGGCGCTGCGATGCTGGGCACAAACAGCGGGAACAACGTATCCAGAAGACTCATCTTCTCTACCAGCTTGATAAAACCAAGCGCTGTTACCTGTGTCGGCATTGTCATGATCAGTAAGATGAAGACGAATGCAAACTTTCTTAACTTAAAGTCGTATGCATAGATACCGTACGCTGTCATACAGGAGAAATAGGTAGCAAACAGTGCTGCAAGTCCTGAAACGATCAGCGAATTCTTCAAACCGGATAAAATCGGTACGTTGGCATCCGCCAACACATTTTTGTAGTTCGTTATGAAGTGATCCCCGGGAATTGCTGAGAATCCCTTCTGAATAGAGATGTGATCTCTTGTACAGTTAACAAGTAATACATAAAAGAAGAACAGGCAAAGGAAGGCCAACAGGATCAGCACAATATAGGCAATGACTGTTCTTACATGACTTGGCTTGCTTTCTCTCATTTTCTTGCCCCCCTCTTGTTTTTCTTGCGCTTACCGGTGATATTCTCATCTGTGTCGCTGTTAAATGAGTTGTACACGACAACACAAAGAATTGCACAGATAACAAACAGGAAGACGGAAACCGCACCTGCCATACCATAGTTCTTACTGAACAGGTGGTTATTCAGGTACATGATCATTGTGGTCGATGTACGATTCGGTGAGCCCTTACCGTTGGTGAGGATCTGAGGAACATCGAACATCTGCAGTCCACCGATCATGGATGTGATCAGAGTGTAGACCAGCAGCGGACGAATCAGTGGAAGCGTAATACGGAAAAAGATCTGCTTATGATTACATCCATCCAGTTCCGCAGCCTCAAACAGTGCCGGGTCAATACCCATAACGGCCGCCATTAACATGATGGTAGTATTACCAAACCACATCATAAAGTTCATCAGCGCAACCAGAGAACGGGTTCCCACCACGCTGGAAAGGAAACGGATCGGCTGTCCGCTCTTAATAATTCCTAAATTCATTAAAATGCCGTTGATCGGACCTCCATCGGAGAACAGTGCGAAGATCAACATTGCAAACGCACTTGCCATGATCAGGTTCGGCATATAGATTACAACTTTAAAGAACTGCTTGCCTTTGATCTTCAGACGGGTATCTGTGAACCAGGCAGCTAAAATAAGTGAAATAACGATCTGTGGAATGAAACCTGCGATCCACATGATCATAGTATTGCTCATATACTTTGGCAGGTCTGCCTTAAAAATCTCGATATAGTTATCGATTCCCACAAACTTTGGTCCGATAAACATCAGACCGGAACGAAAATATTCAAAGAAGCTATAATAAACGGTAGTAATTAGTGGATATAACTGAAAAACTGCAAAAATAAGGAAAAATGGAAAAATAAATACATAACCCCATCTTGCATAGCTTATGCTTTTTCCTTTCTTGTTATTCATATATTCTCCCTCCAGGATACATCATACAATTCCAGCAAAAACAGTGACGAAACCGTTTTAGTAATTGTTTCTGAAAAAGCGGAATGGGACTTGCCCATCCCGCCTGGTTACAATTCTTACTCACCCTCAATCAAGTCAACTTATGGCCACTCAACGGATGTAAGCTCCGGATACTTCTCAATGATTGCTGTCTCGAAGTTCTTCTTGGATGTATCCATATCGGTATTACCATCGAAGTAATCCTTAAATGCATTCTGGAATGCCTCGTTACATCCCTGATCATATGGGCTGGTCTTGCTCATATCGATCTGTGGAGCTACCTCAGAGAAGAGCTTGATGTGGTTCTGTCCACCAAGGAACTTGGAACCGAACTTAGGATCATTTGCAATTTCCTGCATTCCGGAAACTGTGTTGGTATAATCCTGAATCTCTGTTGTAATCTTCTTCTCGATATCCTTGTCACATGTAAGCTTAAGCATTACATCCTTGATTGTCTTAGGATTATCGGTACCCTGTGCAGCACAGATCCATGTACCGCCCCAGAAATATGGCTGAGGTCCTTCGCATACTGCCCAGTCACCAAATCCATCCTTACCTGCATTATCTACAAGTGTAAAGTTGATTCCCCATGTAGAATAGAAGAATCCGAATACCTTACCCTCTGCACCCTGGTCAGCATTCCAGGAATCATTCCAGAGAGATGTCTTGTTGTTGTATCCCTTATCTGTGAAGTCCTTGGTCTGTTCAACCCACTTCATAAGGTTCGGATCTACCTTAACGGTTGTTCCATCAACCCATTTAGCGGATACATTATTAGAGAATGTACGATAAGAATCATCATAACCGGAAAGCATCTTATAGCCCTTCTTTGAAGCCTCTGCAGCTACCTTGTTGAAGCTATCCCAATCCTTTAACTTCTCCTGTACCTTCTCAGGATCGTCTGTTCCTAATACAGCCTTTGCAATGGATCTTCTGTAAGCGTAAAGCCCCGGTGTAGCCTGCCAAGATGTACCTCTCTGAGCACCGTTATCATCTGTAACGATATCCTTTGTGTACTGGTACTGATCTGCAAGGTCATCCTCTGTAATTCCCAGATCAGATAAAGGAACCGCTACATTTGCGTTTGCATCTACGTATTTAAGTGCATAGTCAGCCTCGATCAGGAAGATATCGATCTTATCATCATCACTTGCTGATGCCTGAGCCTAGAGTGCTGTGTCCAGCTTATCCTGATAGTTGTTGTTCTCATTTGGATTGATGGTCCACTTTACCGTTGTTCCATCCTTTAAGGTTGTAGTAGACTTATCTGCCGCAACCTCCTTAACCTCAGGATAGTAGTCATTGAATCTGTTCTGGAACTCATCATTCCAGCACCAGATGTTGAGGACTTTACCCTCCTTGCCGGTCTGTACTGTCTTCTTCGCAGTTCCTCCTTCTGAACCTGAATCGCTTGACTTACCTGTGCAGGCAGCCATTGACAGAACCATTGTTCCGGCCAGTGCTAAGCTGGCAAGCATTCTCATTCTTTTTTTCATGTGTCTCCTCCTCTTTCATATCCTTATGAAATATATCAGCTAGCATTATTGCTAGATCTGAGCTACAGAACCCCCGATCAGCAGCTTCCCCGGAATCTCCAATTCCTCAGCAACGCTGGTCTTTTTATGTTCGATGGTATGAATCAGTTTCTTAACTGAGATCTTACCGATCTTTGGTGCATCCTGATAATACGTTGTCAGCTTCGGCCGAACGACCTGTGATAGGTGAATCCCATCAAATCCGACTACGCTGATATCATCCGGGATCGAAAGGTTGAGCCGTTCCAGCTCCATCATTCCTCCCAGATAGGAGTAATCATCAGGGTACATAATGGCTGTTGGCGGCGTTCTAAGCATCATCAGCTTTCTCGTCGCTTCAGCACTTGCATCCGGATCGTGATACCTCGCTTCTAACATATAGTCTTCCGGAATTTTAATTCCTTCTTCCGAACACGCATTGTAAAATCCTGATAACCGCTTCGATGTTACCGAAGTTGTTTCGCCGTGTATAAAAGCGATTTTTCGATGCCCCTTCTCAATCAAATACTTCGTCAATGCGTAGGAACCATCCACGTTTTTAGATAAAACACTACTATGACCATCAAAGATGTAATCGATTATGACAGTAGGTATCTCACTGTTCACCAGATCCTGCACCTGTCTACTCATAAAATCATCACTGACAATCAGGACGCCGTCACATTTCCGGTACCTGCAGTGCTCAACATAGGAACCATATCCTATCGAACTGGAAATAAAGGTAATATCATAACCTCGCTTCTCAGCCTCTTCCTTGGCACTGTCGATCACTCCGGAAAAGTATTCATGAGCAAGTCCGCTTCCTGTCTGGTCTACATAGACGATTCCAATGTTATGGGAGGTATTCGTCTTCAGCTGACGAGCCGCTGCATTCGGAAGATAGTGCATCTCCTGCGCTGTCTTCTGAATCAGTTCTCTTGTCGCTTCACTGATGTCACCGTATCCATTCAGGGCTTTGCTCACGGTGGCGGGAGATACTCCACATTTCTTGGAGATGTCCTTAATTGTTACCACTTGCATCACCACTTTCCCTGGTATTTTGTTGTCTCGTTGCTGTTTCGGCTCATAAGTTCTAGCCGAATTCGTTTTCGTGACTTTATTCTAAATCGGTTTCGAACTATCGTCAATGTAGAAACTATACAACTTTTTTTCAGATAATTTATCAATTTCGTACGATTCAGCAATCATTTGTTTACAAAATTCTCTCTCCGCTCTATAATCGAACCAGAGGGTTACGAAATCGTATTCGTTGTGCGGCGGATTGATTTCAAAGGAAGAAGGTTTTTTATTTATATCGTTCAATCTTCATTATGGAAGAGACAGGAGGCTACATGAAATTCGGATATTTTGACGATTCCAATAAGGAATACGTCATTACAACCCCTAGAACACCACTTCCGTGGATCAACTATTTAGGTTCCCAGGAGTATTTTGGTCTGTTCTCCAATACAGCCGGCGGCTATGACTTCTATAAAGATGCGAAGCTTTTACGCCTTACTCGCTATCGTTATAATAATAGCCCTTTGGACTGCGGCGGTCGTTACTACTATATTAAGGATGAGGATACCATTTGGAATCCGGGCTGGCAGCCGGTTCAGACAGAGCTTGATTCCTATGAGTGTCGTCACGGCCTTGGTTACTCCGTCATTACAGGTGAGAAGAATGGTCTGAAGGCTGTCCTTACCGCTTTTGTTCCTGTTCACGACAACTGTGAAGTCAATCGGGTCGTTCTTACCAATACTTCTTCTAATGACAAGAAGATCGATCTGTTCAGTTACATTGAGTTCTGCCTCTGGAATGCGGAAGACGATTCTACCAACTTCCAGCGTAACTTCTCTACCGGTGAGGTAGAAGTAGAGGGTAGCACCATTTACCATAAGACCGAGTATCGTGAGAGACGTAACCATTACGCTGTTTATTCTGTTAATAAGCCTGTAGATGGTTTTGATACAAGCCGTGATGAGTTTGTCGGTCTCTACAACGGTCCTCAAAATCCGCAGGTGGTTGCCGAGGGTGAAAGTCATAACTCGGTTGCTCACGGCTGGGCTCCCATCGGTTCCCACCATCTTAAGGTTACACTTGCTCCGGGAGAGAGCGCTTCCTATATCTTTGTTTTAGGATACTGCGAGAACCCGAGAGATCAGAAGTTTGTTGCTCCCAATGTGATCAACAAGGCTCCTGCCGACGCCTTACTGGAGAAATACCAGAAGGACGAGCAGGTCGAGAACGCTCTTTGTGAGCTCAAGACCTACTGGACCAACCTTCTGTCTACTTATTCCGTTCACACCGGTGATGAGAAGCTCAACCGGCTTGTTAATATATGGAATCAGTATCAGTGTATGGTTACCTTTAACATGAGCCGAAGCGCAAGCTATTATGAGTCCGGCATGGGTCGTGGTATGGGATTCCGTGATTCCTGTCAGGATCTTCTAGGCTTTGTTCACCTGATCCCGGAGCGTGCAAGAGAGCGTATCATTGATATTGCCAACACCCAGTTTGAGGACGGTAGCACCTATCATCAGTATCAGCCATTGACCAAGCGTGGCAATGCTGCCATCGGCGGTGGTTTTAATGATGATCCGTTATGGCTTATCGCTGGAACCGGTGCCTACCTTCGCGAAACAGGCGATTTCTCTATTTTAGAAGAGAAGTGTGCCTTTGACAGCAATTTCGAAAAGGCTGCTCCACTTCTTGAGCACCTTGACCGCAGCTTCCGTTATACAGCTACGAACTTAGGTCCTCATGGTCTTCCTCTGATCGGTCGTGCTGACTGGAACGACTGCCTGAACCTGAACTGCTTCTCCGAGGAACCGGGGGAAAGTTTCCAGATCACAGGTCCTTCTGAAGGTCCGGTTGCCGAGTCCGTTTTCATTGGCGGTATGTTTGTAAAATACGGTAAGGAATATGCTGATATCCTCCGCCATGTAGGCAAAGAGGATCGTGCCGCAGAAGTTGAAGAGGCTGTTGCTAAGATGAACGAGGCTCTTCAGACAAAGGGCTGGGACGGCGAATGGTTCATCCGTGCCTTTGATGCAAACTCCAATCCGGTAGGTTCTCATACCTGCGAAGAGGGTCAGATCTATATCGAGCCACAGGGTATGTGTGTTATGGCCGGTGTTGGCGTAGAAAGCGGTCAGGCCGAGAAGGCTCTTGCCTCCGTTAAGGAGCGCCTTGATACCAAGTTCGGTATTGTTCTTCTTCAGCCTGCTTATACAAGATATCATGTTGAACTGGGTGAGATTTCTTCCTACCCGCCCGGATACAAGGAGAATGCCGGTATCTTCTGTCATAACAATCCATGGATCGCATGTGCCGAGACCGTTCTCGGACATGGAGACCGGGCATTTGAAGTTTTCAAGAAGACCTGCCCGATCTACCTTGAGGAGATCAGTGAAGTTCATCGCACCGAGCCATACGTTTACTGCCAGATGGTTGCCGGTTGCGATGCTCCTACCTTCGGTGAAGGCAAGAACAGCTGGCTGACCGGTACTGCTGCATGGACATTTACCACCATGAGCCAGTACATTCTGGGAATCCAGCCTGAGCTTGACGGACTTCGCATCAATCCATGTATCCCTTCCGATCTGAAGGAATACACCCTGGATCGAAAGTTCCGTGGTGTTACCTACCACATCACCATCGACAATAAGGCCGGCGCTCAGAAGGGCGTTACCAGAATGACCATCGACGGTGTCGAGGCTGACTCGAACCTGATCACTCCGGTAACCGGCAAGACCGATGTTGACGTAGTTGTTACCATGGGGTAAGAACTTATCAACATTTCTAACAAAACATGTCAATATTGACCAGGATACGCTCTAACCCCTCCTTGAGCCCTTCCTGTTCTATTGAAAATCCCCTTGGATCAAGTCTTCCTACCTGGTCCAAGGGGATTATTTCATTACTGAAACAGGAAATAGATCCTATTCCCTGTTTTCCGCTGCTTTTTTCTCCTGTTTCTCCTTACGAAGTTTTTTGAAAAAGGAGGTCAACATGGTGGAGCACTCCTCCTGCAGAACATTGTCTACGATCTCAACCTGATGGTTAAAGCGGCTTTCCTGTAAAATATTCAGCACGGATCCGGCACATCCTGCTTTCGGATTGTAGCTTCCGATAACAACACGCGGAATCCTTGCCTGCACAATGGCACCTGCGCACATTGGACATGGTTCTAAGGTGATGTACATGGTGCAGTCTTCCAATCTCCAGTCCCCGACCTTTTTACAAGCCTTTTTTATCGCTGAGATTTCAGCGTGGGCAAGAACCATTTTATCCGTATTCCGTCTGTTATAGCCTCTTGCGATGATCTTCTGATCCATTACGATTACGCAACCGATGGGAACTTCCTTCAGCGCCTCGGCCTTTTGTGCCTGCTTAATGGCTGCCTTCATGAACTTTTCATGCAATTTCTGTTCCTTCATATGGGCATGTTCCTGTGCCATTTTTTCAACTTTATCGTTAATAATTTCTTTAATTCCCATTATTTTCTCCGTTTTTTATTTATTGTAACACTAGCCTTCTATACATGCTATAATTGTATGAGTATAAATTACTGGCATTATGTGAGGCACTCAAATGAACGATACCTATACGACCGAACATCTTGTGATCCGAATCTTATCACCACAGAATGCAGGTCTTGTAACGGAATTTTATAGACGCAACGCTGACGATTTTAGTTTGTATGAGCCCATCAATATCACCAACGCTCGTACTGTTCATTATCAGAGGCAGATCCTGGAATACGAGCAGCGCTATTTTCGCTCTGGTTCTATGGTGCGTTTTTATTTTTTTGAGAAAAATGCCCCCTTTACTGTAATTGGTACTGTCAGTTTCCGTGAGATCCGTCGTGGACCATACGCCTCCTGCGTCTTTGGCTATAAGATGGATCAGGAACATCGTCGTAAGGGGTATTGCTATGAAGCGCTCAAACCGATCATCGATCTGGTAGCAGAGGAGTTTTCTCTCCATCGCATCTATGCGGATGTTTTGCCAGATAATGCAGCTTCCATCCACCTTCTGGAAAAGCTTGGATTCCAAAGAGAAGGATTGCAACGGGAAACGGTTTTCTTATCCGGTCAGTGGCGGGATCACTATCTTTATAGCAGAATTTTTCCTGAGAATAGGGAGTAGTAGGAAAATTTATTATGGGTAAACGCAAATTCATGAGTACCCGCGTCCTGAAGCCGGGTATTCGCATCGATCAGTCCATTACCGCCAAGGATGGACGTATTTTGATCCAGAAGGGCACGATTCTTGACGATTTCCAGATCGATTACCTGTTAACACAAGGAATCATGGGAATCTATATTTATGAAGGAGTTCCTGATCTTGATGAACAAAAGATCAATATTCCGGTAGCCACGCAGAAAATCATTGAGCAGAACCGTAAGGATGATCCTGCCAAGGTCTCTCTTTCTGAAAGTGTCCGCAAGCAGGTAGGAGAGGGGATTTCCCACCTTTTTCATGATACCGAGTCCTCAGGCTTCTCCAATGCATCCAATACCATTGCCTATGAGCTTGAGAACACCATCATCAATAACGATGCCATTGCAGTTGATATCCGGGAATTAAAGGTCAGTGACGAGTATACCTTCCGGCATTCCGTTGACGTCGCTACCATTTCTCTGATCATCGGGAAGAAACTTGGCCTTGACTCTGTTCAACTTCACGAACTTGGCGTTGCCGGTCTTTTACACGATATCGGTAAATCCAAGATTCCGAACGAGATCTTGAATAAACCCGGGAAATTAACAAAAGAAGAGTTTGAGATCATGAAGCTTCACTCTACCTACGGCTACAAGATCTTAAAGTCCAAGAACCAATTCAGCGCTCAGATCCTTCTGGGGGTTCTCCAGCATCACGAGAAGCTTTCCGGCAAGGGATATCCGATGGGGAACAGCGGCAATATGATCCATCTCTACGGCCGCATTATCTCTGTTGCCGATATCTTTGACGCCCTGGTCACCAAACGCCCCTATAAGGAGCCCTACGGTCAGAGAGAGGCCATGGAGATCCTTTTGGCCATGGGAGACGACCTGGATATTCAGATCCTGACGGCCTTCAAGAAGAGTATGATCCTTTATCCTGTGGACTCCATCGTGAAGCTTTCCAACGGACGGCTTGCTAAAGTCGTTAAGAACCATCCGGATTATCCCATGCGTCCCACCGTTGTGGAGATCGAGACCGGTCGCGTACTGGATCTCTACGGTGATTTTAAATGTAACAGCCTGGTGCTGGAATCGTAAAATGCAAAAGCTGTGAGAACCTTCGGTCTCACAGTTTTTCTTTTTCTTTCATTATTTTTTGCAAAAAAAGAAGCAGCCCGGATACTTCCGAACTGCTTCCTATTAATATGCGCGATCAGGGGTTCGAACCCTGGACACCCTGATTAAGAGTCAGGTGCTCTGCCAGCTGAGCTAATCGCGCCGACAAAAGGTATATTACTCCTTTCCACACAGGATTGCAAGTGTTTTTTTATTTTTTTTTGAAAAAAATGAAATTTTACATTCTCAGGATTAAAAAGGGGAGGAAGTTCTGCGAACTTCCCCCCTTTTGACCACAATTGTTATATGTTACTTTATCCGAAATATCTTTCAAGCAATCCCTTGAATGCCTTACCATGTCTCGCTTCGTCGCGAGCCATCTCATGTACAGTATCATGAATTGCGTCAAGATCAAGAGCCTTTGCACGCTTTGCCAGCTCTGTCTTGCCCATGGTTGCTCCATTCTCAGCCTCTACGCGAACACGAAGGTTCTCCTTTGTGGAATCACTTACAACCTCTCCCAGAAGCTCTGCAAACTTTGCTGCATGCTCTGCCTCTTCGAAAGCTGCCTTCTCATAGTAAAGTCCGATCTCCGGATATCCCTCACGATGTGCCACACGAGCCATTGCAAGGTACATTCCGACCTCTGAGCACTCACCCTCGAAGTTGGAACGAAGATCTGCCTTGATATCCTCAGGTACATCAGATGCTACACCAACAACATGCTCTGAAGCCCATGTCAGCTCACCTTCCTGCTTTACAAACTTCTCTGCCGGTGCCTTACATACTGGGCACTGCTCTGGTGGCTGTTCCCCTTCTGCTACATAACCACAAACACTACATACCCACTTAGCCATTTGATTTCCTCCTTTTGCTTTTTCTACATGTTCTCTAAATACTTATACTTTGTATTATACTCGCTTTTCTCCTAAGTGAATAGAGGAGAAGTGTAATATTAGCACATTCGTTTACGAAGTTCTTCTTTTTGTCTTCGTGTCAGTTGCTTGATCCGGACTTCACGTGACATGGCATCGTGAAGATTGTCATATTCTTCATAGTAGATCAGCTTTACCGGTCTGCGTGCTCTGGTATACTTTGCCCCTGTTTTCCCTTCGTTGTGGGCCTTCACACGCTTCTCCAGATCAGTTGTATAACCGGTGTAGTAAGTTCCGTCAGAGCACTCCACCATATAGGTAAAATAACGTTTAGTCGTCATGAATGATCTCCTCATCGGTTGCCGATCTTACGATAAGATTCTTACGATCGAGATAGTCCGAATTCCGCTTTACCTCTTCCTCATTGGCATGTCCCAGCATAATGCTGTTACGGGATTTGCTCTTGACCTTATACAGCATATTATCCGCTTCATGAAGATACTGCCAGATGGAAGCGCCTTCCCGCGGTGTTCCCCAGTACAACCCCTGAGAAATGGTGATATATTTTGTCTCGGTGCGAGAGTAGCGATGTGGCATCCGCTCGGAGCTGATGATCGTCTTCAACCGCTTGGCCAGATCAAATACCTCTTCATCCGTATATCCCTCATAGATCAGGACAAATTCGTCACCACCATATCGTGCGGCAAAGACCCGGTTCCCCACCTGCATCTTCTTGATGGAGGAAGCAATAAACTGAATGACCTTATCTCCGGCCTGATGCCCGTAATTGTCGTTGTATTCCTTAAAGAAATCGATATCCAGGATCTCAACAGCCAGTCCCACCTGATTCTTCTCGGCTCGATCAAATGCTGTCTCCCCATAGGAATTCAATCGAAGTCGGTTGTACATTCCCGTCAGAGGATCTGTCTCTGATCGGATCTTCAGTGACTTGTTCTGTTCCTCGATCTGATGGTTGACGCTGGCCAGCTCATTTAATTCCAGGCGAAGATCGATCATATTCTTCACCATCATTTTATTTTCCTGCTCCATCATCTCATCCAAGGCTACAAAACGTACTGCCGCCTGTGCATAACGCTGATCGTCTCCCCGCATCTTATAGTAGCGCAGCAGCAGACGGATCTGTTTCTGTTCAAGATTACGGATTGTAGTCTTTCGCGCCAGTTCCGTAATGGGTGTGATCATTTTCGTGAACAGATCAAAGTCCTCCGTCTCCAAAAGAAGCATTAGATAGTCATAGAGATCATCATACACATCCATGATGGGAAGTTCTTCACAGAACAGATCGGAAACCTTTTTGATTGCATTCTGACATTTTTCCAGTGCCCTTGTCTTCTGATAGTATCTTGCCAGAAGGCAGTACACCGGAAGCTGATCGATATCCCTTAAATACGGGATACATTCCCTTTCCAACTTCTGTCGGCAGTCCTCAGCCTCCTCCATGTGTTCCACGGACAAGTGCGCCCGGCCCAGTCCCACCAGGGAGGCCGTCAGTGACATCCGATGTCCCGGCATTTCCGTGTGAACGCGTATATATTGATATGCCAGATCATAGTGCTTTAAGGCATTTTCAAAACTTTCCACATTAACAAACAGCGCACCCATATTCATATGAATCTGCCACTCAATATCCGGCAGCTTATACTGCCTGCAGAGCGTAAGCGCTTTGGAATAGTAGTCCATGGCAAACGGAGCGTTTCCCCGGTTTAATGACATAATACCCAGAAGATTATTGGCAACCGCCAGATAGCCCCATTCTCCGATATTTTCGAAGGGACGCATACAGCGAAGCATTTCCCGATAGAAATTGATCATGTCATTCTTCATGTAGTAATACTGACCACGAATAAAACATGCATATCCGATCAGGGCATCTTCTCTTTGCAATTCTCCGTATTTTTCAAGTTTTTCGCAGAGGGGCACGGTCTCCTCAGACAGTTTTCCAAACTCCTGTTGTATCTGAAACACCAGTTTTTGAATTTCTGTTCTGTATTCTCTAATGTCCATTCTATTCCTCTTTGCTCTTATGCCTTAGTGATACAGTGCATCCGTCAAACGTGCAAATCCTTCAAGATCCAATCCTTCGCCTCTTACAGAGGGCTCAAATCCCGCTGCAAGGATCGCCTCTGTAATGGCAGCTTTATTCCCTCCAAGTACACCACCGTTGGCCAGCGCATTCAAAAGGGTCTTCCTTCTCTGGTTGAAAACAGCCCGAACCACGGTAAACATATGCTCCGGCTTCACCTGAGGATGAAGAGGCTCTTCCTTCGGGCGCAGGGTGATCACTGCTGAATCCACGTTGGGCTGCGGAATAAAGGATCCTTTTCCAACGATAAAATCCAGCTGCGGATCGGTATAATACTGCACAGCAACAGAAAGAGCACCGTAATCCTTGCTTCCCGGCTGAGCCTGCATACGCTCCGCCACTTCCTTTTGAACCATGACAGTTATGGAAGTAAAGGGAACCTGATTCTGAAGCAACTGCATCAGAATCGGTGTCGTTATATAGTAAGGCAGATTCGCTACAAACTTCAAGGGTCTGCCCTGATTTTTTACTTCTGCGATCTCTGCAAAATCAACCGTCAAAACATCCTGGTGCAAAACCGAAGCATTCTCATAGCTTCCTAATGTCTCCTGCAAAACCGGAATTAGCTTGTCATCGATCTCCACCGCCAGGACCTGTCCCGCGCTTTCGGCAAGGTACTGTGTCATGGTTCCGATTCCCGGTCCGATCTCCACAACAAAATCTTCCGGTCCCACGTTTCCCGCTTCCACGATTCCTGAGAGAACCGAGCGGTCAATCAGGAAGTTCTGACCGAATTTCTTCTGAAAATGGAAATTATATTTTGCAAGTATGGCTTTGGTAGCCACAATATTATCTAGTGTTGGCATTATCTTTTCCTTCCGCTTTTGATTCCGTAAAAGGTATAGGCATTTTCTCTGGTCTGTTCCATTACCTTATGCTCAGTGATCTCCCGAAGCTTTGATATCTCCCGAATCACATAAGGAAGGTAGGAAGAATCGTTTCGCATTCCCCGGAAAGGCGCCGGCGCCATATAGGGACAATCGGTCTCCACCAGGATGCGATCCAACGGGATCTCCTTCGCCACTTCTTTTAACTTCTTACTGTTCTTAAAGGTCACAACGCCACCGATTCCGATGTAGTAACCCAACTGGCAATACTCTCTGGCCTGCTCTAAGGAGTAGGAGTAGCAGTGAATCACCGCCCTAATTCCCCACGTGGAAGCAAGTCTCATGATTTCCATGGTATCCGCCGCCGCATCACGGGAGTGAACAATCACCGGAAGCTGTCGTTCTCTTGCCAACACCAACTGTGCCTTAAAAAAATACCGCTGCCAGGCTCTGGCCTTTTCATCCTTGATCCAATAATAGTCCAGACCGATCTCACCGATGGATACCACCTTTTCTTCCTTTGAAAGTTCATAGAGACGCCGGATCGCCGGATCTTTTCTCCAGAGTGCATCCTCATCTTCTGAAAACTCCGGGGGAACATCCTTAGGATGCCAGACCTCAATGCTTCTATCATCCTCATTGGTCTCCACCACCATCTCACCGGGGATGGAAAAATCCTGTAGCTCCTCCGGATGAACACCTACAGCAGCGTAAATATACGAATAGGCGTGGGAGAGGGCGATGCTCTCCTCACTGGTCTTAATACTTGATCCGACGTTTACCGCCCGTTCGATCAGCTGCTCCGGTATTTTTTTTAACAGGGTTTCCCGATCGTCATCAAAGGCATGATCATCAAAATGTGCATGGGTTTCAAAAATCATAATTCTCTATCTTATTAGGCAAAAGAGGACAGACTCCCAAAAGAGCCTGCCCTGTATTTCTATTATGAATCGCTCAATTTAGCAGATCTCAGCTCCACTTGGCATTGTCTTCTCCGGTGTCATCAGCGCAAGATTACCATCGGCATCCTCCGCGCAGAGAAGCATTCCGGCGGACTCAATACCTGCAAGCTTTGCCGGCTTAAGGTTCGTAAGAACCATAACGCGCTTACCAACCATTTCCTGTGCAGAATAATATTTTTTAATTCCGGATACGATCTGAAGGACCTCGTCTCCAACCTGAACCTGTGAGCAAAGAAGCTTCTTGGACTTCTTCACTTCCTCACAACTCAAGATCTTACCCACACGGAACTGCATGGTGGCAAAATCCTCATATGTGATCTCCGGCTTCTTCTCAAGGATGATCGGATCTGCATCCTTACCATCCGCGTCTTCCTGAATATCACCGTCATCCAAAACAGCACCTGTCTTCTTATCACCGGCCATATTTGCCGCTGTCAGCTTACCGGCCTTCTTCAGATTCTCGAAAGCGATCTTCTGCTGAGCCTTGAAATCTTCCTTCTGCTTCTTCTCGATGGCAGCTGTCTTAGCAAGAATATCCTTAACATCTGCTCTTGCAAAAAGCATCTCCGGAGCATCCGTTACACGGTTGCCCTCCGGGTACAGTCCAAACTGATCCAGCTGATCAAAATCACGAAGCTCTGTATTCAGCTGCTTTACGATCTTCTCTGCTGTCTGCGGCAGGAACGGGAAGAGGAGAGAAGCACCGATCGTAATACCCTCAACCAGGTTATACAGAACAGTGGAAAGACGGTCTTTCTTTGTCTCATCCTTTCCAAGTACCCATGGCTCTGTCTCATCAATGTATTTATTGCAACGACGGAATAACTGGAAAATATCGCTGATGGAATCTGCAACATGAAGTGTATCCATAGCACGGATGGTCTTATCACGCACTTCAATACATACAGCCTTTAATTCCTCATCAACTGGCTCTGTCACTCCCTTGTTGGAAACAACGCCGCCGAGATATTTGTTGGTCATAGCGATGGTACGGTTCACCAGGTTACCGAGGATGTTCGCAAGATCGGAATTATAACGCTCGCAAAGCAGCTCCCAGGTAATAACACCATCATTCTCATATGGCATCTCGTGTAAGCAGAAGTAGCGGACTGCATCCACACCGAAAAGATCGATCATATCATCGGCATAAATAACGTTACCCTTGGACTTACTCATCTTCTCGCCACCCTGAAGCAGCCATGGATGACCGAATACCTGCTTTGGAAGTGGAATATCCAGTGCCATCAAAAAGATCGGCCAGTAAATAGTATGGAAACGCACAATATCCTTACCAATCAGGTGCAGATCTGCCGGCCAGTACTTCTTATACAGGTCAGAGCCTTCACCCTCGGTGTCATATCCGATACCGGTAATATAGTTAGAAAGTGCATCAAGCCATACATACACAACGTGATTCGGATCAAAATCCACCGGGATACCCCACTTGAAGGAGGTTCTTGATACACACAGATCCTGAAGACCCGGAAGAAGGAAGTTGTTCATCATTTCATTCTTACGGGATACAGGCTGAATAAATTCAGGATGTGTATTGATATGCTCAATGAGACGATCTGCATATTTGCTCATCTTAAAGAAATATGCTTCCTCTGACTCATTGTGTACTTCTCCACCACAAACAGGACACTTACCGTCCTCTGTCAGCTGAGCCTCTGTATAGAAGGCCTCACACTCTGTACAATACAGTCCATCATAAGAACCTTTATAGATATCACCCTTGTCGTACAGCTTCTTGAAGATCTTCTGTACCTCACGGGTATGATCCTCGTCAGTCGTACGGATAAAACGGTCGTAGGAAGTGTTGCACATATCCCAGAGACGCTTGATCTCAGCAGCTGTCTGGTCTACAAATTCCTTCGGTGTGCTTCCGTTTTCGATGGCGCGTGTCTCGATCTTCTGACCATGTTCATCAGAACCGGTCTGGAAGTGTACATCATATCCTTCCTTGCGCTTAAATCGAGCGATCGCGTCAGCTAAAATAATCTCATAGGTGTTGCCAATGTGTGGCTTACCGGATGTGTAAGCAATGGCAGTCGTAATGTAATAAGGTCCTTTGTTCTGCAAAATAGTTACTCCTTAATCTTCTGTAGTGATATCCTCTTCATATGGGAAGATGGCCGCACCACATTTATTACAATATTTGGCATCTTTGGGAACATATGCTCCGCACTTCGGACAAACCTCCTGTCCTCGATTTTCTGCAATCTGCTCCTTCAAGTCATCAATATCAACAATCAGCTCACGGATCTGGGCAAACTGAGGATCTCCCTCTGCCTTGTGCTGATCATAATATTTCTTACCAAGCTCTGCATATGCCTTCTTCAAAGCATTTTCCTTGCCTTTTAAATCTAAGTTAAGCTTAGCTGTACTTGCGGTATTCTTTGCAAAATTTGCAGCGTCAGTTCCTGCCTTTACCAGTGTATCAGACAGATCATCGAACATACCCATATAGTACCTCCTTCTGATGCTAACTCCTAGTATTAATATATTTTAACAGATATGGTTTTTTCTTGCACTAATAAAGTCCAAATCTCTACAGATTCGAGACTTGGACTTTTCTTTACCGAACACAGATATAGACCAGGTAAATAAGATAGAGGATGACCATCAGTGCTCCGGCTTTTCGGTCCAACTTTCCGTTCTTCTTGGAAAACAGCCAGACAATACCTGAGAAGACCAGTAAAACAATGTCATCGATCACATTATCCCTTGTCATAGCCACCGGTGAAAGTACCGATGCCACACCAAGAATAGCTAAAATATTAAACAGGTTGGAGCCTACCGCATTTCCTACCGCCATATCCAGCTCATCCTTTTTCGCAGCAGCCATAGAAGTAGCCAGCTCCGGAAGAGATGTTCCGCAGGCAACAATGGTAAGTCCGATCAGAGTCTCTGTAACACCGAAGAACTTTGCGATGTAGACAGCAGAGTCTACTACGAAATCTCCGCCGTACTTAATGGCAACTGCTCCACCGATGATATAGACCACAGAAAGCCAGATGGGCAGAATCTTGATTTGCTCCGCCTCCAACTCCTCCTGCTGTTCCGCTTTGGTTTCTTTTCCTTCTTTTCTGGCCTTCATTCCACGGTGAAGCATGCTTCCCAGAAAGAAAGCAAACATTACAAGAAAGATCACACCGGCTACAAAACCGATCTTACCGGTAGCGGCACCGATCCCCAGCAGAAGAGCAGAAGCCAGCATAGAAAAGGGAAGATCCTTTTTCACCACATCTTCATCCACCGTCAAAGGAATGATCAAAGCGGATGCACCAAGGACCACCATCAGATTAAACAGATTCGATCCCAACACATTACTGATGGCAAGTGCGTTGCTACCTTTTAAAGAAGCAGAAACCGAAACTGAAAGTTCCGGAAGGGATGTTCCCAAAGCCACAATGGTCATTCCAATGACCAGGGATGGAATCTTAAACTGTTTTGCAACAGAAGAAGCTCCTTCCACAAAATAATCTGCTCCCTTGATCAGAAAAACAAACCCGATCAAAAGAAATCCTATCGCCATCCACATATTACGAATATCCATGATCTGTTCCTCCTTAAATTCCAAGTAAACCTTCCAGCAGGATCTTCACCCCGATAAAGATCAGGATCGAGCCACCCACTACCTGTGCCTTCTTTTCAAACTTCGCTCCAAAGATATTTCCGACAAATACGCCTCCCGCTGAAATAAGGAAGGTCGTGATTCCAATGATGGAAACCGCCACCCAGATGTTGGTCTGGGGCTGAAAGGAAAAGGTAACCCCCACCGCCAGCGCATCAATACTGGTTGCAATGGCAAGAATAAGCATTTCCTTATGATCCAGGGCTACGTCCATCTGATTTACCTTGATCTCTTCGTTCCATTCCCGGATGGCCTCTATGATCATTTTACCACCAATGTAGAGCAGTAGTAAGAACGCGATCCAATGATCATATTTCATGATGTACTTTGCAAACGTCATTCCGACGCTCCAGCCGAGAAAAGGCATCAGCGCCTGAAATCCTCCAAAGTACAACGCAATGATCAGACATTGCTTTTTGTTCACCTTTGTCATGGCCAATCCCTTGCATACAGAAACAGCCAACGCATCCATTGCCAGTCCCACACCAAGCAGGAAAAATGAGATGATATCCATTTTGTTCCTTTCTCCCTGTCCGTTTTTGCCTCTGTGAAAAGAAGTTATCCACAATAGATTACAGTTTTCAACATAGAATTCCACAGCTATAAAAAAAGAGACTCATGCAGGACAAAGCCGCTATTTATGCGGGTTCCTGCATGAGTCTCATTCTTTAAGATTTGCCAGGATCCTGTGAGTTATCCACAGGATTTTCCGAGATTGTTGACAAATCACATCCGCCTTTAGGGATGCGAATTACTCCCTCACACACATATTCTCTATAAAAACTCTGTGCACATACCGGTGATGCCTCACCTCTTATGTATACAAACTGTAGTATATAGCGTAGAAGAGTAGCACGTCAAGGTTATTTTTTGTATAATTTTCTTAAATGTAACCGGATACACACTGGTTTTTACCTGATCTTATGAATAGGATGGTCCTTATGTCTTCAACACCTTCATTCAGTATCATTACACCTGTATACAATGCCGGGCAATATCTGCCGGATACCATTGCCTCCGTTCTTTCACAATCCTTTTCGGATTATGAGTGGATCGTCTGTGACGACGGTTCCACCGATGCTTCCTATAATCTATTGCAAAAGCATCCCGAACTTTTCTCCCACCGGATGAAACTTCTCCATCAGGACAACGCCGGCGTATCTGCCGCTCGAAATGCCTGCCTAGATGTGGCAACCGGAAAATACCTTTTATTTCTCGATGCCGATGACCGCCTTGCTCCCAACGCCCTGGAAGTGATCTACCGTGAAATGGAAAACAGCGGAAGCAATCTTGGTATTTTTGGTTGGTTCATCCACCAATCAGATGATCTTTTTTCCTATCGTTTCGAAGAAAAGGAGAAAAACGCCGATTTTGAAGCGATTTATGAGATGATCCTTAAGGATCCCTACCTTTGTGGTGGTGGATACCCCTGGAATAAAGTCTGGAGACGCGGTGCCCTTGCTTTCCCACCATTCCGCCGGGATCTACATCATTTTGAGGATAAACTCTGGACCCTTCAATGTCTGGATCTCTTGAAGGACCGCAGGATCACCTTTATCGATGAACCACTGTACCACTATTATATATATGAAGCGTCTCTTTCTCACAATATGACAGCAGAGGGTTTTCTGCAGCTGGCACAGTATACCTTGGACTCCCTGGAAGCGATGCGAAGCTACGTCGAGACCGTTCATCCTGAAGCTGTTTCTGCCGTAAACGAACTGACCCAGGAAAAATTAGCCACGATTCGGGAGGTTTTGGGTGATATCTAATGATCCTTCCATGAAAATATTATAATGTTTTATACTAATAAAAAAGTACCGCTTAGTTATATTTAAAGCGGTACTTTTCTTCGTTATTTATCTTTTTTCCAGCTCATAAGCTCCGGATGCTTTTCCACACCCTTTCTTACGATCATTCCACTGATCAGTGCCATGACAGTTCCGATCAAGGTACCCACCAGCACGTCTGTTGGAAAGTGTACAAACAGATACAGGCGGGAAATCGCAATCAGTGCTGCGAACACCACCGCTGCAATTCCCCATTTTCTGTGGTACTGGATAATGGATACTGCCACTGCAAAGGATACACTGGAATGTCCCGATGGGAAAGAGTAGTCCTTTGGACTTTTTACCAAAAGCTCCACGCTTGAATCCAGCCAACAGGGCCGGCTTCTCTGCACCGCATTCTTAAGAATAACATTGCAGATCAGTGCCTCTGTTACCAAAGCAAGCGCCGCTGTCATTCCCAGACGCTTATCCTTTACAAAGATCAACATCAACAAGGTCAACGCGATCCAAAATAATCCTTTATCTCCAAACCGCGTGATCAGTTTTTCGATCTGATCAAGCACCGGATGATGCAGACTCTGAAACCAGTAGAGAAGATCAAACTCCCATGCCATTTCTTATTCCTCCCTATCCGTCGTATCCCCTTAGCATCGTTTCTCTTACATGGTTACCTTACAGAACTTCTTCTTTCCTTTTCGGAGTACAAATTCTTCTGCAAACGCCTCTGCTGTGTAGGATGTGTGGATATCTGTGATCTTCTCGCCGTTAACGGTTACGCCACCCTGCTCAACAGCACGACGTGCCTCGTTACGGGAGTTGGCAAGTTTTGCGGCAACCAGTACACCGACGATGTCGATGCTTCCGTCTCTAAAGTCTGCCTCTGTGATCTTCTCCTCCGGCATATTTTCTGCAGATCCGCTGGTGAAGATTGCCTTTGCTGCAGCCTGAGACTTGTTTGCCTCTTCCTCACCATGAACCATCTTTGTAAGCTCAAAGGCAAGGATCTCCTTTGCTGTGTTAAGCTGAGAGCCTTCCCACTTTTCCATTTCCTCGATCTCTTCCAGTGGAAGGAAGGTCATCTTGCGGAGGAAGGAGAGTACATCCGCGTCATCCACGTTTCTCCAATACTGGTAGAACTCGTATGGTGATGTCTTCTCAGGATCCAGCCATACTGCACCGCCGGAAGTCTTTCCCATCTTAGTTCCATCATGTTTCAACAGAAGCTGGATGGTCATGGCATATGCATCTTTTCCAAGCTTTTTACGAATGATCTCGGTTCCTGCCAGCATGTTAGACCACTGGTCATCTCCACCGAACTCCATATTGCAGCCGTAATCCTGGTATAACTTGTAGAAATCATATCCCTGCATCAGCATGTAGGAGAACTCCAGGAAAGAAAGACCTGTCTGCATACGGTTCACGTAACATCTTGCACGAAGCATATCGTTAACAGAGAAGCATGGTCCGATATCCCGCATGAAATCCAGGAAATTCAGATTTCTCAGCCAATCAGCGTTATTAACGATCTGAGCCTTGCCATCACCAAACTCAATGAAGCGGCTCATCTGTTTCTTGAAGCACTCTACGTTATGATCGATCATCTCTGTTGTCATCATCTTACGCATGTCAGAACGACCGGACGGATCACCAATCATTGCTGTACCGCCACCTACGAGAGCGATAGGCTTATTTCCACCCATCTGAAGTCTCTTCATCAGAATCAATGCCATAAAGTGACCAACATGAAGAGAATCTGCCGTCGGATCAAATCCGATATAGAAAACAGCCTTTCCTGTATTGATCAGTTCCTTGATCTCAGCCTCGTCCGTTACCTGAGCGATCAGCCCACGGGCAACCAGTTCATCATAAAGTGTCATATTTACCTCCTATGCATATAAAAAGCCCTCTATCCCAATTGGGATAAAGGGCGAATGTCTCGCGGTACCACCTTTAACTTCACAGTATATTCAATATCGAATGCCTATTGTCTATACTGCCTCATTTCACGCAATCACGGGCGAACCCGGCATATCCTACACATTTGTTACCGGCAATCGGTACGTTATCCACAATCACCGAATGTCATCCACAAACTTCAGTATGCAACTCCAGGATGTACTTCGCTTGCAGCAGTGACCGGACTCGCAGCCCCGCCGGCTCTCTTCACACTGTACTCTGCCTGCTACTAAATTCCCTTCACAGTTTTTACTCAATTAACAACTACTATAAAGTGAAGGCGTGATTTTGTCAAATATTCTCTACCGATTTTTTTCCATGAAAAAACCGTAACACCCCTGTGCCACGGCCTTCCCATGTTGTTATGTTGTTATGTTATTCTCACTCCGATACAGGATCAGACTGAGTGAACAGCATCTGCAAGTTCTTTTACGAAATCGGCTACCGGCTGAACACAGTTTTCTCCGTGCGCAGCGCACAGCTTAACGATGGCTGAACCAACAATTGCTCCATCGGATTTTTCTGCCATCGCAGCAGCAGAAGCAGCGTTCGAAATTCCAAAACCAACGGCGCATGGAACCTCCGGATTCGCTTCCTTTACCAGTTTCACCATGGCACCGATATCCGTTGTGATCTCACTTCTTGTTCCTGTTACACCAAGAGAAGATACACAATATACAAATCCCGCAGCTTCTCTTGCAATTGTACGGATCCTGTCATGCGATGTGGGGGCGATCAGTGAAATAAAGGCAACCCCATTCCGCTGACAGATCTGGGCAAATTCTTCTTTTTCCTCGAAGGGCACATCCGGCAGAATAATCCCATCCACAGAAAGCTCCCGACATTTCTGTAAAAAAATCTCAGTTCCGTAATGGAATACTACGTTTGCGTAGGTCATAAATACCAGTGGAATCTGACTGTTCTTGCGGATCCGGCCTACCATATCGAAGATGTCATCGGTTGTAATTCCCTTTGACAGGGCACGGATATTGGCTTCTTGAATCACCGGACCTTCCGCCGTTGGATCTGAAAAAGGAATTCCAAGCTCAATGATATCAGCTCCTGCCTTTTCCATTTCATATACCAACTGCTCCGTTACCTCAAGAGAAGGGTCTCCGCTGGTAATGAAGGGGATAAACGCTTTCTTGTTCTCATTCTTAAGGAATGCCTCTTTGATTCGATTAGTCATAGATATTCTCCCCTCTGTATCGTGCGATTGCTGCCACATCCTTGTCACCGCGGCCGGAAACTGTCACAACCATGATCTGATCCTTTCCCATGGTAGGTGCAAGCTTCTTAGCATACGCAATTGCATGGGCGCTTTCGATGGCGGGGATAATTCCCTCGACCCGTGAGAGATATTCAAAGGCATCTACTGCTTCATCATCGGTAACTGGTACATATTCTGCCCGACCAAGATCGTACAGATTGGCATGCTCCGGTCCCACCCCGGGATAATCCAGTCCGGCAGAAATAGAATAGACCGGTGCGATCTGTCCATACTTGTCCTGACAGAAGTAGGACTTCATTCCATGGAAAATCCCAAGGCTTCCGGTATTCACCGTTGCCGCTGTTTCATTGGTTTCAATGCCTCGACCTGCAGCTTCACAGCCAATAAGTTTTACCTCTTTATCCGGAATGAAGTGGTAAAAAGTACCAATTGCATTGGAACCACCGCCTACACAGGCAACAACTGCATCGGGGAGTCTTCCTTCAACTTCTAAGATCTGTTCCTTGATTTCTTCTGAGATCACAGCCTGAAAATCACGAACAATGGTTGGGAAAGGATGAGGTCCCATTACAGATCCAAGCACGTAATGAGTATCCTCGATTCGATTGGTCCATTCCCGCATGGTTTCCGATACCGCATCCTTTAAGGTCGCTGTACCACTGTCCACCGGATGGACCTTTGCACCCAGGAGCTTCATACGGTAAACATTCAAAGCCTGACGTTCACAGTCCTTTCGACCCATGAAGACTTCACACTCCAGACCCATGAGAGCAGCAATAGTAGCAGTCGCAACACCATGCTGCCCAGCACCTGTCTCGGCGATAACTCTTGTCTTTCCCATTTTCTTTGCCAACAGACACTGTCCGATACAGTTGTTGATCTTATGAGCGCCGGTGTGATTTAAGTCCTCACGCTTCAGATAGATCTTGGCTCCTCCAAGATCCTTTGTCATGTTCTCTGCGTAGTAGAGTAGAGAAGGCCGATTGGCATAATTGTTAAAAAGGTCCTTCAGTTCCTTTTTAAACTCCGGATCATCCTTATACCTGTTATAAGCTTCTTCCAGCTCATTGACAGCATTCATAAGGGTCTCCGGAATATACTGACCTCCATGAATACCAAATCTTCCTTTTGACATAAAATAGCTCCTTTTCTTTCCCAATGAAAGCTCACATATTCATCATGCATCAGTGTGGTGGCTTTTCATCTTTCCCACTTTAACACATTAACGCAGATATGTATATAATAACTTTTGTCTTTCTGGTTTTTTTCTGATTGAATTTATCATCAACTTATTATGAAGGTTCCCTTACAATGTGGATAACTTCCTTTACCTTTTGAAAATCTTTCTTCTGATCGGTTTCCACACTGCTGGAAAGATCCACAGCCCATGGATGCAATCTTGTTATGGCCTCCTTCAGATTCTCCGGTCCAAGTCCTCCTGCCAGAAACCATGGACGTTGAATCTCTTCATCGATCAAAGACCAGTCGAAGGTTCTGCCTTCTCCCTTTCCCTGATCCAGGAGAATATAGTCCGCCGGACTGGCGAGAGCCGTCGCAAGGTCTTCTTTGTCTCTTAAACAGTATGCTTTGATAACTGGTTGATTCGTGTTTCTTTTAATTCGTAATATCATGTCATCCGTCTCATCTCCATGGAGCTGTGCCAGGTCGATGGTACCTTCTTTCAGCATCCGGACCACATTTTCCTCCGGTTCATTCACGAAAACTCCCACGGCTTTGATATCTTTACGCAGTTTTTCCCTTAGAATTTTTACCTCTTGTTCTGTCTTGGAGCGGTGACTCTTTGGAAAATTTATGATAAAACCTACAAAATCCGGTTTCAGCTCATTGACCATCTCAATGTCTGCCTCTGTCTTCAATCCACAGATCTTTACCCGGCTTAACATAGAGATCCTCCATTCAGTTCCTCTAACATTTTGCCCTTGTTCTTCGCTCTCATGAGTGTTTCCCCAATCAAAACCGAAGAAATGTTGTTAGAGAGCAGCAGTTCTATGTCCTCATGGGTCTTGATCCCGGACTCAGATACGAAAACTACATTCTCCGGTGCATGCTTTCTAAGGTTTACGCTGTTGTGAGGATCTACGGTAAAATCCTTCAGATTCCGGTTATTTACTCCTATAATTTTTGCCCCGCTCTCAACTGCGACGCGGATTTCCTCTTCATCATGTGCCTCAACCAGCGCATCCATTCCAAGTTCTTCTGCCAACTCCCGGTAGGACTGTAATTCCACCCGATTCAAAAGACTTACGATCAACAGTATCGCTGATGCTCCCAATAGTCTTGCCTGAGGGATCATATAGGGATCCACGGTGAAGTCTTTCCGTAATACCGGGATCCTGACTTCCTCTGTGATCTCCTGCAGATATCGGTCGCTGCCTTTGAAATAGTATGGTTCCGTCAGACAGGAAATAGCAGATGCCCCTGCCCTTTCATAGGAGAGAGCGATTTCCAGATAAGGGAACTCTCTTGCGATCAGTCCCTTGGAAGGGGAAGCCTTTTTCACCTCACAGATGTATGACATCCCCGGCTTCTTCAGTGCCTCCAGAAAAGAAGGAACCCGGCCTGCACTTGCTTTGATCCTTGCCTGCTCAAGTATCTCTTCATAGGAGATCAGTGCCTTGGCATCATCGATTCTTAATCTTGTCTTGGCTGCGATTTTCTCTAGAATATCCATACTTGTCCTCCTTTTCTTTCCTTTTGGTTTTACTTGTTTGTTTCTTCAATAAATTCTTCCAGCTTCTTGGCTGCAAGTCCGTCATCAATGAGCTTTTCTGCCAGACGAACGCCTTCCTCCATGGAATTTGCCTTTCCACCGACATACAAGGCTGCTCCGGCATTTAAGCATACCGCCTGTCTCTTTGGTCCTCTGTCTTTTCCTTCCAGAATGTCTCTTGCGATTTTAGCATTTTCCTCCGGTGTTCCTCCCACCAGCTCTGCCTTGTCGCAGGTCTTATATCCGAAATCCTCCGGCTTGATCTCATAAGTTCCGAACTTCGTTCCGTTGATCTCGCAAACAGCAGTAGGAGCGCTCATTGAGATCTCATCCAGGCTGTCCTTTCCGTAGACTACCATTCCACGCTTTACACCCAGATTCTGGAGTACCTTTGCCAGCTGCTCCACCTGGCTTTCATCATACACACCCATAACCTGGTAGGCTGCGCCGGCAGGAGAGGTCAAAGGTCCTAAAATATTAAAGATGGTACGAATTCCAAGCTCCTTGCGAACCGGTCCAACAAATCGCATCGCAGAATGATATCTCTGTGCAAACAGGAAGCAGATATTGATTTTCTTTAAGATCTCGTAGTTTCTTGCAGGCTCTACATCGATCTTTACTCCCAATGCCTCCAGACAGTCAGCTGCTCCGGATTTTGAGGATGCAGCTCTGTTTCCATGCTTAGCCACCGGAATTCCGGCTGATGCGATCACGATGGAAGATGTGGTGGAGATGTTGAAGGAATTGGATCCGTCTCCACCAGTTCCTACGATCTCAAGTACATCCATGTCGTTTAAAAGCTTGGTTCCTGCAGCTCTCATTCCTTCAGCGGATGCTGTGATCTCATCAATGGTCTCACCCTTCATTGCCATGGCAGTCAAGTAACTTGCCTCCTGAACAGGCGTTGCATTTCCTGTCATGATCTCGTCCATAACCTGTCGGGCTTCCTGGTATGTTAAATTTTCTTTTTTTACTACTTTTTTAATTGCTTCTGCGATCATCTTGTTCTCCTTTTTCTTTTCCTTATCCTTATTTTTCAACGATTCTGATAAAATTCTCGATCATTCTTTTTCCATCCGGTGTCATAACCGATTCCGGATGAAACTGTACACCGAAGATGGGATAGTCCTTATGCTCGATGGCCATAACCTCCTGCTCCGCATCGTCACTGACGGCTGTCACCACAAGCTCTTCCGGAACTGTCTTCGGATCCAGTGCAAGAGAGTGGTATCTTGCTGCGTAAAAGACATCGGAAAGCCCATCTAGCAGCTGGCCCTTTCCGGTCTTACGAATTGGCTTTTTCTTTCCGTGCATCAGGTTCTTTGCATAGGTGATCCGGCCTCCAAAAGCTTCACACATGGCCTGATGTCCCAGGCATACGCCAAACATCGGCTTCTTCCCTGCAAAATACCGGATCGCCTCGATGCAGATTCCCGCATCTTCCGGCTTACCCGGGCCGGGAGAGAAGATCAGGGCCTGAGGATCCAGAGCCTCGATCTCTTCTATGGTCATTTCATCATTTCGAATAACCTTGATATCCTCTCGAACGGATCCGATCAACTGATAGAGGTTATAAGAAAAGCTATCGTAGTTATCGATCAGTAATATCATTGTAAGCCTCCTTCTGCCTCCTGAATGGCAAGTATCACTGCTTTTGCTTTATTCTGACACTCCTTGAACTCCTTTTCCGGAACAGAATCCGCTACGATCCCTGCACCGGATCGAATGGTAATCTCACCATTTTTCTTATATACCAGCCGGATTGCAATGGACACATCCAGATTTCCTGTAAAATCAATGTATCCGATTGCGCCGCCATAGATTCCTCGCTGGCTTTGCTCCAGTTCCTCGATGATCTGACAAGCCCGGAACTTTGGTGCTCCGGACAGTGTTCCTGCCGGCAAGATCGAATCCACACAATCAATTGCATCCATATCCTGACGAATCTGTCCGACCACAGTGGAACCGATGTGCATAACCTGAGAATATCTTTGAATGCTCATATAATCCGTTACCCGGACGGTTCCGATCTTAGAGATCTTTCCCACATCGTTACGACCGAGATCCACAAGCATGTTGTGCTCCGACAGCTCCTTTTCATCCCCAAGAAGATCTTTTTCCAATGCCAGATCTTCTTCTTTACTTTTGCCCCTTGGTCTTGTTCCGGCCAGCGGGAAGCTTGAGATCTCACCATCCTCCAGCTTTGCCAGAGTCTCCGGGGAAGCCCCTGCGATCTCTATATCATCACTGGTAAAGTAGAACATATAGGGGGAAGGGTTCGTTGCCCGTAACACTCGATAGGTATCCAGAAGATTACCTGACGCCTTTGCCTTCATCGGATTGCTGAGCACCACCTGAAAGATATCCCCCTCATGAATATAATGCTTTGCCTTTTCCACCATCTGTGCATACTGTTCCAGCGGGAACTTGGGTTTGATCTCACTTTCCAGTCGAATGGGCTTAAACTCATATCCGGAAGTAGAAGAGAGGATCTGTTTCATTTCCCCAATCTTTCTTTTTGCTACCGAATAACTGGTCTCCAGAGACTCTGTCATAACGCCGGTGATCAGATAGACTTTCTGTTTATAGTGATCAAAAGCAATAACATCATTAAACAGCATCAGATCCATATCCTTAAAATCCGCATCGGAGGATAATTTCAGCTTTGGTTCTGCATACTTGATGTAGTCATAGGAAAAATATCCCACCAGTCCACCGGTAAAAGTAGGAAGTCCTTCCAGCTTCGGGCTTTTATACTTTGCCAGGATCTCACGGAGCTTTTTTCCCGGATGTGTGACCTTCTCCTCACTGATCTCCGTGGAACCGTCGGAAAGCAGTTTTCGAATGATCATCTTGCCTTCCTGACAGGTGATCTCCATGGAAGGTTCATACCCAAGAAAAGAGTAGCGGCCCCAGCTCTCGGTCTGTGAAGCGCTTTCCAGCAGGTAACAGTGCTTGCTTACACCTCGGATCCTTCGAATAACCTCCACCGGTGTGACACTGTCGGAGTAAATGGTTTCATATACCGGAACCCGTTTACATCCTGTCTTTTCCTTGATCTCCTTAATGCTTTCCATTGTTGGTATCATAGCAACCTCCAATACTGTATTACGATAAAAAAAGCCCGTCCTTAGGGAACTACAAAAAAAGTTCTCCAAGGACGAGCTATTACATACATAAAACACCCGCGGTACCACCTTGATTTACGGAAATCCGCACACTCTGCAGGATACTAACATATCCCCGGCAACTGACGCATGCCCTCGCGTCGCAGAATACTCTGAATCACTCCATTTCCCTGCGCCCTCCACGGTCCATTTGGCTATGTGCATACGATCCGGCTCTCAGCTGCCCGGACTCTCTGTGCGCGCTCCATAACTTTGATCTCCGCTTCAACGGTTTCTTTTATAAATTGTTGTCATTATATGCTTTCACGCGTTGTAGTGCAAGCATTTTTTTCTTATTTTTCGCATTTGTCTAATATTTTCTTTATTTAAGTTCTTTTTCACCCTTATTTAATTTAAATCTTTACGCTTTACTTAGAGGAAGTGGCTTCTCCGACTGAAATAAAAAAACTCTCATCCGTTAGGATGAGAGCTAAAAGAGAGGCGCCACTCGGATTTGAACCGGGGATAGAGGTGTTGCAGACCTTTGCCTTACCACTTGGCCATGGCGCCATACGGAGAAGGAGGGATTTGAACCCTCGCGCCGGTTTCCCGACCTATACCCTTAGCAGGGGCACCTCTTCGGCCTCTTGAGTACTTCTCCAGTCCGATCATAAATGACCTATTCATTTCTGTGCTGTTCAGCACGCTTAATTATTATATTAAACACACAGGTATTTGTCAAACGATTTTTACAAATTTCTATATTCTTTTGGAGCAGTTTCATAAAGATTGCCTCCGTGGCAGTCAGCTACCACAATCACCGGGAAGTTTTCCACCGTGATCTTACGTATTGCCTCCGCTCCAAGATCCTCATAGGCAATGATCTGTGATTCCGTAATGCACTTGGAAAGCAATGCACCGGCTCCTCCGATGGCTGCAAAATAAACAGCCTCATTTCGAACCACCGCTTCAAGGACCTCCGATGTTCTCTTACCCTTACCGATCATGGCTTTCTCACCAAGATCCAAAAGGGTAGGAGCATACTTATCCATTCGGCTTGCCGTTGTAGGACCGGCAGAGCCGATAGGGCGGCCTTCTCTGGCCGGAGATGGTCCCATGTAGTAAATGGTCGCATCCTTTAGATCGATGGGAAGTTCCTTTTCCTCGGAGATCAGCTCCATCAGTCTCTTATGCGCCGCATCTCTTGCCACATACATCTCACCTGTAAGGTATACAAAATCTCCGATGTGAAGTTTTTTTGCTTTTTCTGCCGTGATCGGCAACTCCATTTGAATATCCACGTTTTTCTCCAAATCAGGGTACTTATCCACTTTTTTACGAAAAAAACGTCTATTTTGTGGATAACTCCTGTTTACAATTGGTGTATCTAGATAACACGCTGAATGTGACGGTTTACATGGCAGCAGATATTGACTGCTATCGGAAGTCCTGCAATATGCGTAGGATAGGTGTTCACATTGACTGCCAATGCTGTCGTTGTTCCACCAAGGCCTGCCGGCCCAATTCCGAGTGCATTGATCTTTTGAAGCATTTCAGCTTCGAGATCTTTTACCCACTGTTTTTCTGCAGATGTACCGACTTCCCGAGTCAAAGCCTCCTTTGCCATAAGGGCCGCTTTTTCAAAGGTGCCGCCAATACCCACACCAACCACCATTGGTGGACAGGCATTGGGTCCTGCATCTTCTACTGCAGATAGGATAGCCTTCTTGACTCCCTCTATTCCGTCTGCCGGCTTTAACATATATACCTTACTCATATTCTCGCTTCCAAATCCCTTGGGAGCAACTTTGATACGGATCGATTCTCCCGGAACGATCCTTGTATGAAGGATAGCAGGGGTGTTGTCTTTTGTGTTGAACCTTTCAATGGGATCCGACACGACGGATTTCCTGAGGAAACCTTCCACATATCCCTGTCTTACGCCCTCATTGACTGCATCTTCAAGTGATCCCCCTGTCAGGTGTACATCCTGACCGATCTCTAAAAAGACAACGGCCATTCCTGTATCCTGACAGATCGGAATCATTTGTTCCTTTGCAATAGTAAGGTTATCTTCCAGCTGTCCTAAAACCTTCCTGCCAATGGGGGAAGCTTCAGTCTGTGCTGCATGATGAAAAACCTTTTTCATATCATCAGAGAGCTGGTAATTCACTGAAATACACATCTCTTTGATATTTTTCGTTACTTCAGCGGTATCTATTTCGCGGATCATTTTATTTGTTCTCCTCCGGATCTGCCTCAGCTTCTGCTTCAGCTGCTGCCTCTTCTTCCTCGTTCATGATAACATCCTTTCTGACTTTGGCGATGGATGCTACCGTCTCATTGTCCTTAAGGTCAATGAGCTTAACGCCGGAAGTAATACGAGAGGAGAGTGTTGTCTCGTTAACACGGATCCTGATAACGATACCCTCTGTGTTGATCAGCATTACCTGATCATCCTTATTCACGGCCTTTGCTCCTACAAGCTGGCCTGTTTTTTCTGTGATCTTATAACACTTAACACCCTTTGTTCCCCTATGCTTTGTCGGGAATTCTGATGTTAATGTGCACTTACCGATACCCTTTTCGGATACAAGCATGATGGACTCGCCCTGGGATGCAAGCTGCATTGCAATGATATAATCCTGATCTGCAAGATTCATTCCAATGACACCCATTGCGGTTCGACCGGTTCCACGAAGTTCTGTTGCCTTGAATCTTGTACACTGACCCTGAACCGTGAAGAGTAAAATGTCGTCCTCATCGGTGATCTTCTTCACTTCGATCAGCTTGTCATTTTCCTTAAGATTGATAGCAACCAGTCCGTTCTTACGGATATTATTGAACTCGGAAAGCTTTGTCTTCTTGACGATACCTGTCTTTGTTGCCATAAACAGATACTCGTCATTGCTTACTTCTTCATCCTTCATCGGGATCATGGAAGTAATATGCTCCTCCGGCTGGAGCGGAATCAGGTTAATGATCGCCGTTCCTCTTGCCGTTCTTGAAGCCTCCGGAATCTCATATGCCTTTAACCGATAAACCCGGCCGAAGTTGGTGAAGAACATCATGTAATGATGGTTCGTCGTCATCATCATCTCAACGATGTAATCCTCGTCGATGGTCTCCATTCCCTTGATTCCCTTACCTCCACGGTTCTGAGCCTTGAAGTTATCGGTATTCATTCTCTTGATATATCCAAGCTTCGTAAAGGTGATTACAGTAGGATCATCCGGAATCAGATCCTCCATATTGATCTCATTCTCATCGTAACCGATGGATGTACGGCGCTCATCACCATATTTGTCGGCATATACAAGGATCTCTTCTTTGATTACACCCAAAAGCTTTTTCATATCTCCGAGAATTCCCTGTAAGTATGCGATTCTCTCCTGAAGCTCTTTATATTCATTCTCCAACTTGCCTCTTTCGAGACCGGTCAGAGCACGAAGGCGCATATCTACGATTGCCTGAGCCTGAGCATCGGATAAACCAAACCGCTGCATAAGGGATGTCTTGGCCTTCTCAACGGTTTCAGAATTTCGGATGATCTGAATCACTTCATCGATGTGATCCAATGCAATCAACAAGCCTTCTAAAATATGGGCTCTCTGCTGTGCCTTATTCAGATCGAACTTGGTACGACGGGTCACAACGTCCTTCTGATGCTCCAGATAGTAACCCAGCATTTCTTTAAGATTTAAAATCTTCGGCTGGTTATTTACCAGTGCAAGCATAATAACACCAAAGGTATCCTGTAGCTGTGTATGCTTAAACAGCTTATTCAGCATTACCGTTGGGTTAACATCCTTACGTAGTTCGATGCAGATACGCATTCCCTCACGGGAAGACTCATCACGAAGATCGGTAATTCCGTCCAATCGCTTATCACGAACCAGATCAGCAATATTGGAGATCAGTCTCGCCTTGTTCACGTAGTACGGAAGCTCAGTAACAACGATTCGGTTCTTGCCGTTTCTCATAGGCTCGATATCGGTTACGGCACGCACCTTGATCTTGCCACGTCCTGTTCGATACGCCTCGCTGATACCACTGACTCCGAGGATCTCGCCACCGGTCGGGAAATCCGGTCCCTTGATGATCTGCATGATCTCATCGATATCGGTATCACGGTCTTCATTCACCTCATTATCGATGATACGGACAACCGCATCCACAACTTCCTTCAGGTTGTGCGGCGGAATATTGGTTGCCATACCTACAGCAATTCCCTGTGTTCCGTTTACCAGAAGATTCGGGTAACGGGCAGGAAGAACCACCGGTTCCTTCTCTGTCTCATCATAGTTCGGCGCAAAATCTACTGTGTCTTTATTGATATCCTGGATCATTGCCAGAGAGATCTTGGCAAGTCTTGCCTCTGTGTATCGCATAGCAGCAGCGCCATCACCATCCACAGATCCAAAGTTACCATGTCCGTCGATCAATGGATAACGCGTGCTCCAATCCTGCGCCAGATTAACCATTGCTCCATAAATGGATGAGTCACCATGCGGATGGTATTTACCCATGGTATCTCCAACGATACGCGCACACTTTCGATGCGGCTTATCTGGGAAATTGCTCATCTCGTTCATAGAGTAGAGGATTCTTCTCTGTACCGGCTTGAGTCCGTCTCTTACATCCGGCAAGGCACGGGATGCAATAACGCTCATGGCATAATCGATGTAGGATGTCTCCATTGTTTTTTTGAGATCTACATCCCGGATATTATCAAATATTGTATCGTCCATATGCTCCTCGCTCTATTAGATATCCAAGTTCTGTACGTACTTCGCATTCTCTTCAATGAATTCACGACGCGGTTCAACCTTATCGCCCATCAGTGTTGAGAAAACTTTATCAACCTCAGACAGATCATCATCGTCCATCTGTACTCTCTTAAGGACACGACTCTTCGGATCCATTGTTGTCTCCCAAAGCTGATCCGCATCCATCTCACCAAGTCCCTTATAACGCTGGACTTTGTTGTTACCGTCACGACCGATCTCTGTCATGATCTTGTTCAACTGCTCGTCACTGTATGCATACCATATCTTACGATTCCGCTCGATCTTATAGAGAGGCGGCATTGCAAGATAAACATATCCCTGACGGATCAGTTCCGGCATGAAACGATAAAGGAATGTCAGCATCAGGGTTGCAATATGAGCGCCGTCCACATCGGCATCGGTCATAATGATGATCTTGTGATAGCGGAGTTTGCTGATATCAAAATCATCCAGAATACCGGTTCCGAATGCTGTGATCATTGCCTTGATCTCCGCATTACCGTAGATTCTGTCTTCCCGGGCCTTTTCAACATTCAGGATCTTACCACGAAGAGGAAGGATCGCCTGAGTTGCACGGCTTCGCGCAGTTTTCGCACTTCCACCCGCAGAGTCACCCTCTACGATAAAAATCTCACAGTTTTCCGGATTCTTATCGGAGCAATCCGCAAGCTTTCCTGGAAGAGAGGTTGACTCAAGAGCCGTCTTACGTCTGGTCAGATCTCTCGCCTTACGGGCAGCATCCCTGGCACGCTGTGCAAGAAGAGACTTCTCGCAAATACTCTTTGCAACCTGAGGATTCTGCTCAAGGAAATAAGTCAGTTGCTCACTTACGATATTATCCACCGCACCACGAGCTTCGCTGTTACCTAATTTCTGCTTTGTCTGACCTTCGAACTGAGGCTCACCGATCTTGATACTGATGATGGCAGTCAGTCCCTCTCGAATATCATCACCGGTCAACTGAGGATCGGTATCTTTTAAAATTTTGTTCTCACGGGCATAGTTATTAAAGGTCTTAGTGATTGCACTTCTAAAACCTGCCACGTGAGTACCACCTTCCGGTGTAATGATGTTATTTACAAAGCTGTAGGAAGAATCGTTATATGAGTCGTTGTGCTGCATTGCAACTTCGACCTGAACTCCGTCCTTAATACCTTCGCAATAGATAATAGAAGAGTAGAGTGGTTCTTTTCCACGATTCAAGTACTCTACAAATTCCTTGATTCCACCTTCGTAGTGGAAGATATCTTCCTTCTCATGACCTTCGCGCTTATCCCGAAGTGTAATCTTGAGATTTCTGGTAAGAAAAGCTGTTTCACGAAGACGAACCTTCAGTACGTCATAATCGTAGATCGTATCTTCAAAAATCTCGCCATCCGGCTTAAATGTTACGGTTGTTCCGGTATTTTCTCCCTCATAGGTTCCGACCTCTTTCAGAGGATACATTGTGTTTCCTCGCTCGTAACGCTGCTGGAAAATCTTACCATCACGACGAACCTGAACTTCCAGCCACTCGGAAAGAGCATTTACAACCGATGCACCTACTCCATGAAGTCCACCGGATACCTTGTATCCTCCACCGCCGAACTTTCCGCCGGCATGAAGAACGGTAAATACAACTTCAACGGCTGGTTTGCCTGCGTCATGGTTGATGTCTACCGGAATTCCACGACCATTATCACTTACCGTGATGATCTCTCCATCATTGACCTCAACAACAATGTGACTACAGAATCCTGCTAATGCTTCGTCAACGGCATTATCAACGATCTCGTATACCAGATGATGAAGACCTCTGGAAGAGGTGCTGCCGATATACATACCAGGACGTTTTCTAACAGCTTCCAGTCCTTTTAAAATTTGGATCTGGTCTCCGCCGTATTCCTGTTCACTCATGTTTATCCTCCACTCACTTTACGATGGCGCCGTTTTCGTCTTTTTCAAAGACTTTGCCCGCCACCACTTCAAATACTTTATTGATGGGAAACCGGTTTTTCACAAAATCATCCAAACCGGTACAGGTAATGATGGTCTGTGTATCCTTTAAACTTCCCAGCAAAAAATTCTGACGGTTACTATCCAGTTCTGACATAACATCATCCAACAATAAAACAGGTCGTTCCCCTGTTGTACTTTCAATCACTGAAATCTCAGAAAGTTTCAGTGAGAGAGCACAGGTCCTTTGCTGTCCCTGTGATCCAAATCTTCGAATGTCGATGCCGTCAATTTCAAACTTGATATCATCCCTATGTGGACCAACGTTTGTCTGCGCCTGCTTCAGGTCTCTTTCTCTGCAGTTGACCAGTTCATCCGCAAAAAACATGTCCTCAATATTAGGTTCATAGCTTAATTTTGCGATTTCTTTCCCACCGGAGATCTGACGATGCAGTTCTGTAACAGTAGGAGCGATCTCCTGTAAAAACCTCCGTCTCCGCTCAATGATCTTTTTTCCGTATTCCACCAGCTGGTCATCCCAATCCGGCAGAATCTCTTTCAAAGACGGATTATAGTATATCTCTTTTAACAGCTTATTACGCTGTTGAAGAGCATTTTTATAATTTGATAAATTATAAAGATATATTTTATCGATCTGGCAAAGCTCACTGTCAATAAAGCGCCGACGCCGGTCCGGACCGTTTTTGATAATATTAAGATCTTCCGGAGAGAAGAAAATAATATTTAAAATTCCAAAAAGCTCCGAAGCCTTCTTGATGGGAATCTTATTGATGGCAATTCCCTTGGCATGATTCTTCTTGAGATGAAAATCAATCTTATATTCCCTACCATCCTTCAGAACCGTAGTACAGATATGAGATTCATTTTCGCCAAAGCGGATCATCTCTTTTTCATGGCTGCCTTTATGTGACTTTGTTGTTCCTGAAAGGTATAAAGCTTCAAGAATATTCGTCTTGCCTTGGGCATTATCTCCGTAAATGATATTGGTATCCGGATCAAATTGAATCTCCAGATTCTCGTAATTACGGAAATCCTTCAGCTTCATGGATGTCAGGATCATCTTACGACCTTTACCGTTTCACCGTTATACTCCACAACATCTCCATCGTAGAGCTTTCTTCCACGGCGTGTATCCACTTCACCATTGACTGTAACTTCACCATCCTGGATATAGACTTTCGCCTCTACCCCGGATGAGACCCAGTTTGCCTTTTTCATAAGCTGACCGAGTTTGATAAATTCATCTGTTTCTCTGATTTTAATCTCTGTCATATATCCTACTTAACTGAACTGAAATTAACAGGAAGAATAATATAAATATAGGTTTCCTGCTCGTTCTTAATAAAACACGGAGCCTTAGGGTTTAACATATACAGATTGACTTCCTCATCATCAACGACACGAAGTGCATCCATAAAGAATTTCGGATTGAATCCAATCATGATATCCTTACCCTCTTTTTCAACGGTTCGGTCTTCCTTCATGGAACCAATGAAAGAATTGGAGGTAAGCTCCATATTCTGACCTTCAATGTTCATGATGATCGGTTTCTTGTCACCCTCCTTAACCAGAAGAGTAGCACGGGCAATACTGTCCATAAGTTCACGCTTGTTCACACGGACTCTTGTCTCATAGTCCGACTTCATCATCTGCTCATAACGGAAATACTCACCATCAATGAGTCTGGAAACCATGGTGGTATTCTCAAACTCAAAGATAATATGGTTATCTGTAATATAGATCTCCATCATATCCTCGATGGAACCGTTAATGATCTTACTGATCTCGTTCAGGGTCTTACCCGGAACAATGACTTTCTTGTTCTCATAGCTGTCTTTCAGTTCAATGACACGAATGGAAATACGATGTCCATCCAGTGCAACCATCTTCAGATGATTTCCATTGATTTCAACAAGGATACCCGTCATCATCTTATTGGTATCATTGTCAGAAATAGAAAAGCTGGTCTGGCGTACAATCTCCCGCAGTGTAAACTGGGAGATGATCAAAGGCTGGTTTCTTGGAATAACCGGAATATAGGAAAAATCCTCTCCGGATTTGCCAACGATCTTATATTCTGCATTCTCACATCGAATGATAGTCTGGAATGTTTCGTTTGTTTCGATGGTAACATCCGACTTTGGCAGATTGCGAATAAGATCTGAAAAAAGCTTAGCATCCAAAGCAATAATACCTGGCTGTTCAATGGTACCTTCAGGGATTACGGTTTCGATTCCCATCTCCATATCATTTGCTGTTAGCTTAATCTCTCCCTTTGAAGCATCAATCAGAATACATTCAAGGATTGCCATAGTAGTTTTACTTGGAACTGCCTTGGATACAATGTTGACACCATTCAGCAGCGCATTTTGTGAACAAGTGATTTTCATGAATTTGTGTGTACTCCTTTCGGCAAGATCCGCATATATTATTAATTAAAATTAGTAATCGTATTCTTAAGGTCTGTCAATAAGTGGAAAAGCCTCTCAAACCCTTATAAATACTGAAAAAATGATACTTGATAACTTTCAAATTACCGTTGAAGTATCGTTGGTTTGCTCTTAATAGGGTGTGAATAAGAAAGACCTAGTTGGGGTCGATCTTCTTCTTGATCGCATCGATCTGCTCCCTAAAAGCATCGTCTTGTTCATATTGTTCAGAAACCTTGTTGGCACCGTGGATAATTGTGGAGTGGTCTCGTCCACCAAGGAAGGATCCAATGGCTTCCAGTGGGGAATCCGTCATCTCCTTACACAGATACATGGCGATCTGACGGGGCTCCGCGATGGTTCGGCTTCTGTTCTTCGAGGTCATCTGGTCAATGGTGATACCATAATGATCGGCTACAACTTCAATTATTAATTGTGGAGTAATTTCCTTTGGCTTATCCGGAGCAATAATATTCTGCAGCTCCTTTTCAGCAATTTCCATAGTGATCGGGGTCTTCTCAATGTTGGAATAAGCAATCAGTTTATTCAAAGCACCCTCGATCTCACGGATATTGGTCTTAATATTCGTAGCAATATAATTTAAGATCTCATCCTTCAGCTGGATATGATCATCCTCTACCTTCTTACGTAAGATGGCCATTCGCGTTTCGTAGTCCGGATTACCGATATCCGCCATTAATCCCCATTCGAAACGGGAACGGATACGGGATTCCAGAGTCTCCATCTCCTTCGGCGGTCGATCGGAAGTTAATACGATCTGCTTACCGGCTGCGTGGAGCGCGTTGAATGTGTGGAAAAATTCTTCCTGCGTACTTTCCTTTCCTATAATAAACTGAATATCATCGATCATTAAAACATCAACCGTACGATACTTCTCACGGAATTTACTCATGGTGGAAGTATTGTTGGTACTACGGATGGATTCGATGACTTCGTTCAGAAATTCCTCGGAAGTAACGTATAGAACCTTCTTATCCGGATCTTGTTGCAACACAAAATTACCGATGGAATGCATCAGGTGAGTCTTACCAAGTCCCGGACCACCGTAAATATAGAGAGGATTGTAGTGTTCTCCCGGTGATTCCGCTACGGCCAAGGCAGCAGATTGTGCAAATCGGTTATTGTTACCTACGACAAAGGTGTCGAAGGTGTATCGTTCATTCAAATTGGAATTAATATAATTCGGATTCTTTCGTTCTGACTGGGTAGGAGCAGTAGAGTTCTTCTCTTCAACATCCCTTGATAGGATAAAGTTAATCTTATATTCCTTCCCCGTCATTTCAAAGATCTTAATAACTAAGAGCTTTTCGTATTTTTTGGCGATGTAATTAATTCCCAGCTTGTCCGTTTCATTGCTTGCCATAACTGTGATCTCTTCATCTGTCACGGAATATAGCTCCAATGGCTTAAGCCAGGTCTTAAAGGAAATATCCGTTATGCCGTATTCTTCTTTTACTGCCAGCAGGATATCTTCCCACTTATCTTTTAACTGGTTCATTAATTCTTACTCCAAATTTCTCTATTTATATAGGAAGAAACTCGTTTTCCATTCCCAAAAAGCGACAAAACTCTATCCTCTATTTTAACCAAATCCCCTTAAAACTGCAACCTTTCTTATATAGGGTAGTTGATTTTCCTTTTTTTCCTTTCAGGGTGTTTATAATCCGTTTTAGGGGGTGTTTATATCTTCGGAAAATCATATAAGAATATATTAGATCGATGACCTCTTGTGAAAAATCCGAAAATGAGGTATAAACCTATCAACGGGACGAAAACCTAGAGTTTTTCAGCGTTTCTTGCTGTTTTAAACTCCAAATAAACACATTTGAAAAAGTTTTCCACAGAGTTATCAACACAATGTGAATAACTTCTGGTTATTTTGTTTACTTCTGTGGAAAAACGTTGATTTCAACTAATATCTTGACTTTTTCTATATTTTTGCTATAATCAGCATTGATGTTCTGCCTATTTATCTCAGACGGGATTTGTACATGGCAGAATAAATTTTAGAAGAAGGAGGATACATTCATATGAAGATGACATTTCAGCCAAAGAAGCGTCAGAGAGCTAAGGTTCATGGATTCCGTTCCAGAATGAGCACAAAGGGTGGCCGCAAGGTTATTGCTGCTAGACGCGCTAAGGGTAGAAAGAAGCTTTCCGCATAAGGCCACAGTAATGTGGTCTTTTCTTTTTTGTTGAGAAGAGTATGAAGTTTAGTGAATCATTAAAGAAAAATTCAGATTTTCGAAAAGTTTATCGTAAGGGTAAGTCTAAAGCCGATCATTATCTGGTGCTTTATGTCTTGCCGAATGGGACAGATCGTAATAGACTTGGTATCTCAGTCAGCAAGAAGGTGGGAAATTCTGTTGTACGACATCATTTGACGAGACTGATACGAGAAATTTATCGACTGCATGAAGAGGAGTTCTGCCCCGGGCAGGATTTAACAGTCATCCTGAGAGGAGCTGCAAAGGATTGTGATTTTCATACCCTTGAGCGGTCTATGCTTCGACTTATGGATCTTCACCACTTGAAAATTGAATAAGACATGAAAGGGAGAGAGATGGTTATGGCGAAAAAGTTAATTATCTTTTTTATTCGTTTATATCAAAAGTATATATCTCCAATGAGAGTCAATAAGTGCCCTTATTGTCCCACTTGTTCCAGGTATGGGCTTGAGGCTGTACAAAAATATGGAGCTGTCAAAGGCTCTGCTTTGGCTGCTTGGAGGATCCTTCGCTGTAATCCTTTTTCTAAGGGTGGGTATGACCCTGTTCCCTAAATCAGGAGGAACATTTTGAGTGCGATTTATCTTACAGCCTACAGCGGTAAGTTCTTAGGACCTATCGCTCAGGGATTAGGCTGGGTTATGGATCAGATCTATTCTTTCCTTTATAACGTGCTTGGAATCCATAATGGTACAATTGCAATTGCTATTATTCTTTTCACGATCGTTATTTACATGTGCCTCTTCCCACTGACTTACAAGCAGCAGAAGTTTTCTATGCTTCAGCGTAAGATTCAGCCGGAACTGAAGGCTATTCAGGAAAAGTATAAGGGTAAGAGAGATCAGATTTCTATGCAGGCAATGCAGGAGGAGACAACAGCACTGTATGATAAGTATGGTGTATCTCCTATGGGAAGCTGTGTACAGCTGATCATTCAGATGCCGATTCTGTTTGCTTTGTACAGAGTGTTTTATAATATTCCTGCATACCTTGGAAGTGTTAAGGGTATCTTTGGTGATATGGTTAACGGAATCGTTGCAACAGACGGTTTTGCTACAAAGTTAGATTCCATTCACAAGGCTGCCAAGCTCACCGGAACAACCGTAGATTTTTCTGCTAAGGGTGAGGCACTTCATAATTACGTTGTTGATTTAGCTTATAAGCTCAGTGCTTCCGGTTGGGATTCTCTTCGCGATGCTTTCCCAAATCTGGCAGACACCATCACAGACACGCAGGATAAGCTTTCGCATGTTAATTATTTCATTAGCCTGAATATTTCAGATACTCCACTTAGCCTGATCAAGGCTAATTTCGGAAGTCACATGGGACTGGCTATTTTAGCCTTACTTGTTCCAATTTGTGCATATCTGTCACAGCTTTTGAATATTAAGATGATGCCGACAGCTTCCATGGGTGATAATGATCAGATGGCACGTCAGATGAAGACGATGAACATGTTGATGCCTTTGATGTCACTGTTTATTTCCTTCACCACTCCGGTTGGTCTTTCCATTTACTGGATTGCCGGTGCACTGGTTCGTACGGTTCAGCAGGTTTTCCTGAATCGTCATTTTGAGAATCTGGATGTTGCCCAGATTGTTGAAAAGAACAAAGAGAAGGCTGCTGCAAAGGCAGAGAAGCGCGGTATTAAGCGTGATCGTATGTTGCAGTATGCGAACATGAGCACAAAGTCTATGAACAGCAAAGCGGACCTCTCCGATGAGAAGATCCAGCAGCTGAACAAGGCGGCACAGGCTCGTTCGAACGCAAAGTCCGGTTCTATGGCCCAGAAGGCAAACATGGTAAAGGATTTTAATGAACGTAACAGTAAGCATTAATTGATCTCTTATGAATTCGGAGGTTTTCTTATGGAATTCACAGAATTTACAGGTAAGAGTGTTGATGATGCTCTTACAAAGGCTTCGATTCAGCTGGGAGCTTCTTCTGATCAGTTGGATTACGAAGTTGTAGAGGCAGGAAGCAATGGAATTTTAGGATTCGGTAGTAAAAATGCTGTGATCCGTGCTCGTAAGAAGGTGGAAGATCCTGTTATTGATGAGATCTCTACATTTGAAGAGCCTGAAGAAAAGGCCATTGTGGATAGTGCCCAGTCTCCATCTGACATCGCTGCTGATTTTCTGGCAGATGTTTTCGATAAGATGGGTCTTGAGGTTGCTATTGATGCAACATTCGATGATGTTGACGGAGTTCTTAACATCGAACTTTCCGGCCCGGAGATGGGAATCATCATTGGAAAGCGTGGACAGACATTGGATTCACTTCAGTATCTCACCAATCTTGCTGTGAATCGTAAGTCAACGACTTACATTCGTGTTAAGATGGATACCGAGGATTACCGTCGACGCAGAACGGAGACGTTAGAGAATCTTGCCCGTAACGTAGCCTATAAGGTTAAGCGGACCAGACGTCCGGCTTCCCTTGAAGCTATGAATCCTTACGAGAGAAGAATCATTCATTACGCTCTCCAGGATGATGAAGCAATTGTTACACATAGCGAGGGTGAAGAGCCATATCGCCATGTTGTGATCGCTTTAAAGAGAAAATAATAGGATACCTGTTTTTCAGACATTTGTTTGAAAAACAGGTATTTTTTTGTTGAAACACTGGGAATCCTGGGGTGAAAGTCTTTTTAATTTCTATCAGATTTGTTATATTAAAATATACATGCTTTTTATCTTAATATAGTTTGATTGGAGAATGATCCTATGTTTGAAATGGATACGATTGCAGCACCGGCTACGCCTTTATCTCCTGCGGGAATCGGTATTATACGTATTAGTGGACCGGAGGCAGTTATCAACACGGATAAGATCTTTTGTGGAAAAGTCACCCTGGCGGAGGCAAAAACCCATACCATTCATTACGGCAAGATTGTAGATGGTGATGAGATCATCGATGAGGTCCTGGTTTCCGTTATGCGGGGACCCCATAGTTATACAGGAGAGGATGTTACAGAGATCAACTGCCATGGTGGTGTTCTTGTAATGAAAAAGGTTCTTTCTCTGGTTTATGGATTAGGAATCCGTCCGGCTGAACCCGGTGAGTTTACAAAACGTGCCTTTTTAAACGGTCGGTTAGATCTTTCTCAGGCTGCTTCTGTTATGGAGTTGATCGAAGCCGATTCCGAAGCTGCTTTGAAAAATTCCATGAAGCAGTTGAAGGGAACCTTTTCGGATGAGATCAAAGGAATCCGGGATCAGATCCTGCATGAGACAGCCTATATTGAGGCTGCATTGGATGATCCGGAGCATTATGATCTTGGTACCTATGGTCAGACCTTAAAGGACAAACTTCTTCCTGTTATCTCCAAACTACAGAAGCTTTCTTCCAGTTATCGGGAAGGCTCTCTGATTCATAACGGGATTCGGACAGCCATTGTTGGTCGACCCAATGTTGGTAAGTCCTCCCTCCTTAACTTTTTATCCAGGCAGGAGAGGGCGATCGTCTCTAACATTCCGGGAACTACAAGAGATACGTTGGAAGAGTCGGTTCGTCTTGGGGATCTGACCTTACATTTGATCGATACTGCCGGCATCCGGGAAACAGAGGATACCATCGAGAAGATCGGAGTGGATCGTGCCATTGCATCCATTGATCAGGCTGATCTGATTCTCTTTCTTCTTGATTCTTCCCGGTCTTTGTCTGAGGATGATAAGAGACTGTATCAGGAAATTCAGGATAAACAGGTGGTTTTATTATGTAATAAGTCTGATCTTGATTTTCATGATGATATTGAAGAGTTTTGCCAAAATGTCACCTGCCCTGTGGTATATTTTTCAACAAAAACAGGGGAGGGAAAGGATCAGTTGACAGAAGTTATCACCAATTTGTTCTTTCATGGGGCATTGGGTGGCTCTGAGGATTTCTATGTTTCCTCCGAACGAGATAAACTGGAATTGGATGCAGCTGTTCATTCTCTGAAGTTAGTCTGCCAGTCGGTGGATGACGGAATGACAGAGGATTTCTTTTCTATTGATCTGATGGATGCCTACACTTCTCTGGGTAGGATCTTAGGTGAGGCAGTGGATGAGGATCTGGTCAATCGGATCTTTGCTGATTTTTGTATGGGTAAGTAAGATCAGTTACTTCTATATAAATAGGGAGCTTGTTGTAATTACGTTTTTAAGAAAGGACAGTTATGTCTGTTTTAGAAGAAACCTATCAGGTTATTGTTGTGGGAGCAGGCCATGCCGGTTGTGAAGCGGCATTGGCATCTGCCCGAATGGGTCTAAAGACCATTATGTTTACCGTCAGCATGGATTCTGTTGCTTTTATGCCATGTAATCCCCATATCGGAGGATCTTCCAAGGGACATCTGGTTCGGGAGATCGATGCTCTTGGTGGTGAGATGGCGAAGAATATTGATAAGACTTTTCTTCAGTCAAAAATGCTGAATGTCTCCAAAGGCCCGGCCGTGCATTCGCTTCGTTGTCAGGCGGATAAACTGGAATACTCTCTGGAGATGAGAAGAGTTCTCCAAAGGACAGAGAATCTTACCCTTCGTCAGGCAGAAGTTTCAGAGTTATTGATCGAAGATCATAAGATCAGAGGATTAAAGACCGTGTCTGGTGCAACCTATTTTGCGGATGCAGTTGTGCTCTGTACCGGAACCTATTTAAAAGCCCGTTGTCTTTATGGAGATGTTATTGAATATAACGGTCCCAACGGTTTAAAGGCAGCAAACCTCTTAAGTCAGTCATTATTGGACAATGGCGTAGAACTTCTCCGCTTTAAGACCGGTACTCCGGCAAGAATTGACGGTAATACCATCGATTATTCCAAGATGACAGAGCAGTTTGGTGACGATACCATCGTGCCATTTTCCTTTACAACGGATCCCATGAGCATCCAGAAACCTCAGGTTTCTTGCTATTTGACTTATACCAATGAAAAGACCCACCAGATCATTATGGATCACCTGGATGAGAGCCCAATCTATGCCGGAGTGATCGAAGGAACGGGTCCTAGATATTGCCCCTCACTGGAAGACAAAGTGGTAAAGTTCTCCGATAAGAAGCGACATCAGTTGTTTGTTGAGCCAGAGGGTTTATCCACCAACGAAATGTATATTTCTGGTGCTTCCTCCTCCATGCCGGAGGCTGTGCAGCATGCTTTTTATCATACGATTCCGGGACTCGAACATGCTGAGATCGTTCGGAATGCCTATGCCATTGAGTATGATTGTATCAACTCAAAACAGTTGACGCATGCCCTTGGTTTTAAAGCAATCGAGGGTCTGTATTCTGGTGGTCAGTTTAATGGTAGTAGTGGATATGAAGAGGCAGCCTGTCAGGGACTGATTGCCGGAATCAATGCAGCTCTTTATGTGAAGGGAGAAGAGCCGTTGGTATTGAATCGGGCCGACGGTTATATTGGTGTTTTGATCGATGATCTTGTGACCAAGGAACTGACGGAGCCATATCGAATGATGACATCTCGTTCCGAGTATCGATTACTTCTTCGACAGGACAATGCAGATCTTCGATTAACTCCATACGGATATCGCGTTGGTCTTATTGATGAAGATCGATATGCAGCAGTAGAAAAGAAGCAGAAGATGATCGATGATGAGATTGCCAGGGTGAAGAAAGTCTTTGTCAGTGGTAATGAACATACACAGGATCTGCTGCATGCCTTTGACAGTATTGGTGTCATCTCCGGGGCAAGTTTGGAAGAATTGATTCGCAGACCGGAACTTTCTTATGATAAGCTGGCTCCGCTGGATCCAAATCGTCCGAATCTGGAGGCCGGCATCCGGGAACAGGTTGATATTCAGATTAAATACGAGGGCTATATCCTTCGACAGAAAAAACAGGTGGAGCATTTCCGGAAGATCGAGAATAAGAAAATTCCGTCTTCCATTGATTATGATGATGTTCCGTCTCTTCGTATCGAAGCACGTCAGAAGTTAAAGAAGATCCGTCCGGAAAATATGGGTCAGGCTTCCAGAATTTTGGGAGTTTCTCCTGCAGATCTGTCTGTATTACTGGTTTACCTGGATTCCGGTAAATATCTTCAAAAGGAGGTAAAGAGTGAGTCTTGATTTGTCATTGTTTCACGTGAAACTTCAACAATTTGGTTTAGATGGTTCGGAAGGTACGGACCAAAAGTTTATGGATTATTATCATCATCTGGTTGCAATTAATGAGGTGATGAATCTTACTGCCATTACCGAGTGGCCGGAAGTTGTCGATAAGCACTTTGTAGATTCTCTTGGAATTGCAGCGTTACCTCAAGAGAAGCGTGACCTTGTTCTTTCTCTTTTTGAAAAAGGAGCATCGGTTATGGATCTTGGAACCGGTGCAGGTTTTCCGGGAATTCCATTGAAGATCATGTTCCCACAGATTCATTTGGTTCTTACAGATTCTTTGATGAAGCGGATCAATTTCTTGAAGGAATGCGGTGAAATTCTGCATCTCGATCATGTAGACTATGTTCACAGTCGAGCAGAGATTCTCGCCAAGGATAAAAAATATCGAGAACAGCAGGATTTTGTTGTCTCCAGAGCAGTAGCAAATCTGGCAACCTTATCCGAATACTGCCTGCCTTTTGTTAAGGTAGGAGGATATTTTATCGCATATAAAACAGATACGGTAGAAGAGGAAATCGAGAAGGCCTCCCATGGAATCGAATTGCTGGGCGGTGAAGTGGAATTCGTTCATCATTATGTTCTGCCTCAGACCGATCTTCATAGAAGTATCGTTATGATTCGTAAGGTAAAAGCTACACCAAAGCGTTTTCCTAGAAAAGCAGGAGTACCATCGAAAGAACCTTTAACATAGGAGGGTATATGGTAATTGATTTTTTACAGGAAAGAAAGGATGATCTTTCTTCGCAGATCAAGGAGCTTACATCTCAGCGGGATCAAATGTTAAAAGAAATCCGTGAAGGTGAGAAGTTTCTTGCTCTTTTAAAAAAGGAGCAGGTGGAGCCTTTTTCTGTTTTTTCACCCCGACGTTTGGATAGTCCAAAGATCCGTCAGATCGATGAACTGGAGCAGAAGATCATTGTATTAAAAGAAGACGCAAAGGAAATACAGGTGAAGATCGATGGAATCCGACAGGAGTATGATACTGTTTCTTCTTCCTTTGATGAGGTGTCGAATCTGATTCAGCCACAGTTTTCCGATTCCAAAGGTTTCACGGAGAACCTTCCATCGGAAGATATGCTTCGACCGGAGTCATCTTTTGATTCGAAAAATCAAGATCTTCATGCGGTTTCATCCTCGGAGGATCTTTCATCGTATCATCTTCAGGAGGAACTGGCATCAGATTTTCGTTCTGTTACAATATCGGATTCCAATCGTTCGGAGGAACCTCTTACTAAGGAGCAGTTGACGAATCTATTAAAACAGCTACATGAAGTAGATGACAGGTTGCCTGCTGATCCGATGGGAGCGAAGATTGAAATTAAGAATCTGATCAACCAGCTTTTGTCTTTCGTTTAGGGAGTATCTCAGTTGTGATTTTAAGTGTTGAATTTCTTCTATTTTCTATATATCTTGTGATTTGCTATATGTAGTGGTACTGTTTTATGTTTCACGTGAAACATGATTATCCTGTTAACCACCATATATTGGTGGATGAAATATGATACCTCCACCATAGGTTGAGATAAATTGTGCGGTTTCACGTGAAACATTTTTGGGAAAACACACTAGATATAGCAAGATATAGGCGAAGAGGAAGAAACACAACTATGGTAATCATTTTTTCTAAATGATATAATGGCAGAGCGGGTTTTTATCTCAGTTGGGGTTCCAATCTCCGATTGTGAGAAACACTCCGCAAGGATGCGCAAAATTGTTTTTACTTATAATAAATATAGAAGAGGAGAGTAATCCATGGGAAAGATTATTGCCATCGCCAACCAGAAAGGTGGAGTTGGAAAGACCACAACATCTATTAACTTATCAGCTTGTCTGGCAGAACTTGGTAAGAAGGTTCTGGTTATTGACTTGGATCCACAGGGTAATACCACAAGTGGACTTGGCATTGATAAAGATGATCTGGATAATACCGTTTACGAATTAATGCTGGACGAGTGTTCCATCAAAGAGAGTATTGTTGATGTAGAGGGTCTGGATAATCTTAAGGTGATTCCATCAAACGTGAACCTGGCCGGTGCCGAGATCGAACTTCTGGGAATCAACGATAAGGAATACATACTGAAGAATGCGGTGGATTATATTGCAGATGATTTTGATTATATTATGATCGACTGCCCACCTTCTCTTAATATGTTGACCGTCAATGCTATGACAACAGCGGATTCTGTTCTGGTTCCGATTCAGTGTGAGTACTATGCTCTGGAAGGAATCAGTCAGTTGATGCATACCATCGAGCTTGTACAGGAACGTCTGAATGATAAGTTGAAGATCAATGGTGTGGTATTCACTATGTATGATGGACGAACCAATCTTTCCAATGATGTGGTGGATACCGTTAAGTCCAATCTGGACACGACCATTTATCAGACCATCATTCCGAGAAATGTTCGTCTTGCAGAGGCTCCATCTCATGGATTACCGATCAACCTTTATGATGGTAAGAGCGCAGGTGCCGAGAGTTATCGTAACCTTGCCCGGGAGATCATTGATCGAACGGATATCTGATCCGAATCTGTTTGGAAGAAGAATGGAAGGTACTTAGACAGAGAATCTTGAATTAAGTTTTTAATAGAGAGGCAGATAGATTATGGCAGGAAAAAAGGGCGGACTTGGAAAAGGTCTGGATAGTCTGATCAAGGAAAAGCCGGGTGGAGCAGCTGCGAAAAGAGATGAGCAGCCGGCTGTTGAAAACGGCGGAGTTCTTGTTGATATTAATAAGGTAGAACCGAACAGAGAGCAGCCTCGTAAATTATTCAATGAGGATGCCCTGTTAGAATTATCAGAGTCTATTAAGCAGTACGGTGTGTTATCTCCATTATTGGTTCAGAAGCGAAAGGACTATTATGAGATCATCGCCGGTGAGCGTCGATGGAGAGCTGCCAAGAAAGCCGGGTTAAAAGAAGTACCGGTTATTATTCGGGATCTTTCCGAACAGGAGATCGTGGAGATCTCACTGATCGAGAACATTCAGCGAGAAGACTTAAATCCCATCGAAGAAGCTCTGGCTTATCGAAGACTTCTGGAAGAGTTTGATCTGAAACAGGATGAGGTTGCAGATAAGGTAAGCAAGAGCCGTACAGCTGTTACAAATTCAATGCGTCTCTTAAAGCTGGATGATCGTGTTCAGCAGATGCTCATTGATGAGATGATTTCTCCGGGACATGCGAGAGCTATCCTTGCAATTGAAGATAAGGATAAGCAGTTCGAATTTGCTCAGAGAGTTTTCGATGAGAAGATGAGCGTACGTGACGTTGAGAAAGAAATCAAAAAGCTTCAGAAGAAAAAGACCGAGAAGCCGGTAAAGGAGATCGATCCTCAGATTCTTCTTCAATATCAGAAGTTGGAAGAGCAGCTGAAGCAGATGATGGGTACAAAGGTTTCGATTGCCCCCAAGGATGAAAATAAGGGAAAGATCGAAATCGAATATTATACAAGAGATGAATTTGAGGCAATTCTGGATCGACTCCAGAAGTAAACATGTGTTCTAAAGGTGAAGAGAGATGTTTGAAACATATTTAGGAATTCCAACAGATTATATTGTGATCGGAGTGGCAGGATTTGCTGTCCTTCTTCTTATTTTGATTCTGGTTCAGGCAGCCAGGATTTCCAGCTTGAAGAAGAGATACGAGTCCTTTATGAAGGGCAAAAATGTGAAGTCACTGGAGGACACTCTGATCTATCGACTGGAGAAGGTTGACGAGTTGGATCAGAAGAATGAAAACAATGAGCGTCTGTTAAAGGAAATGAAAGAAAAGATGGTAGGTTGCTATCAGAAAATGGGTCTTTTGAAATATGATGCTCTGGATGAGATGGGTGGCAAGTTAAGCTATACCTTGGCTCTATTAAATGAAAAGGATAATGGTTTTGTTATCAACTGTGTCCACAGCAGGGAAGGTAGCTATAGCTACATCAAAGAGATCATTGATGGTAATTCCATCGTAGGTCTTTCCCCGGAAGAAGATGAGGCACTTCAGAAAGCACTTAATGGAGAAGATTAAGAGAGGAAATTTATGCACAGTTATCTTCGTTCCATAGGATTTAAAAATGTCGGACAGAAGGAACTGGAACAAATCTACCAGGAAGCAAAGATTAATCCGGATAGTGTACAGGAAATTGTAGATTCAGAAGGTTATGAGTTTGCTGAGATCCGTAAGGAATATCTCCCGGGACTTGGAATTGCATTCCGGGGAATTATGGATGAAGCAGGAGAATTTGTGAAAGAATATTATTTTCCGTATCGCATCGGAAAATACATTTCAACGGCAGAACCGGTAGAAGTGATCCGTCAATCGGATAAAGAAAGTTTAGAAGGTGTTTGCGACGATCTAAGATTGGGAGTGGATCTCATCTTTTTTATTGAGGACATGTTCTACATTCTTAAATCTGAACAGAGAACAAGAAAAAAAGTAGATTTTGGTGGAGTTGCGTTATCAGCACTTGGTTTGGAGGGT
>CAMGZH010000007.1 GCA_946182825.1 uncultured Lachnospiraceae bacterium
TGTTTGTGTTGCCCTTTAATAGGATCTAACCGCTACCTTTCTGTTTCAAACTTATATGTAACCTCCGCGTCACAATTGTAACAATCAACGTTTGTTTGTCAATATTGCTTCTGTTATAATTAACAAAATATATGTAAGCAATCGGATTTCAATTTAGGTAAAGTACTATGAACACCATGTCTTATCCAATTTCAATTCAAAAAGCTCTTGAAAAGGTAGAGGTCGACCGGTTCACTCTGCCCCAGGACTATCTTGATACCTGTCAGAGTATTTTAACGTATGCAGAAAAAACCGGCAACGACGCCCTTACCGGCAGAGCCTGCTTTTACTTCGCAGAATACTACTACAAGCATCCTGAGTTCTATGACAGGTTCTACCAGTATTTACGCCGGGCCATCCTGCATCTGGACAACCATGTCAACCACCCTGATGATATCTACATCCTGGCCCGATGCTACAACTTTCTCGGCATCAATGCCACGGACCACGGCCAGACCGAGCTTGCTTTCGACTACTATATGCAGGCCATTTTCCATGCCCGTAAGGCAAAAAGTCCCCGACTTGAAGCTATATTTGAATATAACATCGGAGCCCAATATGACCAGATGGGACAGCGGGATCAGTCTCTTTGCCACTATGATACTGCCATCGATTGCATCAAAAAATGCGGAAAAGACGACGCATACTACTTTACCTTATACTCTTATACCCTCTGCCAGCTCATACTGAATGCTGTCACGCAGAACAATCCTGACCTTATGAATGCTTCCATGAAGCAGCTGAATGCCATGATCGACGAACTTCCGGAAGAGGAAAAGCAGGACGTTTTCACCGACGCCCTATATCTTCAGGCAGCCATCGCATATGCCTATAAGACCGATGACAAGACATCCATGTTCCGTCTTACCCGTGTTCTCATTGAAGAACTTGAGAAGAAGGCCTTAAAGATCGATGATCTTGCGGATATCTTAAACTTTGCAGGCTTTATGCTAAAAAGCGGTTACCCTGATCCGGTAAAGGTCATCCTCGATATCCTTATGCCACAGGTCGATCACTGTGATATTCCCTTCATTCGCCAGGCATTAGCCAGACTTGCGATCCGATACTACCAGTATGTAGAAGATGATGCGAACGAGCTGAAAGCCTCCCGCCTCTACTATGCCGCAACAGAAGACTACATGGATGAGACCAACAAGGAATACGTCCACTTCTTAAATCTCCGTAACGACCTGGATGAGCTTCGTCAAAAGAATGCACGACTTCTACACCAGGCAACCACCGATCCTCTCACCGGACTTCCGAACCGTCTTGCCTTCAACGACACCTCCGAATGCGCCTTTGACAAGGCTTATGCCGACAAGACCACCCTGGCCATTGAGATTTTGGACATCGACAACTTCAAGGATTATAACGACACCCTTGGCCACCAGAACGGCGACCGGTATCTGTCTGCCCTGGGCGAACTTTTATCCTCCCTTACCAATGATTCGGTAACAGCCTTCCGCTACGGCGGGGATGAGTTTGTTCTTATCTACGAGAACAAAACGGACGAGGAGATCCTCTCCATTGCCGGCAGGATCAAAGAAAAGGTGGCCGATCTTTCCATTACGGCAGAAAACGGCGAGACCCTTCCCGGCATGACCATCTCCCAGGGTATCTGCCAATCTGTCCCAAAGGGAAAGAACCGTACCTGGGACTTCCTCTACGCTGCCGATCACGCACTCTATGATGTCAAGCGTAACAACAAGGACGGCATCGTTCTAATGAACGAGTTGATCCCAATGCCGGAAAACTACCGTTAAGTTCCATAAAAAGGGCAGGCCCGTTTTACAAACGGCCTGCCCCCTTTTTATCTGTTCACCCGCTCTTACATGCTGTGGTGGAATGTTCTTGTCAGTACATCCATCTGCTGCTCGCGTGTCAGATCAATAAACTTAACCGCATATCCTGATACACGGATCGTGAAGTTAGCGTACTCCGGCTTCTCCGGATGCTCCATAGCATCCAAAAGCATTTCCTTACCGAATACGTTCACATTCAGATGATGTGCACCCTGATCAAAGTATCCGTCTAAGACATGTACCAGCTTCTCACTGCGCTCAGCATCGTCATGGCCCAGAGAATCCGGTGTCATAGTCTGGGTATTGGAAATACCATCCAGAGCGTACTCATATGGAAGCTTTGCAACAGAGTTAAGAGATGCAAGAAGTCCGCTCTCCTCTGCTCCGTACGCAGGGTTAGCTCCCGGTGCGAATGGCTTGAATGCGCCACGTCCGTCCGGTGTAGCTCCGGTAGCCTTACCGTATACCACATTGGATGTAATGGTAAGGATGGATGTTGTAGGCTCAGAATCACGGTAGGTATCGTACTTCTTGATCTTATTCATGAAGGTCTTAAGAAGATCCACTGCGATCTTGTCCGCTCTCTCATCGTCATTACCGTACTTCGGGAAGTCACCCTCGATCTTAAAATCAACGGTAACGCCCTCTTCGTCACGAACCGGTGTAACCTTCGCATACTTGATAGCGGAAAGAGAATCCACAACATGTGAAAAACCTGCAATACCGGTAGCAAAGGTACGGCGTACATCGGTATCGATCAGAGCCATCTCTGCGCTCTCATAGTAGTACTTGTCATGCATGTACTGGATCAGATTCAGGATGTTGACATACAGATCTGCCAGCCAGTCTAACATGATGTCATACTTATGAGAAACCTCTGCATAGTCAAGTACCTCGGAGGTAATCGGAGCAATTTCAGGACCTACCTGCATATGCTTACCGTCCTTACCCTTGAACTTCTCATCCTTACCACCGTTGATGGCGTACAGAAGAGCCTTTGCAAGGTTGGCACGAGCACCGAAGAACTGCATCTCCTTACCGGTCTGTGTAGCGGATACACAACAGCAGATGCTGTAATCGTCACCCCATACCGGCTTCATAACGTCATCGTTCTCATACTGGATGGAAGATGTTGTAACAGAGATCTTAGCCGCATACTTCTTGAACACCTCCGGAAGATCAGAGCTGTAAAGAACCGTAAGGTTCGGCTCAGGAGATGGTCCCATGTTCTCTAAGGTATGCAGGAAACGGTAGTCGTTCTTGGTAACCATATGACGACCGTCCATACCGATACCTGCAACCTCGAGTGTTGCCCACACCGGATCGCCGGAGAACAGCTGGTTATAAGAAGGAATACGGGCAAACTTAACCATACGGAACTTCATGACCATGTGATCAATGAGCTCCTGTGCCTGGCTCTCTGTCAGAGTTCCCTCTGCAAGGTCTCTTGTAATATAGATATCAAGGAAGGTAGAAACACGTCCAACGGACATTGCCGCACCATTCTGTGTCTTAATGGCTGCAAGGTAACCGAAGTATAACCACTGAACCGCTTCCTTTGCATTTCTTGCCGGCTTGCTGATATCAAAGCCATAGGTCTCTGCCATAGCCTTCATACCATGCAGTGCCTTGATCTGCTCGGATATCTCCTCACGCAGACGGATAACCTTCTCTGTCATTGTTCCGTTTCCGCAGTGAGCCTTATCCGCTTCCTTCTTCTCGATCAGGAAATCAATTCCATAAAGAGCCACTCTACGATAGTCACCGACAATACGTCCACGACCGTAGGTGTCCGGAAGACCTGTTACAATGTGGCTGTGACGAGCCGCACGCATCTCCGGTGTATATGCATCAAAAACCGCCTGGTTATGTGTCTTATGATACTTGGTAAAGATCTCATGAAGCTTCTCGCTTGGCTTATATCCATAAGTCTCGCAGGCCTCTTCTGCCATCTTGATTCCACCGTATGGCATAAATGCTCTCTTCAGCGGCTTGTCTGTCTGAAGACCGACAACCTGCTCAAGATCCTTCATACTTTCATCAATATATCCCGGTCCGTAGGCAGTGAGGGAAGATACGATCTCTGTCTCCATATCAAGAACGCCGTTCTTGCTTCGCTCTTCCTTCTGAAGTTCCTGCAGACGCCCCCATAACTTATTGGTCGCCTCTGTCGGGCCTTCAAGGAAACTCTCGTCTCCGTCATAAGGTGTGTAGTTCTTCTGGATAAAGTCTCTTACATTGACGTCATCATTCCAATGACCGTCTGTAAAGCCTCTCCACTCTTCACGCTGTGACATATTTCCTCCTAATAAAGAATAAATGTGTAAGTGCATTCGGTTTTTCTTGTTAGACGCAACTAACCGAACGATATCTAGTTTATATCATCCGAAAATAGAACGCAATACCAATTCTAAGAAAAAACAGAATGCACGGGTTTATGTACACATTTTGTGTCGTAGACCATCCCTTCCACAGGATATTGTATTATTTTTTTATTTTCATTCTTTTGTTCCTTCAATAGGCAAAAATTACAACGGCACTTTACCAATGCAACGCATTAACGGTGCGCACGAACAATGATATGCCGCTAAATCACAAGGTTTTTGGCTATTTTTTCAGTTGACAGACAACTATGATTTTGCTAGTATTTATCCAATTATATTTCTGATAAGAAACATAATCGTCGCATTATGTTTCCATTTACGATTGAACCATTATTTACACATTTCTTAAGAAGAAAGAGAGGACCCCATGGCAACATTTGTTGGTGAAGGCATTACCTTTGATGACGTTCTGTTAGTTCCACAGTATTCGGAAGTAACTCCGAATTTAATCAATCTGAAAACTCAGTTGACAAAGAAGATCACACTGAACATTCCTATGATGTCTGCTGCCATGGATACTGTTACAGAACACCGCATGGCAATCGCTATGGCTCGTCAGGGTGGTATCGGTATCATTCATAAGAATATGTCCATCGAGGCACAGGCTGATGAAGTCGATAAGGTTAAGCGTTCCGAGAACGGTGTTATTACAGATCCTTTCTTCTTATCACCGGAGCATACATTAGCTGATGCAGACAATCTCATGGGTAAGTTCCGCATTTCCGGTGTTCCTATCACCACAGAGGACGGCACACTGGTAGGTATCATCACCAACCGTGACTTAAAGTTCGAGACAGACTTCACCCGTAAGATCAAGGAAGTTATGACTTCCGAGAACCTGATCACAGCTCCTGTCGGCATCACACTTGACGAGGCTAAGAAGATCCTGGCCAAGGCTCGTAAGGAGAAGCTTCCAATCGTTGACAACGAGGGCAAGCTCCGCGGTCTTATTACCATTAAGGATATCGAGAAGCAGATCAAGTACCCGAACTCTGCCAAGGATTCTCAGGGTCGTCTGGTTTGCGGTGCCGGTGTAGGTATCACAGGTAACATGATGGAGCGTGTAGAGGCTCTTGTGAACGCCAAGGTTGACTGTATCGTTGTTGACTCTGCACACGGTCATTCCAAGAATATCATCGAGGCAGTCAAGAAGATCAAGGCTGCTTATCCGGATCTTCAGGTCATTGCAGGTAACATCGCTACCGGCGAGGCTGCAAAGGCTCTGATCGAGGCAGGGGCTGATGCTGTTAAGTGTGGTATCGGACCTGGTTCTATCTGTACAACACGTGTGGTTGCCGGAATCGGTGTTCCACAGATCACAGCCATCATGGACTGCTACAAGGTAGCCAAGGAATATGGCGTTCCTGTTATCGCCGATGGCGGTATCCAGTTATCCGGCGATATGGTTAAGGCTCTCGCTGCCGGTGGTAACGTATGTATGATGGGATCTATGTTCGCAGGTTGTGACGAGGCTCCGGGTGCTACCGAGCTCTTCCAGGGTCGTAAGTACAAGGTCTACAGAGGTATGGGTTCCATCGCCGCTATGGAGAACGGTTCTAAGGATCGTTACTTCCAGGAAGGCGCTAAGAAGCTTGTACCGGAAGGCGTTGAAGGACGTGTTGCATATAAGGGATCTGTTGAGGACGTTATCTTCCAGATGGTCGGCGGTATCCGTTCCGGTATGGGATACAACGGAGCTCCTACCATTCCGGAGCTTCAGGAGAAGGCCAAGTTCGTTAAGATCACTTCCGCTTCTCTCAAGGAAAGCCATCCACACGATATTCATATCACCAAGGAAGCACCAAACTACTCCATCGACGAGTAAGATTTCATATAATGAAGGGGGCTGTCGCACAACGACAGCCCCCTTTTTATCTCAGTTGCAGCCCTATTCTCCGACAGAGATAAACGCTCCGCGAGAATGCGCACTGTTATTTTTCTTCTACGATCTTCTCATAGAGCTTCTCCAAGCGCCTCCGCTCATCTTTCCCGATGGTATAATACTCTGTTTCTTCCTCCACATTCTGACTTGTATTGTCATCCTGTGATATAACTACAAGCGTCTTATCCTCCGGCCCGTTCACCGCAATACGATAAGATTTTCCGTCTTCACATTGTAATGTAAGATCCATATTCCCAGCTCTCGCCAATTCCTCCTCCGAGAAGGATCCCCTGTGAAGGTGCTTTACAATAGTCTCACATTCCGATACATCCTCTTTTTCACTTGTTTCCATCCGTTGTCCATTTTGATAAGCGATCAAACGTTCAATCTGACTGCCCTGCAATTGCTCCTTAAGTACCGTTCTTTGCTCCCTTCTGTCTCTTCCGCAGCCAACCATACAGAAAATACATAAAAATACTATCCCAAGCCACCATTTTCTTTTCATAATTCACTACACAAGCTTTCACACCAAGTATATTTTCGATTATTGTACGTAAACGTAGTTCCATTGCTCTTATACTCAACAGAAGACACACTGTCTGTTCCAGAATTATAGAATATTATTTGATTAAATAAAAAGAGCCAAAGGCTCAACCTTTCATTTAAATGCAGTTACCACACAACATTAAGAAGAGGATGAGAACTATGGCTCAACTTCATTTTACATTGGATTATGATTTTTTCTTAAGGATTACCGTCTTCCTCTTCTGCTGTCTCATGCTTTTCCTTCTTCGGCCAGGGAGCATCCCCCTTATCATCCCGGAAGTACCCAGCTGCAATATCAAAGATACACCAGATGGCTCCTCCGGCAGTCGCCGCAAAAAAGATCTTGATCAGATCCACCAACAGAAGCTTCCCAGTCAGACTATGATTCATAAAATGCTGATACAAAGACAACAGAGGCGAGACAAACAACAGCCACCCTCCTACATATACCATCATAAGGGTTCCCGCCACCGAAAGAAGTGTGGCCAGAACAAATTTAACATTTTTCGTCATACGTCCTCCCATTACAAGATCATGCAATAACAGATCGCCCCATAAATCACGGCCGAAAAGGCTCCTGCCACCACATCTCTTATGTAGTGAACACCTCCCAGAACCCGAAGAATACACAGGAGCACTCCCATAAAACCCACCAGAATGCCGCTTCCCTTATCTACAAAGAAGTAGGTAATGGCAATCATAAAAATGGAAAAGGCGTGTCGGCTGGGAAAACTATGACCTGTGGTATCCTTCATAATGGAAGGCTCAAATTCCAATGCTTCATACGGTCTTTTTGCATTGATCCCACTTCGTATAAAGGTCACCGCCAGAAAGCCAAATCCGGGAACAAGTACCATTGGAATCAGCCATTCTATCTTTTTAAAATAAAGGTAGGCAAGCAGTAAAGGATAGGAAGCAAAGGTCAGAAGCGTCACCATCTTCTCAAGAACTTTTACAAGAACCCGATACCGCTTTTTCTGGTGCATGATCCGATTCAATCTAAGATAATTGCTGTCTTTCATATGATCCTCCGCTTATTCCCCAAGCTTCTCAGCCACATCGGCTTTGAATCTGTTCCAGTCATCTTCATGCTCCACATAGTATTTCGGGCAAAGCTTTCCCGTTACATCATAATGGCGGATCACGTCTTCACTGGACAGATGATATTTCGTACAAATATATGCCGTCAGCCGAACCACGGAATCATAGGTGCTTTTTCGAAATTCCCCGCTATCATCCGGATGGCAGCACTCAATGGCCACCGTATCCACATTACGCTTATTGCTGGCATAGGCCTGCTCTGAAGTCGGGATGCACTGAACGATCTCCCCCTCCAGTCCGACCACAAAGTGAGAACTTGCATGGGTCTGATGGCTGTCCTTTAACCCTTCAAAATAATCTCTGTTCTGCTGGGCTGTGGAACCGGGGTTGGCGGTATAATGAATGACCACACCCTTTACCTCATCCAGTTTGGTCCCCGGTCTTGAATAGGGATTGATATCTAAAAGTTCCACCTGGATGGACGGTCGCTTCACCTTCGATGCCGTTGTGGTCTTAGAAGAAGTACGACCGGTGATCAGCTTCCCGAAAAAAAGAACCGTAGCGATCACTCCAATCACGGCAAAGCTATATACAATGCCGTTAAAGATCTGCTGTCTTTGATTTTGTTTTCCTCTACGCCTCATGCATCCTCCTCCGGAAACTGATAGTTTTGTCCAAGTTCAAACAAAAAGCGTGTGTTCTCATCCTGATCCTCCAGGTTCGGTTCATACCGACGGATCAGATAGGCAAGATACTCCTGGTATTTGCCCTTCGGCGAAAAAGCCTCCAGCGCTTTCTGGACCTTTTCCATCAGTTCCTCAGGGGGTGTATCCCCATTCCAGTCCGCCTCCACAAGCTGTGAAAAGATTCCGCATATATAATAATACTCATAATTTCCCACGATCACGGACATTTGAAATCTGATCTTATGGTCAACACTCTGCTGTGTTAATAATGGAACCATGCTTTTCCCTTCCCTTATCTGAAATCAATAACTATATCAGTATAGCACAGAAAAGGCGCTGCCGGTAATACCGACAGCGCCAAATCATTCCAATAACCTATAGATCCAAGTCTTATCGACCTGCAGATGCCTTCTCTACCACATCATCCTTCTCCTTCTCAAGTCGGATAAAGAATGCGTTCTTAACAGACTCCACATCTGTCTTAAGGGAGAATGCCATCTCCTCAAAAAGACGACGACCTGCAACCTCCATAACCCGCTCATCTGAGCTCATTGCTTTCTTACCGGCTGCAATTCTCATCTGCTGATGAAGGTAGATCGATTTCACAACGGTAGCAAGTGGTGCCGGATCAAATAAAGAGATCTTCTCCTTGAACTTCTCTGCTCTGGCTCTGGTGTTCTCTTCTTTGATGATATCAAGCTCCGGAACATCATCTAATAATTCCTCAAATTCATCCTGTGTCTTGACGTCTCGAATACGTGCCTTTGAGTCAACCGGTGTAATGATCTGGCTTCCCTTCTCAAACACAGGCTCTAAACTATAGTACATTCTCTCAGAACCTCTACCGTGAAGCGCCTTCTCAGAAATCTCTGTCACCTGACATACCCCTGAACTCTCATGCATTAAATAATCGCCGACCTTGTACATGCTACCTCCTATTCCCGAATTTTATCGAAAAACACTTACCACAAAAAGGCCTCCCTTTGATTATCTTTCTAAAGTTGGAAACTGGATCTACCGCTTCCGGTACTCGTAAAGCGTACAAAAAAAACAGGCATAAAATCTCCTGTTCTCCCCGCTGCCAACTCATGACCCCTAAGACGAATCAACCCTTCTCGTCGGCTTCCATTATAACACATCTAATTTCAGAATGTAAGGTACTAGATACAGTACCATATTACTTACGAAAACACAAGGGGATTTTCGTTGTTTTTTATTCATTTTGCCAATTGCTCCCATTTCCTCTGACTAAAATAAAATCCCCCACCTACGCTATTGCTTAAAGGTGAGGGATTTCTCCTACTGAGTTAAAGTTTTGCTATACTTGTTCGGATCAGCGCTCTCTTCAGCTTGGCCTCCGCCAACTGAACATCACGATCATCTAAATGTTCCCGACGATCCAGCTGTTCCTCTGCCTTATTCTTGGCACGGCTTGCACGTTCGAAGTCGATGTCTTCCTGCCACTCCCAAGTGGTTGCAACAAGTCGGCATACACCTTCCATCACGGTCAGCATTCCACCCATGCAGGCTGCATTACGTACTGTTCCATCCTCCATGGTTACCTTAGCAAGCCCCATTCCAAGGGCTGTGCAGTAGTTGGTATGTCTGGCCATGATACACACATCTCCGTCGATGGTTCGGCAGATCAATCTGGTAGCATTACCGGTATACACTTCTCCATCAGGTGTGGCGATCTCAAGCTTATAGGCCATTCCCATACGCTCACCCCTTCCTTACTTCTTTGCCTTTGCAAAAGCATCATCAATGGTGCCGCAGAACAGGAAAGCAGACTCCGGAAGTTCGTCACATTCTCCGTTAAGGATCATCTTAAATCCACGAATGGTCTCCTTTAATGGTACATACGCACCCGGAAGACCGGTAAACTGCTCGGCAACAGAGAAACTCTGTGATAAGAATCGCTGTACCTTACGAGCACGGTTAACGGTAAGCTTATCTTCATCTGACAACTCATCCATACCCATGATTGCGATGATATCCTGGAGCTCACGGTAACGCTGCAGTACCTCCTGTACTCCACGGGCTACCTCATAGTGCTCCTGACCTACAACCTCAGGAGAAAGGATACGGCTTGTAGAATCAAGTGGATCCACCGCCGGATAAATACCCTGGCTGGCGATTTCTCTTGATAATACAGTCGTTGCATCCAAGTGTGTGAATGTTGTTGCAGGTGCCGGATCTGTCAGGTCATCCGCAGGTACATATACGGCCTGTACGGAAGTGATAGATCCATCCTTTGTAGATGTGATACGCTCCTGCAACTCACCCATCTCAGTAGCAAGGGTCGGCTGATAACCTACCGCTGAAGGCATACGTCCAAGAAGCGCACTTACCTCGGAACCAGCCTGTGTGAAACGGAAGATATTATCAATGAATAACAGCACGTCCTGCTTCTTAACATCACGGAAGTACTCTGCAACTGTAAGTCCGGAAAGACCTACTCTCATACGAGCTCCCGGTGGCTGATCCATCTGTCCGAAGATCAGTGCCGTCTTATCAATAACGCCACTCTCGCTCATCTCACCGTAAAGGTCATTACCTTCACGGGTTCGCTCTCCTACACCTGTGAATACGGAATATCCACCATGCTCGGTTGCTACGTTATGGATAAGCTCCTGGATCAGTACGGTTTTACCTACTCCTGCACCACCAAACAGACCGATCTTACCACCCTTAAGGTATGGACAGATCAGATCTACGACCTTGATACCTGTCTCAAGGATCTCTTTGGATGTCTGCTGATCCTCGTACTCTGGTGCCTTTCTATGAATCGGCCAATATTCCTGGGTATCTACGTCTGCCTTATTATCTACCGGTTCTCCCAGCAGATTCAGCACACGTCCAAGACAACCCTCTCCTACCGGCATCTTGATCGGGCCGCCGGTATCTAATGCATCTGTGCCTCTTGTCAGTCCATCGGTGCTGCTCATAGCGATACAACGCACAACGTCGTCTCCGATATGCTGTGCAACTTCAACTATAAGACGCTCTCCGCCATTGTCGATCTGAATTGCATTCATCAGATCAGGCAGCTGTCCCTCTTGGAATCTGATATCTAGCACAGGGCCCATTACTTTAATGACTTTACCGATATTTTCTGTAGCCAATGTGCTTCTCCTTTAACTATCGTTTATTAACTGGTAACTTATTCGTCTCCACTGGCACCGGCAACGATCTCTGTGATCTCCTGGGTGATTGCACCCTGTCTTGCCCTGTTGTATGTAAGACTTAAGGTTTCGATCATTTCTGCCGCATTGTTGCTTGCGTTCTCCATTGCCATACGTCTTGCACCCTGTTCACTGGCTGCACTTTCGCACATAATGGAGTAGATCTTACCGGAAATGTATTCCGGAATGATCGCATCAAACACTTCCTGCGGATCCGGTTCATACAATACAACCGGCCGTGGTCCTTCGCTTTCCTTCGGCTCAAAAGGAAGAAGCTGCTGAAGACGGGGAACCTGAGACAGAGGCGATACGAAAAACGTACCTGCGATCTTGATCTCATCAAATTCCTTATCTGCGAATCCTTTACATACAAGCCTTGCCATTTCGTAACAATCGGATACCGACAGTTCACCTACCAACGGAAAGCTCTCTGTAAAGATCTCATCGCCTCTCTTCTTGCAGAATTCTACTGCTTTCTTACCTACCGGAAGTACACAGTAATTCTTGCCCTTCGTTTCTTCCTCTATCATGCGGAACATATTGGCATTGTAGCCGCCCGCCAGGCCTCGATCACCGGCAAATACAATATAGAGTATCTTGCAGTTCTCGGCAGGCTCACGAAGATATTTTGAGTCAAAATCCGAATTGGAGCTTGCGATCTCACTTAATGTCTCGTCCAGCACCTGATGGTATGGACGTGTGTCCATAACCCTCTGCTGTGCTCTGCGGAGTCTGGAAGAAGCAACCAGTTTCATTGCTCTGGTAATCTGCATGGTGCTCTCGACACTTTTGATGCGGAGCTTGATGTTTTTCATCGATGCCATGTCAGTCTCTCCTTCCTAGCATTCTACTGCTGTCTTACAAAACGTGATGTGAACTCAGACAAAGTAGCGTCAAGCCCCTTCTCGATCTCATCATCATATGCGCCGGTCTCACGGATCTTATCCATGATTGCCTTTGCCTTTTCATTGGAATCAAGGAAATCATAAAGATCGCTCTCATACTCGGCAACACGATCCACAGATACTTCCTTCAGGTGGTTGCGGACAACCGCGAAGATGATAGCTACCTGCTTCTCTACCGGAATCGGAGTTCCACGATTCTGCTTTAATACTTCTACGATTCGTGCACCCTGATCCAGTCGTGCTTTTGTATCCTCATCCAGATCACTTCCGAACTGAGCAAAGCTTGCCAGCTCACGATACTGGGAGTAAATAAGCTTTAAGGTACCAGCGACCTTCTTCATCGCCTTGATCTGTGCGTTACCACCAACTCGGCTTACAGAAATACCAGGGTTAACCGCCGGTCTTACACCTTCATGGAAAAGCTCTGTCTCCAGGAAGATCTGACCATCTGTGATGGAAATAACGTTGGTCGGGATATATGCGGATACATCTCCTGCCTGGGTCTCAATGATCGGCAGTGCTGTAAGGGATCCGCCACCCTGCTCATCTGAAAGCTTTGCTGCACGCTCCAACAGACGACTGTGGAGGTAGAATACATCACCAGGATAAGCCTCACGTCCTGGTGGTCTTCTGATCAGAAGGGACAGCTCACGATAAGCTACCGCATGCTTACTAAGATCATCATAGATCACCAGGGCATGCTTACCCTTCTTCATAAAGTACTCACCAATGGTACAACCTGCATACGGCGCGATATACTGAAGGGGAGCTCCCTCGGAAGCTGTAGCGGCAACAATGGTGGTATACTCCATAGCGCCTGCTGCCTTCAGTTCTGCCACAAGGTTAGCAATGGTTGACTGCTTCTGACCAATGGCTACATAAATACAATAAACATCCTTACCCTTCTGGTTAATAATGGTGTCTGATGCGATCACGGTCTTACCTGTCTGACGGTCACCGATGATCAACTCTCGCTGTCCACGACCGATGGGGATCATGGAATCGATTGCCTTGATTCCTGTCTGCAAAGGTTCCTTAACCGGCTGACGGTCAATGATACCGGGAGCAGTATGCTCGATTGCCTCATAGGCTTCCTCTTTGATATCTCCGTTACCGTCAATTGGCTGACCTAAAGCGTTGACCACGCGGCCAAGGAGCTCTTCTCCAACCGGTACGGATACAACGCGTCCGGTACGCTTTACTACGTCCCCTTCCTTGATACCCACATCGGATCCAAGCAGGACAATAGACACGGTATTCTCTTCCAGATTCTGTGCCATTCCGTAAGTTCCGTTATGGAACTCTACCAGCTCACCGGCCATACACTTGTCAAGGCCGCTGACTCTGGCGATACCATCACCGACCATGATGACCGTTCCGGTCTCTGACTGCTCGATGGCTGCGGAATAATGCTTGATCTGGCTTTTTATGATCTGACTAATTTCTTCAGGTTTTAGTGCCATACACTTCTTCCTCTTACTTGTTCAATACGTTACATCGCGGTGTTCTCAATGATGCTGCCAATCTCATCCAAACGATGCTTGGCACTTCCATCATATCGCTTGCCTTCCATATCCAGTCGCAGTCCTCCAATGAGGGCCGGATTGATATAGACTGTCATATCTACTTTTTTACCTGACAGCGCTTCTAACTTCTTCAGAAGCGCATCCTTCTGCTGATCTGTAAGCTCCTTTGCGGATGTTACAGTAGCCTCTGCTATTCCATGAGCTTCATTATAGCGGCGTTTGTATTCACGCATACAACCGCGAAGCTGGCCAAGATATCCCTTCTCGCAAAGGATCTTCATAAAATTAAGAAGATATGGCCAGATCTTACCGCCAAATGCCTCGTCCAAGAGAGCGATTCTTTCTCCCTTCGGAATGCTAGGTTCGGAAAGTAGACGAATATACTGGGTATCTTCCGTCAGAAGGGCTAATACCTCCTGCAACTGCTCCAATACCTGTGTATCCATCGACTCTTCTAAAGCAAGCTCATATAAACTACCGCCATACTTTTTGGCTGTTTCTGTCATCATGAAGCCTTACTCTCCTACCTTCAAAATGAACTCATCCACCAGGTCCTTATGATCGTCTTCCGTGATCTCACGGCCGATAACCTTACTTGCAATGCCCATTGCCATGGAGCCGATTTCTTCCTTGGCACCTGCGATTGCACGCTTCTTCTGCTGTTCAACTTCCACTTCGGTCTGCTGCTTGATTGCTGCAGCCTCGGCAACTGCGTCATTAACGATCTTCTCGCTCTTGGCATTTGCTGTTGTGGTAGCCTCCTTGATAATACGGCTAGCCTCTTCACTTGCTCCTGCAAGGCTCTGTTCATACTGATCCTTCAGCTCAAGAGCCTCCTTCTTGGCATTCTCTGCCTCTTTGATCGGAGCATCCACCAGATTCTGGCGTTTCTCTAAAACATTCATCACCGGCTTATACAAGAGTTTCTTAAACAGGAGAACCTGAATGAACAGGTTGATCAACTGAATGACAATTGTTTGCCAGTCAATATTAACCAGCAAATTAAAACCAGTCATACATGCCTCCTTTCCTTAGTCCTACTTAAATTACAGCTGTCCTAAGAAAAGGCCCGGTGCTACGAAGATCAGAAGAAGACCGGTTACGAAACCGTAAATACCGGTTGTCTCTGCAAGTGCGACACCAAGGATCAATGTACTACGAATCTCTCCGCTTGCCTCAGGCTGACGTGCAATAGACTCAACGGCCTTTGCTGCTGCCATACCTTCACCAATACCAGGTCCAATACCAGCGATCAGTGCAAGTCCTGCACCAATTCCACATCCTGCAAGTGCAATTCCTTTAGCTAATACTGTTAAATCCATTATTTATTATCCTCCTAAAATTTGAACTCGTGATACTACTCTGTCTCTGCTGCCTGCTTGATAAAAATACAAGTCAGGGTACAGAAGATAAACGGCTGGATCAAACCACTGAACCAGTCAAAATACAGTGACGCAAAGGCCGGGATACCAATTTCGAGAATTGGTATGTGTGCTCCGAGCCATTTTCCGATGGACGGAATCAAGCCCAAAAGTGCTGCACTGGCCAGACCCAATGCGCCATAGATCAGGGTATTGATAACCATTCCTGAAAGGATATTACCGAAGTGTCGGCAAGCCATGCTGATTGGAGTTGCGATCTCAGAGATCACATTCAGCGGTGCCATTGGAGCTACCGGTTCAAGATAACTCTTCAGATAACCGCCCATTCCGTTGGCTTTGATCTTATGATACGTAATAAGAACAAATGCAACGGACGCCCAGGCCAGCTCAGTACACAGATCGGCTGTCGGGCTCCATACACCAAACAGCGATATCAGGTTACTGATAATAGCCGTACCAAACAACGCTCCGATAAAGGGAATATAATGATCGAATGAATCCCCCATGTTCCCTCGGACAAAATTATTCAGCGACTCCACAATCGTCTCCGCTATTGCCTGACGCTTTGAGATTCCTGTCACCTTAAGATTCCGTCCTAAGATAAAACACAGAGTGGACATTACGATCAGGACCACCCAGCCCATGATCATTGTCATGGTAAGGTGAATATCCCCAACCGGCGTATCCTTCAGGATCGTCACATACCACGATCCATGAAGATCTATATCCATTCCTACATCTCACCTCCTTTACTATTCTTATGTATTGATTCTGCCGGTCTTCTGTAATCCCAGAATTGCAATCCTCGGGAAGAGCAACGGCAGAAGTCCACAGATCGTAACAACCGAAACAAAGTCACCATATATTATCTTAGGGACAAAGATCGAAATCACGATCCAGATACCCTGTGCCATCAGGCGTTTATTATAGCCTGTCGTCACACCTTTTTTGACTTGTTCCCCTCCATTTTCTTCCTTGTCCAATGCATGCTGTAAGGCGGATGCCATCCACCAGAAGCAGAGCACTATGACTGCTGTCCCCCCGACGCTCGCTAAAATGCTTGCTAAAATCTGCGATGCTGGTTTCAATGTGATTACTTTAAAAGCTGATAAAGTCAGTGCGACTGCGATCTCTAACAAACATAGGATAGCGCAGCCGACAGATACCCCATTTGCTAATCTCTTGATGTCAATGTCTAGTTTCAAGGTATACCTCCTTCAACTGTTCTATATGCACTTATTCATGTCTGGAAAAAACAGGAACCCCAAGCTCCTTCTTATCTTTCTTCTTGGTTCCTTTCATAACGATACGATGATAGAATCTCTTAAATGACATGGCACTTCCTCCGAGACCTAAAGCAAGTCCCGGAACGAAGACCCAAACGCCCAAGTGAAGGTTGTTGTGTAAATAATAACTAACCCCTAAACACAAAATGACAGGCACAACCATGTCGAGTCCTAATTGCCCAACATAGACAATGTCTGTCATTACCTTCCCTAAGTCCTTCATACCATGTCCCCCTGTTAGCTGGAAAATGTGGTCGCATTACTTCGTGTTCCGGCTTGAGTTATTGCACGCCTGACTCGGCACCCCCGTACCGAACAGGAACTATTATTATATTAACATAATCCAAAGTTTCTGCAACTATAATTCTGTGCAAGATGTATAATTGCATTGGGATTTATACATAGTATACCAAAAAAATGCCCAAGGACAAGAACATTTTCTCATCCCTTGTGGCATTTTACACAAATTCTCCTCTATTCTTCCACGATTTCTGTACCTGTGGAAGCCACAAATCCCTTGATATGTCGCGTCATTTCCCGTGCTGCCGGAGACACAAAATCCTTGGACAGATAACAGATGCCAAGGGTACGATGCTGACTCGGCTCGATGGGGAAGATCTCAATATCATCCGGTACGCTCACCAATCCAAGACGAGGCATCAGCGAAATTCCCGTTCCGCAGGATACCATGGCAATGGCACTCTGATCATCCAGAATATGGCAGTTGGCACGAATGGACAGATGATATTCATCCAGGAACTTCTGGATATCGATATCGCAACTGTCCTGCTGGATCACAAAGGGCTGATCCTTCAGGTCGTCCGGCGTCATGCTCTTTGTGGACTTGGGCATATAGCCCTTCGGTACCACAGCAACCAACTCATCCCTTGCCACAGGCGTAAAGGGGAGTCCATCGGATGCCGAATCCGACAGAATTCCAAGATCGATGGAACCGTTACGGATCCAGGATACCACGTCCGAATAGGATCCCTGATACAGCTCCACCGTGATCTGCGGATGCTCCATCGTAAAGGACTTGATGATCCCTGGGATCCACGCCAGGCAGACCGAATTGATACAGCCCACACGAACCGATCCCTCTGTCAGTCCCTTCATCTGGGATATCACTTGCAGAAGACTGGTATTGGATGCTACAATCTTCTGGATATACGGGCTGATCTCCTCCCCGCCGGAGGACAAACGAACGCCATTCTTACCACGGATGAACAGCGGGAATCCAATCTCATCTTCCATCGAAGAAATCGAATGGCTTACAGCCGATGGAGTCAGGTGGAGCACCGTTGCCGCTTTTGCAAAGGAGCCCTGCTCCAGGATTGTCTGAAAAATCTCATAGGATAATAATGTCATAATCCGCCTCAATCAAATAAATTATTCAATAAAAAAACGCCGCAGGAATATTGAATGAAATTCATTCTATAAATGAAAATCATGAACTTTACGGCACATAGTAATTTTAGTACAATACTAGTGAACAGTCAATGTTGAGTAATCTTTTTTCTTTTTCCAAGCAACGAAAGTTGCACAGAGAACCCTGCAGGGAGCGATCCCGGCAGGGTTTTTTGTTGTCTTTTGTCAAGACTCGCTCGAACCCCGACTAAAATAAAAACCAGGAGTTCTATCATAAGAACTCCTGGCGAATCACCGTCAAAAGATTGTCGGTCAAACTCTGATTATGTCTTAAGGCCTTCTCCGTCATCAGCAGAATCTCTGCCTGACGATCCTTATCCGCCACCCTTCCCGTTGCAAGATGATCCATCAGATCAAACATCATCAAAAGCTGCACGTACAGGATCGCAAACAACAGCTGCCGCAGCATGAAATAGTTCTCATACGCCATGGGATACAGCTGCTGAATCAGATAGGAAAAATAGCTGCGGTACTTCTCCTCATACTCCGGAGCTTCCTCCATAAGCTTCGTGACCTGTTCATGGAACCAAAGCTCCGCCCGATCCAGTGGAAGCTGCGAGATCTTCCTTGTGTAGATACGGATCAGCCGGTAAAGCTTTGGATCCCGGATCTGAAGCCAACCATAGTCAATATGATTCAGAATCATCCGATCCAGCGTGGTAATCTTGAAAAAGCAGACCCCCGGGTCTGTTACAAGGGCGTACTCTCCCTGTTTTTCTTTGTCATCGGTAAGGATCACATCCTTTACCTTATCCCTTACACTGTTTCGCATCAGATACTGATGCTGGGTGCGGACATAGGCATAGAGACTCTGCCATACCTGGCCAAGGGGACGCCGGGGCTCCTCCCAGATATAGGAGACGATCTTCTCCCTCTCCCCAAGTAAAAAGGCCAGGAACGCCTCATCCTCATTCCCGATGGAATAATAGGGGTCGTATTCCCGGTTGCTTTCCACGTACGTCCCCGGTCCGAGATGGTCCAGAAACATTCTGGTCACCGCAGGACAGGAAAACAGAAGGGACACCTCGCAACGATCTCCCATTGTAACCACCTGCTTTGGAAATTCCCGGCAGACCAGAGGCATCAGCTCCTCCCTGCCTGTACACTGGAAAAGGCAAAGCCTGTCACTGGTGAAAAACGGACAGACCCCAAGGCATCTGCGAAACACCTTGGGATCTGACTTTTTCTTAACGAAAGATCGCACATGACGTCCAAAGATCCCCTCTAACGACCGGTATCGGTCATAGGTCTTCTCATCAATGGGAACCTGCCACCCTTTGCAGCAGTTATCCGGGCACTCTGAGGCCATGCACTTATAAAATTGACATAAAGAATGTTCATAAGTTTTCATGATCTTATGTTCTTCAGGAAAGATCATCAAAGAGATCTTCCGTATACATTCCGTCCTCTGTCAGCTTTGCAAAAGCCTCTTCAACAGAATCACGGTCTTCCTGATAGGTTACTCCGAACCAGCTGTCATTGGTCTCAAGGACCTTCACATTGACACACTTTCTTTTTAAGAGTTTCTGTACAAAAACCGGGATCAGGAACTCATCCCGCATAGGATCTCCCTCACCTTTTCCGAGGAGCTTTGAGAGGAATCCCTCAAACCCTTCCTCAAGGTAATCCATAAACTCCTGTGTAAAGCCCCACATATTCATGGATACATGTGACTGCGGATCCAGAATCTGATCCTTCGTACATGGAACATGGTCTTCGTTCCAGCCGATGTCGTGGGTCTCATGGATCGCAAGAAGATTATCCTCCTCGTCCACCCGGCACACACCTCTGGTAACCTGTCCGTGTTCACTCAGGGTATTCTTAAGGACAAAACCCGCCATACAGTAGGTATCCCTGGAATCCTCCGGAAGTTCATGAAGGAAACGGTAAACCTTCTTGAAGGCCTCCTTGCCGTAGTAATCATCTGCATTAATCACGGCAAACGGTCCCTCCACCAGGCTCTGGCAGGAAAGAACGGCCTTTCCTGTTCCCCATGGCTTTGTTCTGCCCTCCGGCTTCTTGTATTTGCCTGGAAGATCATCGATCTTCTGGAACGCATACGCAACCGAAACATTATGTTCATGGCAGATGGCTTCGATCCGTCTTCCGATCACTTCCGAAAACTCCTCCTCAATATCCTTGCGGATAATAAAAAGGATCTGATCAAATCCCGCCTCAATGGCATCATGAACGGAATAGTCCATGATGATCTGCCCCTTAGGTCCAACCCCTGCCAATTGCTTAATACCGGCACCGTAACGGGAACCGATACCAGCTGCCATAATAACAAGTGTAGTGGTAGTATTCATATCTGTCCTCCCCCGCAGACATCTAGCAATTACATGTTGTCGATACCGCCAACGTATAGAAACACAACGAGCGAGATCACTTACCCGGGTAAGAGATCACCGCATTTACATCATACTTGCCAAGACGCTCTCTGCCGTTTAATCCCTCAAGCTCCATTAAGAACAGCATCTTAACAACCTCTCCTCCAAGCTTTTCCACAAGGTGAGCTGCTGCTTCGATGGTTCCTCCTGTTGCAATGAGATCGTCTACTAAAACGACCTTCTGTCCCGGCTTGATCGCGTCCTTATGCATCTCAATGGTTGCACTGCCGTACTCAAGGTCATAGGTCTCTTCCACTGTCTCAGCCGGAAGCTTGCCCTTCTTACGAACCAGTACAAACGGCTTATGAAGATTGTAAGCTAATGGTGTACCGAAGATGAATCCTCTAGATTCTGTTCCTGCGATAACGTCAAAATCAACGCCCTCTAAAAACTTCTGCATCTCATCGATCGCAAGCTGAAAACCGTCTGCATCCTGGAGTACAGTAGTAATATCACGGAACATGATACCCTCTTCTGGGAAATTCGGAATCGTTCTTACATAGTCTTCTACTTTTTTCATTGTTAAACTCCTTCAAAAGATAATCCCTCACACATACTGTTTGTGAGGCGACGAAAAAGCCCCAGCCAGGTTTGGTCCCAGCCGGGGCGAAATACAGTCGAGTTAACTATACCCAAAATAACGGCTTGCGTCAAGTTTCATGCCGCCAAGACCCGCTTGCCAACCTTATGCACGGTTCATTCGATCTTCGACTCTCTTAACCAGCTCCGGGAACTGCTCGAGAATGTTGGTCATATCCTCGAAGATAAATCCCTTCTTGGTGATATTGGTAGATAAGGTGTCGATGTGATCTGCAACATCCTTATAGTATGGCTTGGACGCCTCCATGGTAGATACGAGATTTCTCATATCACCACTGCAGCTGTCGATCACGCCTACCATGTCTCGATTGCCCTCTTCGATCTCTCCGGCAACAGACTTAATGGAATCAACCACAGCCTCCGTCTCATTGATGTGTGTCATAGAATCCTGAATAGCAGAACGTGTATCATTGATACTGCTCATCAGACGATTGTTGTTCTGATTCAGCTTCTCCATGGACTCTCCGATGGAAGCAACCAGGGTCTTGATGTCGGAAGAAAGAGCATTAACCTGATCCGCTACGACTGCGAATCCACGTCCACTCTCACCTGCTCTTGCAGCCTCGATGGAAGCATTCAGCGCAAGGAGGTTGGTCTGATTGGCAATACCGTTAATGGCATTGACCTTCTCCTCGATCTCGTCAAAGCTTGTCTGGAACTCCTGGAAAACCTCCTCTACTGTGCTGATGGTATCATTAACAGAAGAGGAAGAGGTACGCACATTGTTCATGTTACGATGGGTATCATCTGCTGTGGAAAGCATCTTCTTGATGATCTTCTCGAAGTTCTCTGTAACCTCTGTTACCTCGGAGAATCTCTGATTAAATGCGTCCATTGACTCGGTGACCTCGTCAGACTGACGCTCTACCATCTCAAAAGACTCCTTGATCTCAACCAGAGAAGCCGATGTATTCATCTCCTCTGCCTGAAGCTTCTCCTTCTGCTCAAGAATGTAGCTTCCACTGTCAAGAACCGGCGCAAGCTCCTTCTTGATATCGACCTTCTCTCTTGTCTCAACCGGAGCTGTCTCCGCGGTTGCCTTCTTACCTAATCCAAACATACGTCATACTCCTTCCGCATTAATCAAACACCGCACAAACCATAGTCTGGTTCACGTGCTGATGCCGGTACTGTTCTCCTCCACCGATATAACCCGGGAAACTTCCAAGAGAACCCATTACATCACCGAGGAATGTCTTAAGATAACCTTCCTGATCAAAGAGTATGTATCGATAAATACAGTTAACTGACAAAATCAGCTTTGGACTCCGAACATCAGAGCGAATCTTCGCAACCGTTTCCCGATTGATCTCTTTGTAATCCTGAAGTTTCAAAATGTACATGGTGTCATTCAGGTTGATCCTCTTATAATTGATCAGAGAACCACCTGCGCCGATGGCATACATGGAAGAAATGAACACATCCTCATCTCCTACCAGTCGACCCAATGGCTGCTGCAATACATTGTCTACGATCCTGCTACGATCCAGTCCTGTCTCCTGTGAATATACATCCACAGCACTTCTGTGATCCAGCTCGATCAGTTCCTTGTTCCGCAGATTGACCTTCGTCGCCGTGTGGGCAGGTCCTCCCGCCGGAGCATAAATATTCTCACGATAGGTATGTACCTTACCGTTCAAATTCTTAATCAGCATATAGGAGCATGCATTCCCATATGTCTTACCATTCACCGATACAAGGCTCTTCTCGCCTTCCGGTGTTCCGAATACAGAACCGCCGATCAGTGCTACATTCTTCTTAGAAAGAACCATGTTCACCGTTGATACCATGACCTCTTCATCATTGGTACAAAATTCAAAACAGATGGTGTTGTCCGAAGATGGTGAGATTCTGGAAACCGACTGCTCCAGATTCCAGATATCACTCAATGGCACAGTAGACAAATGCTTGATCACACCTGCCTCCACTGCCGCTTCTCCTGTTATAGCGACAACCATCAGCCCCTTATTATCATGAACATCTGCATTGGAATAGAAAATTCCTGACGTTCCGATGATCTGTGCAGAAGGATAGCGGCTCTTAAGTGAAGATGAAACATCCTCAAGCCAATCATACTCACAACAAAAAATAATGCCGATGGGGTCTGTTCCAAGCTGAGCAAAAACTTCAGAAAGCGCTTCCTGACAATTGCCTTTGCTGCTGACGATCGTCTTACTTTGCATAGCAAAAACCTCCTAATATTCCCCTGTCTTAGCCCCTCTAAAACGCTAATTCTATTGTATTTTTTCCTTTTGTTTCTGTCAATATAAATCACTTCATGAAATTTACCACTTGACACTTCTTTGTATTTGGGGTATATTTCAGTTGCTTTTAATTAAGTATATTTTAACTAAAAAGTTTTTAATGAAATTTGGAGGAAATCAAAATGACATTCGAAGAGTTAAAGAGCCTTATTGCAGAGAACTTATCCGTAGACGAAGACAAGATCACACCGGCTTCCAAGCTGATCGACGATCTGGAAGCAGATTCTCTTTCCATCGTTGAGCTTCATATGGCAATCGAGGATGAGACCGGTGTTTCTATCCCGGACGAAGAGGTTGAGAAGTTAGTTACCGTTCAGGATGTTATGGACGCGATTGCCCGTCATCAGGATTAAGAAATCAAGGGAGTAGATCTCATGCAGTTTAGCAGACAAAAGAACATGGAAGAGGAACTTAACGCAGATCCTTTTATTACATGTAAAAAGTGTAACCGGCGTTCCAGAAAGAGTCAGTGGGTCAGCCACTACTATGCCTGCCCGGTTTGCGGAAAATTGAAAAATGTCTCTGCATCCTATCGCTTATCCATCATTTTTGATAAAGGAAGCATTCGTATACAAGACCAGAACATTACATCCCAGGATCCGTTGAACTTCCCGGGATATAAAGAAAAGCTTCAGGCCACCAGGGAGAAGACCGGACTTTCCGAGTCGGCGGTAACAGCCACCGGAAAGATCGGCGGTCAGAAGGTCATGTGTATCATCCTTGATAGCCGTTTCTTCATGGGAAGTATGAGTGATGCCGTTGGCGAAAAGGTGACAAGAGGTATTGAATATGCAACAAAGCATCATCTGCCCCTCATCATTTTTGCAGCCAGTGGCGGAGCAAGAATGCAGGAAGGAATCTTTTCCTTAATGCAGATGGCCAAGACAAGTGACGCTGTGGAGGAATATTCCAGAAACAGCGGCTTATACATCAGTGTATTGACCCACCCGACAACCGGAGGTGTTACTGCCTCTTTTGCAACGCTTGCCGACATTACATTAGCAGAGCCGGGGGCATTGATCGGTTTTGCAGGTCCTCGTGTTATCGAGCAGACCATCGGCAAAAAGCTGCCGGCCGGTTTCCAGAAGAGTGAATACCTGTACCAGCATGGATTTGTTGATCAGATCGTTCCGAGAGAAAACCTTCGTGAGACCTTGAAGAGTCTGCTTAGACTTCACGGAATGAAGGTTAAGGAGGCTTAGTATGATCCGAAATATCTTAGAACAGACAGACAAGGTAGATGCTAAATTAGCGGTTCTTTCCAAGTCTGCAAAAAAACACACCATTATGCTTACACGAAGCGCTTTGTCTTCCAACGACAGCGACGATGAAAAGGCATCTTCTCCCGAGGACATTTCCGCTCTTCTGGAAGAAGAGCGCAAGGAGATCCTTCATCTGAAGGGATTAAAGAACGACCTGCTGGAACAGTGCCGCGACCTTACCCCTGCCGACCGCGTCGTTCTGGCTCGTTTGAGCAACCGTCCACACATCACCGATTTTATCGACGCTCTGTTTACGGACTTTTTCGAGCAGAAGGGGGATCACCTCTATGACGAGGATCCGAGTATCTACGGCGGAATCGCTCTTTTCCACGGAATCCCCGTTACCGTATTAGGTCATCGCAAGGGAAGTACCGTGGAGGAAAATATGGCCTGCCGTTTTGGTATGCCATGTCCTGAAGGATATCGTAAGGCCATGCGTCTTATGGGACAGGCCGAGAAATTCGGACGCCCCATCATCACCTTCATCGACACACCGGGTGCATATCCGGGAATGGAGGCCGAGGAACACGGACAGGGCGAGGCCATTGCCCGCTCTCTGGCTTTTATGAGCCATCTGTCTGTCCCGGTCATCTCTGTGGTAACCGGCGAGGGCAATTCCGGTGGTGCTTTGGCGCTTTCTGTATGTAACCGGATGCTGATGCTTGAAAATGCGGTTTACTCCGTATTAAGCCCGGAAGGTTTTGCAAGTATCCTCTGGAAGGATTCCAGCCGACACGAAGAAGCCTGCGCATTGATGAAGCTGACGGCGGCCGACCTTTACGAAAACGGCATCGTGGATGAAGTGATTCCTGAGCCAAGGGGCGGTGCCCAGACCGATCCGGTCAGCGTTTATCGCAGCATCGAGGATACCATTGCGCGACATTTGAAGCCACTGCTGAAAATGTCTCCAAAGGAGATCACCGCCGACCGACACAAAAAATTCCGTAAGCTCTAAGAAAGGTAGATACGTTGTATACCATATCGATTCGATCCACCGGTTATGCTTTACCGGAACGGGTCATAACCAATGATGATCTTTCCAAGATCGTGGACACCAGCGATGAATGGATCTTTCCAAGAACCGGTATCCACTCCCGCCGTTTCGTCGGGGAAGGACAGAGTGCAAATTCCATGGCGATCGAAGCGGCAGAAAAGGCCCTTGCGAGTTCCGGCATTGACAAGGATGAACTTGGTGTCATCCTTGTTGCCACCCTCTCAGGGGATTATGCCACTCCTTCGGTTGCCTGCATGGTTCAAAAAGCCCTCGGCCTTCCAAAGGACATTCCTGTCATGGATGTAAATGCTGCCTGCAGCGGTTTCTGCTATGCCCTTGAGACCGCCCGCGCCCTTCTTATGGCCGCGGCAGACAAAAAAAGACCTTACGGCCTGATCATCGGAACAGAGGAGCTTTCCAAGATCCTGGATATGACGGATCGAAGCACCTGTGTCCTTTTCGGAGACGGAGCCGGCGCTGTTGTAATCGAAGCCGGCGAGGGAAATGATAATGATTACGCCAGCATCCTCGGAGCCGACGGCGGACTTGCCATCAGCTGCGACGGAGTCGGCAAAGAAAGATCTTACGTAAGAATGGACGGCAAGGATGTTTTCCGCTTCGCCGTGAAGGTTCTTCCGAGATGTATCCGAGGTCTTTTTTCAAAATCCGGTACGACGCAGGATGATATTGACTGGTTTGTCTGTCACCAGGCAAACGCAAGGATCATCGATCATGTCGTCCGTTTTTTAAAGGCTGATGATGCAAAATTTTTCAGAGACATGGATCACCTGGGCAACACCTCCGGCGCTTCCATTCCTCTGGCTTTAGGCGAAATGAATGAACAGGGTCTATTGACCCCCGGCAACAGGCTGATGCTGATCGGCTTTGGTAGCGGACTGACCTGGGGCGGAATTCTACTGAAATATGCTGGACCGGTTCGTCGAAATGAAACGGAGTCTTAATATGAAACCTATGTTAAATGAAATCCTGGGAACAAAATATCCGGTGATCCAGGGAGCTATGGCAAACATTGCCACCGGCGCATTTGCCGCCGCTTCCTCCAACGCCGGAGCTCTTGGCATTATTGCAGCCGGCGGTTACAGCCCCGAGCAGCTGGAAGAGGAGATCGCCAAGGCCAGAAGTCTTACCGACAGGCCCTTCGGCGTTAACCTTATGCTGATGCATCCTGCCATGGATGAGCTTGCTGACATTGTTGCAAGAGAACATATTCCTTTCCTTACGACAGGAGCCGGAAATCCTGCCAAATATATGGACAAGTGGAAGGCTGCCGGCTGTAAGGTCTTCCCCGTGGTGGCTGCACCGATCCTTGCCAAGCATCTTGAGCGCAGCGGCGCCGATGCCATCATTGCAGAAGGCTGTGAAAGCGGCGGCCATGTGGGCGAGATGGGCACCATGGCTCTTGTTCCACAGGTCTGCGATACCGTATCCATTCCGGTCATTGCTGCCGGTGGAATCGCTGATCACAGACAGTATCAGGCTGCCATGGCTCTTGGCGCATGCGGTGTTCAGGTGGGAACCGTCCTGCTTGGTTCAAACGAATGCCCCATCCACGACAACTACAAGGCTGCCGTAATCAAGGCAAAGGGAACCGACGCCATTGTAACCGGCCGAATCGGTGGAACTCCTGTCCGTGTTTTAAAGAACAAGATGACAAGAGAATATATCCGCCAGGAAAAAGCCGGTGCCAGCAAGGAAGAATTAGAGCACTTTACTTTAGGAAGCCTGCGCCGTGCTGTTTTTGAAGGAGATACCGATACCGGTTCTCTGATGGCCGGCCAGACCTGTGGGCAGGTCAGCGACATTCGCAGCCTGTCTGAGATTTTTCACAATATTGTTAACGGAAAGGAGCCGTCATGAAAACAGCATTCCTCTATGCAGGACAGGGAAGCCAGCACACCGGTATGGGCTTAGACCTCTACAACGAGAAGCCGGAATTTAAAGAGGCTTACATCGAGGCCGAGGCCGCAAGACCGGGGCTTCTCTCTGCTATTTTTGATAATCAGGACAATATTTTAATGCAGACAGAATATACCCAGCCTGCCATGGTTGCTTTTGCCTGCGGCATTACTTCTCTTTTGGAGAAGGCCGGTATCACACCGGACGCATGCCTTGGTTTATCCCTCGGAGAGTACTCCGCACTGGCTGCTGCCGGCGTCTGGGACACAGAGGATGCCATCCGCATTGCTGCCTTCCGTGGACAGCAGATGGCACTGGCTGCCGAGGGCGGCGAATGGGGCATGTCCGCTATTTTAGGACTGACACCGGAGCAGGTCAGCTCCTGCTGTGTTGAGGGTGCCTATGCCTGCAACTTAAACTGCCCGGGTCAGGTAGTGATCGGTGGTCAGAAGGCTGCAGTTGAAGAAAGTGCCGCAAAGGCAAAAGAAGCCGGCGCCAAGCGCTGCCTGCCATTATCCGTTTCCGGACCTTTCCATACACCGTTTATGAAGAGTGCCGGCGATGCCTTAAAGTCCTTCCTTCCATCCTTTGACTTTAGACCGTTAAAGACCCCTGTGATCTACAACACCACCGGAGATGATGCAGGTCTTTCTACCGGCAAGGATGTTAAAGAGGACCTGATCAAAATTTTGACCAGGCAGGTGCAGAGTCCTGTTCATATGCAGACTTCTCTTGAGAAGCTCTTAAAGGAAGGCTATGACACCTTTATCGAAATCGGACCGGGTAAGGCTTTATCCGGCTTTGTAAAAAAGACCGCCAAGGCTCTTGGTATCTCTTCCGATGACTACAAGATCTTAAACATCGAGACATTGGACGACCTTGAGAACACGATCAACGAGCTGGCATAAAGGAGAAATCATGGAAAAAATGGAAAGACCTGTTGCACTGATCACCGGAGCAAGCGGTGGAATCGGAAGTGCCATGGCAAACATTTTTGCCAAAAACGGATACAGTCTTGCGCTTCACTGCCACAGTAACAAAGAGCGTTTGAACGAACTTGTCAATGCTTTACTTCCTCTGCTTCAGGACGGTCAAACGATCATCACCGTCTCCGGAGATCTGTCGTCAGAAGAGGACGTAAACCGGGTTCTCGAAGAAGTCACTTCAAAGCTTGCCGGCATTGATGTACTGATCAACAATGCCGGAATTACAAAGGACAAGCTGTTAATGTCTATGAAAACGGAGGATTTCGACAGTGTCATCTCCTCCAATTTACGAAGTGTCTACCTGACCTGTCATGGTGTGATCCGCACCATGCTCAAACGCAGAAGCGGACGCATCATCAACATCTCCAGTGTTGTAGGTGTCAACGGAAATCCCGGTCAGGCCAACTATGCTGCCAGCAAGGCCGGTATCATCGGCTTTTCCAAGTCTCTTGCAAAAGAAGTTGCATCTAGAGGAATCACCGTGAACTGTATCGCTCCCGGCATGATCGAGACAAAAATGACAGAAGTCCTTACAGACAAGGCAAAAGAAGCCATCCTCTCCCGCATCCCCATGGGACGCATGGGTCAACCGGAGGAGGTTGCGCAGGCTGCATTGTTCCTTGCATCGGATGCCGCTAATTATATTACTGCTGCTGTCATCCCAGTGGATGGCGGTATGTAAACAGAAAGAGGATTTTACATGGAAAAACGTCGTGTTGTTGTTACCGGTCTTGGAACCGTAAACCCAACCGGTAAAAACTTAGAAGAAAGCTGGAACAATATTAAAGCCGGTGTCTGCGGGATCGGACCGATCACCGCTTTTGACACCACGGATTTCAAGGTAAAGCTGGCCGGCGAGGTAAAGGATTTTGATTCTTCCGATATCATTTCCAAGAAGGAAGCCCGTCACATGGCAAGATTTACCCAGATGGCCGTTGTTGCCTCCGCTGCCGCATTATCTGATGCCGGTCTTACAGTTCTTTCAGAGGGCGGAAAAGACCTAGATGCCGAGCGTGAAGAATTAAAGAAAAACTGCGATCCTGCCCGCATCGGTGTATCCATCTCCTGCGGTATCGGTGGACTTGGAAATATTGAGGAGCAGCACAGCCGCGGTATCGAGAAGGGCTTTGAAAAAGTCAGCCCCTTCTTCGTACCGATGGCGATCTCCAATATGGCTGCCGGTCAGGTTGCCATCCGTTTCGGTCTGAAGGGCATGTGTACCTGTCCTGTCACCGCCTGCGCCGGCGGAAGCAACGCAATCGGCGACAGTTTCCATCGTATCCGTGACGGATATGAGGAACTTATGGTCTGCGGTGGAGCTGAAAGCTGTGTCACAGAACTTGGCATCGGCGGTTTCTCCAATATGAAGGCTTTATCCCAGAGCACAGATCCTGCCCGTGCTTCCATTCCATTCGACAACGAGCGAAGCGGATTTGTCATGGGTGAGGGTTCCGGCATTCTGATACTTGAGGAGCTTGAGCACGCAAAGGCAAGAGGCGCACACATCTACTGTGAGATCTTAGGTTATGGCGCCAACTGTGATGCTTACCACATCACTTCCCCGGATCCATCTGCATCCGGTGCATCTGCCTGCATGAAGCTTTGCCTCGAAGACGGAAAGGTTGCCCCTGAGGGGATTGATTACATCAACGCTCACGGCACTTCCACTCACTTAAACGACCTGACAGAGACCAACGCCGTTCACAAGGTCTTTGGTGACCACGCAAGCAAGCTTGCCGTATCTTCCACCAAGTCCATGACCGGTCACCTCTTAGGCGGCGCCGGCGGTGTAGAGGGTGTTTTCACCGCCATGGCTGTCCATGACGGATTTATTCCGGCAACCGTCGGTTTAAAAGAAGCAGATCCGGAATGCGACCTGGATTATGTTCCGGGAGAAGGCAGAACACAGGAGATCCGCTATGCCCTTTCCAATTCCTTAGGCTTTGGTGGTCATAATGCCTGCCTTCTGTTTGGTAAGTACGAATAATTAGGAGAAAACATGGAACTTACAGTCAGAGAAAACCCAAACACCATGAGCGGAGAGCAGATCCGTGCGACACTCCCCCATCGGTATCCATTTTTATTGATTGACACCGTCGAAGATTATGAGCCGGGTAAGTGGGCGATCTGCCATAAAAATGTTTCCAACGCTGAACCGGTGTTTAACGGACATTTTCCGGATCATCCGATCTTCCCCGGGGTTCTACAGCTGGAAGCTCTGGCGCAGTGCGGCGCCATCGCCCTTCTTTCCCTCCCGGAAAACAAGGGGAAACTCCCGCTTTTCGGCGGCGTAAAAAACGCTCGTTTTAAAAAACCTGTTTTACCGGGTGATATTTTAGAGCTGTCATGTCAGCTAATTCGTCAACATGGTCCCCTTGGTATTGCTGAAGCCAAAGCAACCGTCAACGGAAAAACTGTATGCATTGCTGAGCTTTCTTTTGCTATTGTCGAGAAATAATGCTATGATGATAGAGACATTAGATAGAATAAAAGCAGAATGCCTTGAAAGCATTCTGTTTTTATTCAGTGATTATTTTGATCATCAAAGGGAGGATTGGATTTTGCTGCAAAATGTTTTTCGAAGTATCTATAGTAAGCTTCAGCTTCATTTTTATATGCAGGTCTTTTCTGTTTTTGAACATCGGGAAGCCACATTAACAACAGTTGAATTCTTCAGCATGGAAGCTATCAACGCTTTAGATCATCCAACCGCTGCACGTTTCGCGAGGGCTATGGGAATTTCTGCGCCTAATGCAGCCTACCGAATCTCAAGTTTGATCAAAAAGGGCTACCTTAAGAAGGTCCGTTCTACTAAGGATCTACGCAGTTATTTTCTTGAGCCCACAGAGAAGTACGAGCACTACAACTCTATCAACGAGGATTACTTGCGACGGCTGGATGATTTGGTTCGGGAACAGTTCTCCGAAGAAGAATACGAAAAGCTCACCGAAATGCTCTCTGTCGTTGACAAGGCAATCCTAAAAGATCTGGAGCAGCCGACCAATACCGGCAAGGCAACAGACTAGAACGGAGGATATCATGGCAACCAAGGCGACATCTTCCCTGAGCATGGGAGTCATCTTTTTCGGCGATAAGCGGGCCGAATTTTTTGACCAGATCTGGGATGGTATGATGACTTACAAGGTAGGACTTCCTTCGGAAACGAAGCTGATCCGCAAAGTGTCGGATTTTTCCGCACAAAGTCAGATCGAGATGATCGATCAGCTCGAGAAGGAAGGGATCCAGGGACTTATCATTGCCCCTTACAACGATCCGCTGGTTGCAAAACGCCTGAAGGAATTACACAAGAAGGGCATCCCTGTGGTATGTGTTAATTCCGATATTCCGAATAGCGATCGCATCTGCTATGTCGGACCTGATGCTTATCAGAGTGGTGTTGTTGCAGCCGACATACTTCGCATTTTAGCCCAGGACAAGGGCGAGGTCGGCATTATTACGGGTTCCCGTAATATCATCGGTCACGAGGAGCGTGTCCGCGGATTTGTTGATTCCATCAAGCGAAGTCACAGCAATATGACCATCGAGTCCATTCAGGAATGTAAGGACGACGATTACAGGTGTTACGAAATGGTACAGAAGGTTATGAGAGATCATCCTTTCATCTCTTCTTTCTTCTTTGCCACCTCCGGCGGTATCTACGGCGGCTGCAAAGGCCTCTACCAGATGACCACCCGTAAGACCTTTAACGTCGTGACCTTTGATCTTTTGGATCCGATCAAAGAATTCCTGAAGAAAGGCGTCGTTTCTGCTTCCATCTATCAGGAGCCTCTCACACAGGGAATCCTGTCTCTGCAGGTACTGGCCGACAAACTATTAGAACACAAGGATCCAAAAAGCGATGTAATCCATACAAATCTTTCCATCAAGACCAGGGGTTGCATCTAACAAGACATACACACACAAAAGAGCCGGAAAATGAAAGTTCATTTTCCGGCTCTTTTTTATTTGATATCGCTTTCCCCTACGGGACAGATCCGCGCTTACCTATTCTCTTACCAAAAGTGAGAACACAAGGGTCGCAAAATATATAATTCCGGCAAAGATCACGATCACCGGTCCGGTCGCTACATTCACAAAATAGGACAAAAACAGCCCCAGAAGACCGCTCAACATAGAAAAGATCACCGACAGCCACAAATGCTGCCTCATATTGGAAGCAATATTTCTTGAAGCTGCAGCCGGCAGGATCAAAAGAGCATTGATCAAAAGAATACCGATCCAGCGAATGGAAAAGGTAACCATTACAGCTACGAGAACTGCAAAGACATTTTCCAGAAGGCGAACACTATACCCCTTTACCCTGGCAAGGGTAGGATGAATGGTAATGGCAAGTGCGGCGTTAACACAGATCACGTAAAACACCACCGTAACAAGAAGTAGGACAGAAAGCATGACCAGATCGCTTTGGGACATGGAGAGCACATCCCCAACCAGAAGAGAGGAATAACTCGAAAAATTACCGCCTCTCGACAGGATCGCCAGACCCGCTGCCAGAGAAACACTGGCGCAGACAGAGATAATGGTGTCCGTGGAAGCTTTGCCACGGTATCGGATTTGATTCAAAAGCAGGGCAAAAACCACCGCATAGATCACCATGGCAAGATTCGAATTGGCCGCCTGGCAGAGAACTCCCACTGCGATCCCCGTCAGAGCCGAATGGCCAAGAGCATCGGAAAAATATGCCATTTTCTTCTCCACCACCAAAGTTCCCATCATGCCATACATGGGGGTCATCAAAAGGATCGCCACGAGAGCGATACGTACAAATTCATACTGAAAAAACTCGTTAAACATGAGACTCACAGGCAGCCTCCTTCTTAAATTCATAGCTGGCTCCACCAAATACCTTCTTGAATTCCGGGCTGTTGAAAACCACCCGAGGAGAGCCGGACGCAGCCACCGTTTCTTCAAGAAGGATCACCTTGTCAGAGTACTTGGCAACATAATCCAGGTCATGGCTTACCAGAACCACAGCAAGATCGTGATTTTCTTTCAGGTATTTCATCTTCTCATAAAAAAGATCCATACCATTCTTATCGATGCCGGAAACCGGCTCATCCAAAAGCAAAAGATCCGGATCGTCCATAACCGCCATGGCAAGCAAAACCCTCTGGAGCTCACCGCCGGAAAGCATGCCGACCTTTTTATCGATCAGATCCTCAGCCGCAAACTCTTCCAACGCCTCCAAAGCTCTTTTCCTTTGCTTTGCAGAGGGGAGGAAGACCGGAACTCTGCTGCGAAAACTTGTGATCATGTCATAGACACTGATGGGCGCCGCAGCCTCCAGCTGTAGCTTCTGCGGTACATAACCAATCTTGATCTTACGGATCCTGCCGTTTTCCGTATTCCGGAATTCCAACTCTCCGGTATGGGGGATCTCCCCCAGGATCCCACGGATCAGGGTACTTTTTCCCGCTCCGTTTCGGCCGATCACGCTTGTTAATGTACCACAGTGGATATGAAGGTTAACATCCGAAAGGATCACCTGCTCGCCAAAGCTTACACCAAAATCTTTGATCTTAATACAATGAAGTCCACAGGGACGCATGATCTTTTTCACATTCCGCCTGCCTTTCTGATGGTGGAGAAATTCTGTCCCATCCTCTCGATATATGTATCCTTGTCAACCGTCTCACAAACCGTGACAGGATCAATGGTAACAGGAACCGCCCCGGTCTGTCCCACAAGGGTCTTCTGCATCTTCTGACCGTAGACAGGATCTGCCCAGACCATTTCACCCTTGTGAAGGACCTTGATCATACCGGCCACTTCCTTGGCGCTGACCTGCCGTTCCTCATCGAGATCTGTAACACCCTTTACGGTAACACCCAGATCTCTGGCCAGATAGGCGAAGGATTCCTGAAGAAGAACCGCATTCTTACCTCCTGTTGCCATATTTGAGGAAAGTTCGCTCTCTTCTTTCTTCAGTTTGGAAAGCTTACTGCAATAGCTGCTGTAATTCTTTTCCAGAAGGCGGGTATCAATCCCTCGCGCTTTCATCTCTTTCTTAAGCTTTGATTTAACTTCTGTCATCTGATTCTGATATTCAGATACACTGAGCCAATAGTGAGCGTTCTCCTCCAGAGGTTTTTGAACCCCCTTTGAGGAATCAACGATCGTTAACTTTGGATTCTCCTTTGCAGCCTTATCCAGAAAGATTTCCATACCGCCACCGTTGACAATAAAAATATCACTTCCGGATAAAGTCTTAAGGTCCGCCGGTGTCGGCTCATAATCATGCAGACAGCCGGTCTTGGGTGCTGACAGATTGGTAACCGATACCTGATCCACACCGTCTAAAAGGTTCAAAGCGATGGTATACATCGGAACAAAGGATGTCACGACCTTAAGCTTCGCTTCTGTCTTCTGGTGATCCGACCGGTAAGCCATATAACTGATCAGAATCGTCGCAAGAATCAAAGTAATTGACAACAGGAGAACAAAGCAGTACTTCGGCGTTTGTTTATTTTTCATTTAATTATTCCTCGTCCTCATATTCATTTTCCAGAACCTGATCCATGAAATCCAATACCTCATCTCTTCCCTGACCTGTCACAGAGGAGAACGGTACGATAATGGTATCCTCATCCGCTCCAAGACCTTCCCGCAGCATTTTGATATGCTTCTGAAGCTGACTGCGCTTGATCTTATCTGCCTTGGTGGCCAGAATGATGGGCTGATACTCCATATACTTGATCCAGTCAAACATCTGGATATCGTTTTTACCCGGCGCATGACGAATATCCACTAGAAGGAAGATCACCCGCAGCATATCCGATTCTGCCAGATAGTTTTCAATCATGACGCCCCATTTTTCAACTTCCGACTTAGAAGCCTTTGCATAGCCGTAACCCGGAAGATCCACCAGATAAATACTGTCATTTAAATGATAGTAGTTGATGGTCTGCGTCTTTCCCGGCTGAGCGGAAGTTCTGGCCAGAGATTTACGATTCAGAATGCAGTTGATCAGGCTGGACTTACCAACGTTTGACTTCCCTGCGAAGGCCACCTCCGGCTGGGTATTCTGAGGCAGGGTACTTGTGATGCCACAGACTGTTTCAAGTTCAACTTGTTTAATTACCATTTTATTTTCCTCCGACGTAGTGAAAAAAACAGGGTACTGCCCTGCAGCACCCCGTCTCATTACACATCCTTACGCACTTTCCTTGGACTTCTTATCCTTGTCATCGATCGCAACGACCTTCTCTGCTTTCTTGTCGACCAGAAGAAGATTGGAATCCACCATCTCCTTGGTGATCTCAACCTTCTGGCAATCCTCTTCGGATGGGATCTCAAACATGAAATCCATCATAACGGATTCCATGATGGCGCGAAGTCCACGCGCTCCGGTCTTACGCTCCAGAGACTTCTTCGCGATCTCACGAATGGCCTCCTCTGTAAACGTAAGCTCAACATCATCCATATTGAACAATGCCTGATACTGCTTCACCAGGCAGTTCTTCGGCTCTGTCAGAATACGTACAAGTGCATCCTCGTCTAAAAGATCCAGGGACACATTGATCGGAACTCGACCAATGAACTCAGGAATCAGACCAAACTTGACAAAATCCTGTGGAAGAGCCAACTTCAGCAGATCACTTTCTGTCTTCTCCTTGTTCATCGCCTCAGATGGATCGGTATCAAATCCGATCCTCTTTGTATCCAGGCGGGACTCAATGATCTTATCGAGACCTTCAAAGGCACCACCGCAAATAAAGAGAATATTCGTGGTGTCGATCTGGATCAGCTCCTGCTGTGGATGCTTACGTCCGCCCTGAGGTGGAACAGAAGCCAGCGTACCCTCTAAGATCTTAAGGAGAGCCTGCTGAACGCCCTCTCCGGAAACATCACGGGTAATAGAAACGTTCTCACTCTTCTTTGTGATCTTATCGATCTCATCAATATAGATGATACCCAGCTGAGCCTTGCTGACATCATACTCAGCAGCCTGAATCAGCTTCAGAAGGATATTCTCTACATCTTCACCTACATATCCTGCCTCTGTCAGTGTTGTTGCATCTGCAATGGCAAATGGAACACCCAGCACTCTTGCCAGTGTCTGAGCCAAAAGTGTCTTACCGGAACCTGTCGGTCCAAGCATTAACACATTACTCTTCTGCAGTTCCACATCCGCCTTCTTGCCGGAGAGGACACGCTTGTAATGATTATATACAGCTACAGAAAGAACCTTCTTCGCCTCATCCTGTCCAATGACATAATCATCCAGGAAACTCTTTAATTCCTTCGGCTTTAAAAGATTAATATCCAGGTCCAGAGCAGGATCGCTTAGTTCTTCCAACATATCTTCGCCGAACTCTTCATCGATGATCTCGGAGCAGATATCTACACATTCATCACAAATATATGTGCCATTCGGTCCGGCGATCAGTTTGCGAACCTGTGATTGTGGCTTACCACAGAATGAGCAGCGAATCTGGTCATCATTTGATTTTCTACCTGCCATAGTTCCTCCATTTTTGATATATCACGAAAGGGTATCCCATTCCTGGGGTACCCTTCCAAAATTATGCTTCGCGACTTTCGATCACGCGATCGATCAGGCCGTAATCCAATGCTTCCTGTGCGGAAAGATAATGGTCACGCTCTGTATCAGCAGTTACCTGCTCAACCGTCTTACCGGTATTCTTCGCTAACATTTCATTTAACTTTCTCTTTGTCTTCAGGATGCTTTCAGCAGCGATCTCGATCTCTGTTGCCTGACCCTTGGCACCGCCGGAAGGCTGGTGAATCATGATCTCGGCATTCGGAAGAGCAAGACGCTTGCCCTTGGCACCACCTGCCAACAGAAAAGCTCCCATGGAAGCGGCAAGACCTACGCAGATCGTAGATACATCGCACTTAATGTACTGCATGGTATCGTAGATTGCCATACCGGCAGTTACCATTCCTCCCGGGGAATTAATATAAAGATGAATATCCTTGTTCGGATCCTCTGACTCAAGGAAAAGGAGCTGAGCAACAACCAGAGAAGCTGTTGTCTCGTTAACCTCTTCACCTAAGAAAATGATACGATCCTTTAAGAGACGTGAGTAGATATCGTAACTTCTCTCACCTCTGGAATTTTGTTCAATGACATAAGGTATTGTTGCCATAAATTATCAATCTTCCTTTTCTTCGTCCTTCTTGGACTTACGCTTAGCGCGCTCCTTAACATTATCCATTACAAAGTCGATAGCCTTCTCGATTGCGATCTGCTTCTTGAAGCCCTCAAGCTCATCATCCTGAATGTTCTTCTTAAGATCCTCAGCAGGCATGTTGTACTGCTTAGACATCTCCTCGATACGAGCATCCACATCAGCGTCTGTAGCCTCAAGATTCTGCTCCTTAACGATTGCCTCAAGAACAAGAGATGTCTTAACTCTCTGAAGCGCATCCGGGCGAGCCTGCTCACGGAACTGCTCGATTGTCATTCCTGTGAACTGAAGGTACTGCTGGAAAGATAATCCGCTCTGAGCAAGGTTACGTGCATAATCATTGATCATGTTGTTGACCTGAGTATCTAACATTGCATCAGGAATCTCCATAGAAGACTTGTCAACGATCTTAGCTAACGCTTCGTCTTCCTTGGTACGCTTTGCATTGTCTTCCTTACGCTTCTCTAATGTAGCCTTAACATCAGCCTTATAATCAGCTACGTTCTCGAACTCAGTTGTATCCTGAACGTACTCATCATCTAATGTAGGAAGCTCCTTCGCCTTAACCTCATGGATCTTAACCTTGAAGAGAGCAGCCTTACCTGCAAGGCTTGCCTCCTGATAATCCTCAGGGAATGTAACGTTAACATCAACGTCATCTCCTGCCTTCTTACCAACCAGCTGATCCTCAAATGTATCGATGAAGGAATGAGAACCGATCTCTAAGCTGTAGTTCTCGCTCTTACCGCCGTCGAAAGCAACGCCGTCAACAGAACCGTCAAAGTCGATCACAGCTGTATCACCGTTCTCGATCGGACGCTCTACTGTAACAGTACGTGCGTTAGACTTCAGCTGACGAGCGATCTCCTCCTCAACCTCTTCATCTGTAACGGTGGTGTCGATCTTAGTAACTGTAACACCCTCGTACTTACCTAACTTAACCTCCGGACGAGTTGCAACTTCAGCTGTGAAGATGAAGTTCTCACCCTTCTCGCACTTAACAACCTCAACCTGTGGCTGAGAAACAATATCGAGACCACTCTCATCATATGCCTTTGGATACTCCTGAGAGATCAGGATGTTCGCAGCATCATCATAGAATACCTGTGGTCCGTACATTCTCTCGATAACGGCCTGTGGCACCTTACCCTTACGGAATCCAGGAATGGACATGCTCTTCTTCTGGCGGTTATATGCAGACTTGATTGCCTTGTCCAGCTCAGAAGCATCAACCTCAACGGTGATCTTTGCCATGTTCTTGTCTAAATTCTCTACCTTTACGCTCATTTTAATGAAATCCTCCTTAAAATCTATGCAAAAGGCCATTTTTCGCATGAAAGGACAAAATGAGCCTTGTACAATCAATTAGGGATTATATCACACCCATTCTATCATTTCAACTAATTCTTGCTGTACACAACGGACGAGCCAATCTCCTGTGCCTTTTTCTCACCAAGGAAAAATGTAATGATGGCAAGTCCGAAGGCAATCGCCGTTCCAAGTCCACGGCTTGTGATCACCTCACCGTCTGTTACAACCTCGTCAGTCAGGCATTCTGCTCCTGTCAGTCCATCTTCCATTCCCGGATAGCAGGTTGCCTTTTTCCCTTTTAAAATTCCTGCTGCGCCAAGCACCGTAGGAGCCGCACAGATGGCAGCCGTCAGCTTGCCCTGCTGTGCAAAGGAACGTACCCATGCCAGAACTCTTTCATCTTCTTTCAGATGGATGGTTCCCGGCATTCCTCCCGGAAGGATCACGCCATCATAGGAATCCACATCCACGTCCTCCATCAGACGATCTGCCAGAAAAGAGATCTGTCTTGCACTTTCAATCTGAGTTTTTCCCGTAACAGAAACCAGATCCACCGTTATACCGGCTCTTCTAAGAAGATCCACCTGGATCAGGGCCTCACACTCTTCACATCCGTCTGATACCAATAATGCAAGTTTTGCCATAGTACGCTCCTTTCACACAAATTCCAGCGGCGGTCCATACTTGGACAGGTCACTGTTGGAATATCCCACTTCTTCTGTCACTTCGCGACCGAACCACGCAGGTGGCACATAACTTTTTGCGGATTCTACGCTGTCAAATTCCACCTCTGCATAACACAGGGGTTCAAACTCTCCATGGAAAAGATCCAGTTCAATGATCAGTTCTCTTCCCGATGTCATATCCTTTTGTCCGGAAGGAATAATATAACGCCGCTTCTCGATGACATAACCGTCTGCCTTTGTGAGAAGGTGCTTTCCGGCCTCCGGTGTAAGGGGAAGATTCTCTTCCTGTCTTGCCAGCCTCCCCGAACTCTTATAGGTCAGAAACCAAAGGTCTCCTTCCCGTCTGACACGAACCACCGGTCCGGTAGAGAGATATCCCTGTACCATTTCGATGAAGGTGTATTCTGCCAGATCCACCGGACAGTCTTCCCGTGAGACCAGAAATTTTCTTTCTATCTCCATGTCCTTCCTCCTGTCTTAACGAAGTCGTGTGCTTTCAAACCGTCTTCTTGTAGCTACGCAGATCATCAGCTGAGAGATGCGATCCTCAATCGGACCGTCACCAATCACAAGATCCATAGAAGCTGCCATATTATCGATCAGGGTATCATTTAATTCGTTAAACCCTTCCATTTCCTTAAGGATACGATACTTCTCCTCAAAGTCATCGGTATCAAGGAACTTCAGCATATGCATCATAGCCGGATCCTGCTCCGGAACATAGTCATCTTCCTTTGGCGGCTGTTCTTCCCGTGGCTCCTCATTCATGAAGGTCTTGACCACATGGGCAAGATCTGCTGCATCCTTTCCGGCAATGTCCGCTGTCTGCGACTGCTTTTTCAACTCGGACAAAAGTTCGAAACGGAATCTTTGTGTAACCCTGGGATACTTGGCATGATCCACCTCGGATGTAAACATGGAAAGAGGTCTTGCATAGATTCCAAAATCGCCGTATAAGGCCTGATAGATCACAAGCTCTTCCCCGGTCTCCGAATGGGTCGCCCTGCAGATGATCTGATACAGGTTCCCCTTGAAATGGCGAAACTTCTCCCCCGGCATTGGATCTAATTGTGACATTTATTACTCCTCTCCTTTCGGTTCCTGTGCTTTGAAGTTGGACATATAAATATGCTGCGCAATATCCTTTGTTCCATAATCTACAACGATCACTCCATAGCTTGTATTCGGATATAATTTTGTTTTCAAAAGTTCTTCATTGATGATCTGAGCATAGTGCTTAGGGTGCGGCATCCAGCCGTCTCCCACCGTTGACAGGAAATTCAATGTAAAGGTGGAATCATCCGCCTGTACATTGGAGATCATATCCATTACAGCATCGATCTTCTCCTCTGTATTATAGCGAAAACGATCCTGTACCCAGATCTTTTGGGTGTTGTTAAGGCTGCCGATCTCATAAGGAAGATCCACCGGATCGGTGTTGTCCTGCTTCTCCCAGTCGAATTTCAGACCGGTGGCTCCATAAAGATTTGCATCCGGGAAACGGCTGGCAAGAACCACCTTGCCCCGGACCGTTCCAAGGCTTGGAATCTGATCCCCAAGGTACCATTTTCCTCTGTGCTTATTGATCTCTGTAAAAAGCAGATTCTCAAATTCCTTTGGGTCGTCTTCTGCCACCTCATCCTTCACGCAAAAGATCACAGTCTCGGAAGGATGCGCCTCAAGAAAGGCATATACCTGCTCTAACACCTGGGAAAGATACAGCTTCTTGGAAAAAATACTGCCCTTGGTTCTGCAGTCCCCTATGCTATGCTTAAAGGAAAGCGCTGCCTTTTTCCCTCTGCCGTCAATTCCCAACCGGACATCCAGATACCGGTAACCCCGTACCAACTGGTCAGCAATACTCAAATTCTGACACTGCAGAAAATATCCCGGAAAAATATGTGCGCTTCCACTGTTATGTGTCCCCGGGATCGTAATAGAAGAAAGACTGGTATCATCCGGAATGTTCATCATCCACTCCGTGGTCTGCACCATTTCAGCGCCCTCGGCAAATGCCCTGATCGCACCGCTTCCAACGCAACCTGTGACGACAACCGCTACCAGAAGAACAACAGATACTAATCGTTTGCAAAATAATCGTTTCATGTGACTCCTTTGTTATATGTTATACTGTCTATGTCAGCCAAAGGCTCCGACATCTATTCATAGTATCACATTTTACCATGCATTTACAGTAAAGGACGAGAATATGACAAAGCGAGAAGACCTTTTATCCTTAGGCTTTTATGAGCGATCCCCTTACACGGGCAGTGACGGACAGATGCGCTATCGCATTGCAAAAGAAGAAGATAAAGAAGCCGGCACAAAGGAACTTGTCTGCACGATCTGGCCAGGCCCTTACAGCTTCGACCATACCGATGATGCAGATAAAGTTTCTTTTCGTGCCGACTTCTCTGAAGACGGAATGGATGAAATAATAAAAGAATTAAACCTCCGCAGCCCGGACTACCAGGAGGATCCACGCTACGGCATTCATGACGGTTCAATTTGACAGGTATTTTCGTTCAAAGGCTCTCACCGGAATCGGAAGGATCTTGGTCCCCTTGTTATAGACCCGGATCTTAAGAACCTCTGCAAGCGTCACAATAGCTTCGAGCAACCTGTCCTCCGCATCCGGATCTTCCGCCTGTTCCGTCACCTCCCGGTCAAGCCTAACAGCATCGATTCGAACCTGCGTTAAAATCGAGAGAGCCGAGGCTCCCTTTCCAAAATCATCGATCACAAGAGCAAATCCCGCTTCCCGAACCCGTTCAAGCTCTGTGATCATTCGCTTCTGATCGGAGAGGACCGCCTTTTCCTTCACTTCAACCCAAAGCCGTTCCGGCCGGATATCGTAGCGTTTCACCAAATCCTGCAGGATCCCCGCCACATCCATATAATAAAAATCCGCCGCTGAAACTTTCACCGTGATGTGAATCTCTTCCTTTCCTCCGTTCTTCCAACGGGACAAAAGTGCAATGGCCTTCTCCCACATATAGCGGTCTAACCTTGCCACAAGCCCCGCCTCTTCCAGCGTTTCCAGGAAGTCCGCCGGATCGTCTACCGTCCCATCTCTTCTGACACGACAGGACTTAGCCTCAGCACCTTCCAGCAATCCGCCTTCTCCCAGCTGCGGCTTAAGGAAAAGATGATATTCTCCATCTCGAAGAGCCTGATCAAATTCCATTACGACCGCTTTCCTCTCGTCCAGTTCCTCTTTCATATCCTCATCGAACCAGGCGATGACTTCTGTTGGATGATTTCGCACCTTGTTCAAGGCCATAAGAGCTCTTCCTACCATTTCCTGAACGGATATGGTCTTATCATCAATGCAGTAGACACCGCTTCTGACCTGAAGCCGGAACATGGAATCCGTCAGAAGCTCTCCCACCTTCTTCATTCCCTCCTGAATGTTGGCCGGTTGAAAGGTGTTGTGACTCACCATCATAACATAGCGTCCACGTTCGAGTCGGCCAAAGAGATGAAGCTTTTTATCGTATTCTCTACAGATATCTGCAATCCCCATCAGAACCTGATCAAGAACTTCACTGCCAAACAGTCCCTCCACAAGATCATATTGGATCACCTCGGAGACCACGCAGTCCATTGGTTCCTTACAATCCACAAGCATCTGTCTTGCTGTCTGGGAAAAGCCTTCCCAGTTATATAATCCCGTCAATGGATCGGTCTTAATGGCATCAAAACCGGCTTCCTTTTTCACTTTGTCCTGATAACGGTCTTCTTCCTCCTGTGATGCCTTGTGAACCATGATCAGTTCCATGACGCAATGCACCGGTTCTCCCTCTTCTCTGCGAATCACAATGGGATACGATTGAATCTGATAGACCATTCCTCTATAACGCTCCATCCTATCCTTATGGCGACCCAAAAGGCATGCCTGATAACTGCTACACTCCTTACATCTGCTCTTCGCATCCCAAAAAGCATAGCAGACCTTCTCATAGACCAGCCTGTCCCCAGCGATCCGCAACTGACAACACTCCCGCGGATCCACAAGGCGCACCAAGTCATATATCTTGCTCATAAGAGACATGGTCTTTTTCAGTTCTGTTATGGTGTATTCTTTCGTATCTGTCATAGCATCACCGAGTATTATATCCATCTGCTTCCCTTAGAGATCACCTAAAACAAAAACCAAATGTAATAGGAATCAAACTGTACCAATTCTTATTATAACACCCCTTTTTCACTTTTCAATTCTGTTCTTTGACGCAAGTTTTCTCGCATCTTGCATCAGGGTGTCTCTGTCAACATCCTGTCTCTGAATCGTTTCAGTTGAGCTTCGGTAAATCCGAGCTCATAAAAATAACCGGTGATCTTATCCTGCAATGTATCTCCCGGGTAGGTCTTGATTTCCTGCACCAATTCCCTATAACCGCTAAAAGCACCGTCCCTTGTTCTCGGCAAATAAAAGGAAGACACTTCATACTCCTTTGCCAGATCCGATTCATTGACTCCCAGCAGTCCTTCCAGTAAAAAGGCTATGGTTCCGGTGCGATCGCATCCATATACACAATGAATATAGACCGGACGGTCCTGTTCCACACTTCGAAAAATCCTTCGAAACACCTTTGCGTAGGTTGCTTTTTTACGATCCGGAAGCCGATAGGATAAGGTACTGTACCGATGATACTCCACCTTATTTCCAAGGACGCTTCTTTTTCTGTCTTTTGTCTCCTTCTTTTTTCGAAGATCTACTTCCACGCCGATGTTCAACACCTTTTTCATGGTCTTTTTCCCTTTTGGGGTCACATGGTGTTTCCCATCCAGCTCGCCGCCCCGATATATTTTCCCGTAACGGATCCATCTACCGTCTCCTGTGCTCCAGCCTCCGATATCGCGGACATTTCGAACACCATCTACCCGACACATGCGGAGGGTCCCACCGGTATAAAGTACGCCGGACTTTATGGTTCTTCCCCCAGGGGCCTGTACGGTATAAGCATATCGGCTTTGGGGAATAAGATTATACACGCATACCCTTCCGTTTTCTCCCTTTGCCCTCTCTTTCCAACGGATCGCAGGATTCCCGTGGATCAGGCGAAGGTTGACCCAGACCTTTCCTTTGGTCCGGGGGAAGGTGATCTCGGCCGGCCGGGGCCAATCCAGTCGTCCCCTTTTCCTTCCGACGTAATCTAAAACGCAGGAGAACCGATAGCTCTCATCTGCATAAAAGACCTGTGTCAAAAACTGCTTCGCAGATGGATTCTCCAGGGAAACGATCCCTTTCCCCGCCGCCATCACCGGAGAAGCGTAATCTAGACACAAAAGAGCCAGGAGGATCGCGATACATCCCCTGGCTCCTCCTTTCCTATGCTTCATGTTCCTTCACCAGAAGGCAAAGAGCTTCAAGATTCGGTGTAAAGGGGAACATATCCACACCACAAAGCTTTTTCACCTGATAACCGTGTTCCATAAAATACGGAAGATCCCTCTGGAGGCTGGTGGGCTTGCAGGCGATATAGATCAGCGCCGGAACATTATAGTCCACGATCTTAGTCATAGCCTTGGGATTCAATCCCTCCCGAGGCGGATCGAGAACAATGTAATCCGGCTTCTTTTCCACATCATCCAATGCCTTTAACACATCGCCGGCAATAAAGTGACAGTTGGAAAGCCCGTTCCCCTCCGCATTGACCTTCGCTGCCTCTACCGCCTCTTCCACGATCTCGATACCGATGACTTCCTTTGCTGCAGGGGAAAGGATCTGTGCGATGGTTCCCGTTCCGGAATACAGATCGTAGACCACGTTGCCCAGGTCACCGCCTGCCCCCTCCATAATATAGTCCCTGGCCTTCTGATATAAAACCTCTGCCCCGGCAGAGTTGGTCTGGAAGAAGGAAAAGGGGGTCACCTTAAAGGAGAGGCCAAGAAGCTTTTCTGTAAAGAAATCCTGTCCGTACAAGACCTCTGTCCCCTCATCCTTAACAGCATCCGCCACAGAATTATTCCTGGTGTGAAGAATACCGGCAAATCGGCTGTCAAAGCCCTCCTGTTTCTCAAGGAGAAGGAGTCTGTCTTTCCACTCCTGTAAAAGTTCCTCTTCCTGCTGCACCTCCTCCGGTGTCATTACCGGATGGTCTCCGTGGAGTCCTCCTCTTTCATCCCTGCGTCCATCATAACGGCTGTTTGTTCCGAACCCTTCTGCGCCTTCCCAGCTGTCCGGAAGATAATCCGCTGTCACAAGATCCACAAGGATCTCCCCGTTAAAGTGAGCCTTCCTTACCAGAAGATGCCGCAGATATCCTCTATGAGAGCCTTTCCGATAAAAAGCGATCCCCTTCTCCCGGAAGAAATCCCTTGTTACCGCAAGGATCTCATTAAATCCCTTGCCGGCAATACAGCACTTCTCCACGGAAAGCACGTCATAAAAACTTCCTCTCCGGTGCATGCCAAGCTCAAGAGGGCCGCCCTTCACACTGTCACCAAAGGAATATTCCATCTTATTCCGATAGAAGTGCTGTTCCGGCGAAGGAAGGGCTCCCTCATAGATCTGATCAAATCCGGGAACCAGTCCGCTAAAAAGTTCCTGAAGCTGCTCTTCCTTCAACTTCAACTGGTCCTCATAGGACAGGGTCTGATAGAGGCAACCGCCGCAGCATGGACCCTCCTTTGAAGAAAAGCCGAAATGAGGGCAGGAACTTTCCTTTTCCTGCGGACTGCTTTCTATGATCTGCTGTACCTCACCCTTGAAGTTCCCATGACTTTTTCTGGTAAGGCGATACGTGATCTTCTGGCCCGGAAGCACATTCTTGACAGAGGCAGTATATTCCTTTACCTCTCCGTCTTCCTCCACCCGGGTGATCACCTTTGCCTTCGCCGGGAAGGCAAGTCCTGTTACATTTCCTTCGAGGATCTGTCCTTTTTTCATAAAACGTTACTCCTGACTACGTGAAAGGACCGCAGCCCATGGCTGCGGCCCCATACATGTTATCTCTTATGATGCAATCAATCCTTATCGTCCGCGAAAAGATCATCGTCATCATCATCGTCAAATGCATCATCAAAATCGTCATCAAACTCATCATCATAATCCGGAGTAAAATAACGATAAAGCGCATATGCAGCACCGCCGATCACTGCACAAATGCCAATGACGATCAGAATTGCCTTAATCAGCTTCTTCATATCACTCTTCTCCTCCCCGTTTCCTTTTCTTACAGCAAACTGAGTACGTGTCTTCACGATAGAGCCCGCACCAGAAACCATACTTTTAAGCTTGTCAACATCGATCAGTGATGCCAATTCATCCCTTGTAATTACCTTCATGTGAGCCTCCTTTGTGTACTCTTCAACTAAGGAAAATTATAGCATACATGAAATCTCAGGGCAATTACACCTTTTCTAATTTTGCAAAGGCGGCAAACATTTTTCGTACCCCGGCCGTATCAAAGGCAACCGTAACCTCATAATCGCGTCCACCGTCAACGATCTTTTGTACCACACCTTCTCCGAATTTCTTGTGCTTTACCCGGTCTCCCTCTGCATAGGAAAGCCCCTGAGCCTTTTCTTCTCCTCCCTTTTTCACAAGGGCATCGAGTTTTTTCTTGTAGCTTGCCGCGCTGCTCTCCTTCGGCTGCTTCTTGGAACGCATGGCCTGAGCTCCTCCGCCGTAACCTCGAACGCCACCGTAGGCAACGCTTCCATAACCGCTTCCCCCTCCGCTGTAGGTAAAGGGGTCGAAGGACTCTGACTTCTTATAGGTTGGCAGGCTTCCATCCAACAGTTCCTGAGGGATCTCTTTAACAAACCGTGATACCGCGCTGTACTGGGTCTCTCCTCTGACCATTCTTGCCTTTGCCGCTGTAATGGTAAGACTTTCCATGGCACGGGTGATCCCCACATACATCAGACGTCTCTCTTCTTCGATCTCCTCTCCTCCGTCTTCTGCCGAAATGGACATAAAGGAAGGGAAAAGTCCGTCTTCCAGTCCGGAAAGGTACACATAGGGGAACTCTAATCCCTTTGCAGAATGAAGGGTCATAAGGACAACATAGTTATCGTTCTCATCCACGGAATCGATATCTGCAATAAGACCCACTTCCTCTAAAAAGCCGGAGAGCATTTCCCGGGGATCCCATTCCTCCCCCGTCTTTTCCTTTTCCTGGCGGAACCGGCTCTCAAAGTCACTGGTCTTGGAAATGAACTCATCCAGGTTCTCGATCCTGGCTTTTGCCTCGTCCGTTCCCTCTGCCAGCAACTCATTGTAGTAACCGGTACCATCCAAAACATCCTTCACCAGACCGGTCAATCCATCAAAGGCAAGCTTTGTGGACAGCACCTCCATAAAGCGCACAAACTCCGCGATCTTCTTTGCTGCCCGGGCCAGGGATGGGTTCTCCCCTGCACACTCCAGTCCCTCGTAGAAGGAGACGCCCTTCTCCAGGGCATACTCTGCCACCTTTGCTTCTGTGGTGGCTCCGATCCCTCTCTTTGGAACATTTAAGATGCGGCGGACTGCCACATCATCCTGCACATTATCAATGGCCTTCAGGTAAGCTAAAATATCCTTGATCTCTTTTCTCTGATAGAAGTTCACCCCGCCAACGATCTTGTAGGGAATGTTTTCCATCATGAACTTTTCTTCAAGGATTCGGGACTGGGCATTGGTTCGGTACAAAACAGCGCAGTCCTTATAATCCGCCTTAAGTGCCCGTTCCATCTTCTTGATGTCTCCGGCAATAAAGGCCGCCTCCTCATAAGCAGAATCGAACTGGCGGAACCGTACAGGACCTCCTGCATCCTTCTGGGTCCAGAGCTTTTTTTCTTTACGGCCCTTGTTGTTAGCGATCACTGCATTGGCCGCATCCAGAATATGTCCCTTTGAACGATAATTCTGCTCAAGACGGATCACCGTTGCCTCCGGGAAATACCGTTCAAAATTCAGGATATTATAGATATTGGCTCCCCGGAATTTATAAATGGACTGATCATCATCACCGACAACGCACAAGTTCTGTCTTCCCCCTGCCAACAGACGAATCAGTTCAAACTGCGCACTATTGGTATCCTGATACTCATCCACCATAAGGTACCAGAGACGATCCTGATAATAATGTTGCACCTCAGGATCCTGCCTAAGAAGCTGAACGGTATTGACGATCAGATCATCAAAATCCATGGCATTGTTGGATCGCAGTCTGGCCTGATACTCCCGGTATACCGCCGCCTTCATCCGTTCACTTGGATTCGCGGAGACCTTCCCCGCATACTCCTCTGCCCCGATCAACTCATTCTTGCAACTGCTGATCTCATTTAAGAACATTCTCTCCTTGAACTTCTTGGTGTCAATGTTCATCCGTTTGAGAACTTCTTTCATAACGGTCTTGGCATCATCCATATCATAGATTGAAAAATTCGTCCCATAGCCGATCCGGTCCGCAAAGCGACGCAAGATACGCACACAGGAAGAATGGAAGGTGCTGACCCAGACCGCCTCTGCACCTTCTCCCGCAATCTGATTGACTCTTTCCCGCATCTCCCGGGCCGCCTTATTCGTAAAGGTGATGGCCATGATATGCCAGGGTGCCACATCCTTTTCTGCCATCAGGTACGCGATCCTGTGGGTCAACACCCGGGTCTTGCCACTGCCCGCTCCGGCCAAGATTAAAACAGGGCCCTCTGTCTGGAGGACCCCTTCTAACTGCCGGTCATTTAAGATGTTTCTTAATTCTGAAACCATCTCCATAACTTCTTCCTTCCGTCAGTTCTTCTCTTCTAATCGATTCAGTACCAGCTCGTAACCATCATCCCCATAAGTCAATGCACGATTGACGCGACTGATGGTCGCTGTTGAGGCTCCCGTATGATCCGCAATCTTCTGGTAGGTCTCGTCCTTTCGCAGCATGGCTGCCACCGCAAATCTCTGCTGCATGGATTCCAGTTCTCCTGCTGTGCACAGATCCTCGAAAAAGCGATATGCCTCTTCCCGGTCCTTTAGGGTCAAAATCCCGTCTAACAGACGATCCATATTTTCCGTATGAAGATTTCTACTCATTAACTTATGCCTCCTATATTAACTATAAGATGATCACACCACGTTCTCTTGCGTACTCGATCTCCTCTTCCGGCCAGATGGATACCTGAACTTCTCCAATATGGCATTTCCTAAGGAAGAACATACAGATTCTTGACTGTCCGATACCACCGCCGATGGTATATGGAAGCTTTCGATCCAGGATGGCTTTCTGGAAAGGCAGCTTTGCCCGGTCTTCACATCCGGCCTTCTTCAGCTGTTCTGCCAGAGAATCCTCATCCACACGGATACCCATGGAAGAAAGTTCCAATGCAATGTCGGTCACCGGATAGTAAACGATGATATCACCGTTTAACTGCCAGTCATCGTAGTCCGGAGCTCGTCCGTCATGACGCTCACCGTTGGATAAAAGATCACCGATCTTCATAATGAAGACCGCGCCCTTCTCTTTGGCGATCAAATACTCTCTCTCTTTGGAACTCTTATCCGGCCAGCGGTCTAAAAGCTCCTGGCTTGTAACAAAAGAGATCTCCTCCGGAAGGAAGCAGTCGATATAATCATACAGATTACTCATATGCTTCTCTGTCACGCGAAGGGCCTCATATACATTCTTCACCGTGCTACGCAGGGTCTCTTCGTTACGATCGGTCTTCTCGATCACCTTCTCCCAGTCCCACTGGTCAACATAGATGGAATGAATGTTATCGGTGTCCTCATCTCTTCGAATGGCGTTCATATCGGTGTAGAGCCCCTCCCCAACATGAAAACCGTAACGGCCCAAAGCCATACGCTTCCACTTGGCAAGAGAGTGAACGATCTCTACATGCTCATCATTCAGTTCTTTGATTCCAAACGATACCGGCCGCTCCACACCGTTAAGGTTATCATTCAGACCTGACTCAGGTTTAACAAAAAGCGGTGCAGACACACGGTGCAGATTCAACTCTGTCTGAAGCTGGCTCTGAAAAAAATCCTTCACCTGCTTGATGGCGATCTGGGTCTCCTTCAGATCCAGCGCCGGCTTATAGCCATCCGGTATTACAATTTTACTCATGAACAGTCCCCTTTACTTTGCTTTCTTTTCTTCTTTTCTTTTATCTTTTATCTTCCAAATGGATTACAGCTCGCAGTTACCAACCGTTCTTGGGAACGGGATAACGTCACGGATGTTGCTCATTCCTGTAAGGTACATAACGCAACGCTCAAATCCAAGTCCAAATCCTGCATGGTGGGTGGAACCGTACTTACGAAGGTCAAGGTAGAAGTCGTATCCCTCCGGATCCATTCCGATCTCCTTAATACGGTTGGTAAGAACCTCAAGATCATCCTCACGCTGTGAACCACCGATGATCTCTCCGATTCCAGGAACAAGGCAGTCAACCGCAGCTACTGTCTTACCGTCCTCATTGAGCTTCATGTAGAACGCCTTGATATCCTTTGGATAATCGGTTACAAAGACAGGACGCTTGTAGATCTGCTCTGTCAGATATCTCTCATGCTCTGTCTGAAGATCGCAGCCCCAGCTTACCTTGTACTTGAATTCGTCATTGTGCTTCTCAAGGATCTCTACTGCCTCTGTGTAGGTCACCCGGGCAAAATCATTCTCTACCACATTGTGAAGACGATCGATCAGTCCCTTATCGATGAACTGGTTAAAGAAAGCCATCTCCTCCGGTGCATGCTCAAGCACATAGTTAATGATATACTTCAGCATTGCCTCAGCAAGCTCCATATCATCCTCAAGATCCGCAAATGCGATCTCCGGCTCGATCATCCAGAACTCTGCCGCATGGCGGGTGGTGTTGGAATTCTCAGCACGGAAGGTCGGTCCAAAGGTATAGATATTCTTAAAGGCCTGTGCAAAGGTCTCACCGTTCAGCTGTCCGGATACAGTAAGGTTCGCAGAATGTCCAAAGAAATCCTGTGCAAAATCCACCTTACCCTCTTCGGTCTTAGGCACATCGTTCAAATCCAGTGTGGTAACCTGGAACATCTCACCGGCACCCTCTGCATCGGAGCCTGTGATCAGCGGAGTATGAACATATACAAAGTCATTCTCCTGGAAAAATTTATGAATCGCATAGGCTGCTAAAGAACGCACACGGAATACGGCCTCAAAGGTATTGGTTCTTGGACGAAGGTGTGTGATGGTACGAAGATACTCCATGGTATGGCGCTTCTTCTGAAGAGGATAATCCGGTGTGGACTCTCCCTCGATCTCGATCTTCGTCGCCTGAAGCTCAAACGGCTGCTTGGCATCCGGTGTCGCTGTGATCACTCCGGTTGCCCAAACGGCAGCTCCAATGTTCAGTCCGCTAAGCTGTGCATAATTCTCCAGATCAGAAGAGTATACGACCTGAAGAGGTGTAAAGAATGTTCCGTCGTTTACAATCAGAAATCCTACAGCCTTGGAGGAACGATTATTACGGACCCAGCCACCGACCGTTACAGTCTTTCCTGTATATTCCTTTTCATTCTTGAATAATGTTCTGATGTCCGTTTTGTCTTTTCTCATGATATCCTCCAGTTACTATTTTATGGTAAAAATACTGTTCTAGTTTAGCTTAGTAACGTAAAAAATACAAGAGCCAATCCCCACCCTTGACGGAGTTAATTGTGGAATTTTATAATGTATTCTTGCAAAGAATCACTCTACAGAGAACGAGGTTACAATATATGAACAAAAAAGATGTCTTAGAAATCAAGCGACGCTTTAAAAAAGACGGCAATTCCTTTGATCACATTGCCGGCTGCTATGTGGACGCAGAGAAGAACAAGGTGGTCTCCTTCCAGGAGATCTTCGGGAATCTCGAAGATGATGAGATGCACAAATACCTGGAGATCGCGAACAAGTCCTTATCCGGCACCATCGGCAATAATCTTTTATGTCTGGAATTTCCCACCGACGAAGTTGTGGAGGGAAGCGGTGGACGCCATGACCTTCTGATGCGGCTTCGGGCCAGCGAATTAAAGGATGAGGCGGTATTAAACGAATTCTATGACAACGTGATCGAGAATTTTTCCTTTGTCGGAAATTACCTGATCCTTTTATTCCACGATAACTATGACATTCCTTTAAAGACCACCGACGGCATGGCATTGGATGATTCCGAGGAGATCTACTCCTACCTGCTCTGCGCCATCTGTCCCGTCAACCTGTCCAAGGCAGGTCTTGGCTACCGCCAGGACCAGAACCGTATCGGCGCCCTGCTTCGGGACTGGGTGGTTGCCCCTGTCGACACCGCCTTCATCTTCCCGGCCTTCTCCGAGCGCAGCCAGGATCTGACCCATATCGGTGTCTACACCAAGAATCCAAAGGATCCTCACAAGGAATTCTGGGAGAGCGGCCTTCACGTCACCTCCGAATACACTGCCACCGAGAAGCGAATGGCCTTCGAAAGCATGGTCGGCAAATCCCTCGGCGGCGACGAAGAGGAGAACAAGGAACAGATGCTGGATGTGGAAGAAGCCTTAAACGACTTCATCAATGCCAGAGCAGAAAAGCTGCCGGAGGACGAGCCGGTTCTGATCCGCGGCGAAGATATTCCTGAGATCATGACGGAATCCGGTCTGCCGGAGCAGAAGGCCCAGCGCATCCGGGAGCGGTTTGAATCCTTCTTCCCGGAAGAGGAGGACGCTCCTTTGGCCAGCGATCTGTTAGACACCAGAGCCTTAAAGAACAGCGAACTGCGTTCCGAGAAAAAGGCCTTGCAGCGGCAAGTGGTGGAGCTTACCAACGAACTGAAAAAGGCTGGTGTCATCGCCGAAGAAGGCAAAGAGATCTCCGTTGTGGTCAAGGTCTCTCCGGAAAAGGAATCAGCTGTGGAAACCGCCTTTGTTGACGGAAGAAAATGTCTTGTCATTCCTTTAGATGAAGAAGATACTGCCACCTTAAACGGTGAAAGTCTTCGTTTCTAACAGACAAATGCCCCTGCCAAAAGGCAGGGGCATTTTTTATTTCAAGAGTTCCTTCAGCATTTCCTTTGCTGCTTTTTTATGCTTTTGATCCATTGTATTGACAAAGCCCAGAATCGGATCTACGCCCTCATAGAGCTTATGCTTTTTGATAAAACCGCTTCCGGAAAGGGAAATCCCCACAGGAGCCGGCTCCTGCATCTTCTCCTTATCCGGCAGCTTATAATTCTCCCGAAGCTCTGACTTTAACACCTCGGCGGCATCTTCGTTTTGTGCCTGATAATCCGCCTTGGACATTTCCTTCTGAATCTTCTTCAGTTCCACCAGATCCACATAATAGATCCTGCCCTCCAGATCCTTCAGCTCATCCTCTGTCAGAATATCCCGCAGATCCATAAAGGTCGTCCGCTGGGTATAGTAGGTAAAGTACCAGGGATCCAACACCATAACATCCAGTCCCTGATCCTGCATCTGGGCCTGAAAACGGCTGGCTGTACCAAAATCCGTCTGGTTGCTTGGTCCCCCCAGGGTCAGAGTCCGGAATAGATCGATGTTGATATCCCATGCGCTTTGGGAGATCCCCGCCGCTTTTCCTACCTTTTCGATCAGTTCCTCCTGCCCCCCGTCATCGGTAGCATCGGAATTAACAAATACCGCATTCAGCGCATCCGGATGATTGCTCAAGACGGAATGGGCGATGGAAGATGCAACCAGAAGAAGCGCAAGAACCACAATGGTATGAATCTTATAATATTCCCAGAAGTAAGCCAGTTTTTCCTTCACTGGCTTATCCTTCATCTTTGCTCTCTCTGCCTTTACTTCATCTCTTACTGCCATACTGTTGCCTTTTCTATTCCTCCGCCGCCTCAGGTTCCAGGAAATTCCGGATCACCTCTGCGGTCTTTGTCTGCTGCTTTTTCTCTGAAATACCTGCCACTCCGTCTCCGGCCTGCTGTCCGTAGGAACCAAACTGTCCGTGGTTTGCCTTTTTCATTGTAACAAAAACCGTATCGGAAGGAAGGTTCTTTTTGGAGGCTTCCATACGTTTTCTTGAGATCACCCCGTCCTTGTCTCCACAGATGGAGAGCACCTTAAGTCCGCTGTCCGAAAGATCCTTGGTTGTATAGGAAGCCAGAAGGATCAACCCCTTAAACTCCTTTTTATGGGACGCAATATAATTTGCAGCACAGAGTCCTCCCATGGAATGTCCTGCCATATACCACTCGTCCATGCCCTTGTATTCCTCCATAACGCCATCGGCATAGTTCTGGCCGAGCCAGGCAAAGTTCATGGGCATATCAGGCACAACGATAACGGAAAACGTCTCCCTCAGTTCATCCAATAGAGGGGCATAGGACCGGTAATCCACAGCGGCTCCCGGATAAAAGATCAATCCTCTGTGCACCGTGTTGTTTGCACCCTTTCCATAGAACACCAGATATTTATGTCCGTTGATCTCATGATCGGTAATTCCATAGGACTGCTTTCCATCGTCGATCACCTTCATGGCAACCGCCTGTGGCTGGTAAGCCTTTATCACCATCTTGTAATAGAAGGCTCCGCTGCCGCCGGCACCGATGATCAAAAGCAAAATCAGAACAAGAAGCAGGATCTTTTTCAGTGAAGGTCCCTTCTTCTTCTCCCTGACTCCTCCAAACCGGTCAAAGTTCTGCTTGTCGATCTCTACCTTGCGTCTGCTGTTGTTCCGAATCGGTATATTTTTAGGTTCATACATATTCTGTTACTTCCTTACTTGTCTTTACTTGTTGCTTACCGGAAATGTTTAGACAAAAGAGTTTGTTTCCGGATCATATTCGTATCCGATGGATCTTAACTTTTCTTTGATCTCCTCTTCCGTCATTCCGGCCTTTCCTGCCAACATGGCAAGATTCGGTTCTTTGTCTCTTAATTGCATATTCACAACGGAAAGAAGCATCACCGGATCATTTGGCAACTGTAAACTACTCATTGTTTTCCTCCCTTCTGGTTGTAAAAGGCTCCGCTATCAGCGGAGCCCCGTTTACTCATAGGTTAGACTTCATCGATCATATGGCCGATATCATGTCTCATATATTTGTTTGCAAAGCTTACCCACTCCGTTGCATCATATGCCTTTGCCCGGGCGCTCTTCAGATCCTCCGCCACAGCGGTAATACCTAATACACGGCCGCCGTTTGTAACGATCTTACCGTTCTCTTCCTTGGTTCCTGCATGGAAGCAGTAGAACTTCTCGTTATCAAAACGAGGATCATCCAGTCCGTCGATAACAAGTCCCTTGTCATAGGCAACCGGATAACCGTCGGATGCAAGCACAACGCAGACTGCCGCATTGTCCTCAAACTCCACCTTGATCTGATCAAGGGTACCATCCACACAGTGCTCCATTACATCAAGGATGTCATTTTTCATACGTGGGAGGACCACCTGGGCCTCAGGATCTCCAAAACGGGCATTGTACTCAAGAACCTTCGGTCCCTCCGGTGTCAGCATCAGACCAAAAAAGATAACGCCCACGAAAGGACGTCCCTCGGACTTCATGGCATCCACCGTCTTCTGATAGATATTCTTTTGGCAGAAATCGTCCACCTCTTTTGTGTAGAAAGGTGCCGGAGAAATATTGCCCATACCACCGGTATTAAGGCCCTGATCTCCATCCTTTGCCCGCTTGTGATCCATAGCGGAACTCATGATCTGAATGGTATTACCATCGGTGTAGGAAAGAACGGAGATCTCTCGTCCGGTCATAAACTCCTCAATGACAATGGTGTTACCTGCGTCACCAAACTTCTTATCCTCCATCAGGGTACGCACACCCTCGAAGGCTTCCTCCCGTGTCTCACAGATCAGCACACCCTTGCCAAGAGCAAGTCCGTCTGCCTTTAATACGATTGGGATCTTTGCTGTCTTAAGATACTCCAGCGCATCCTCCGGACGATCGAAGGTTGCATACGCAGCGGTAGGAATGTCGTACTTTTTCATGAGATCCTTGGAAAAAGCCTTACTTCCCTCTAAGATTGCAGCGTTCTTACGCGGTCCGAAAACCTTCAGTCCGGCCTTCTCAAACTCATCCACAACGCCGCCAACCAGCGGATCGTCCATTCCCACAATGGTAAAATCGATCTGATTCTTCTTGGCAAAATCTACCAGCTTGTCAAACTCCATTGCTCCAATCGGAACACACTCAGCGATCTGTGCAATTCCTGCATTACCCGGTGCACAGTAGATCTTATCTGCCTTTGCGCTCTTCTTAACAGCCGTTGCGATAGCATGCTCTCTTCCGCCGCTACCAATAATCAATACGTTCATCTTTTTCTCCTATCCAATCTTAACAATGCCGTCCTCGACTTTGATCTTATCATGAGCCGCCAGATCGATGGCTGCCGGCAGAAGCTTCCACTCCGCCTGCTCCATCACCCGTCTCTGCAATGTCTGAGGGGTATCCTCCGCAGCAATGTATACAGCCTTCTGTAAAATGATCGGGCCGGTATCCGTGCCCTCATCCACAAAGTGTACCGTTGCTCCCGTCAGACGGACGCCTCGGCTTAAAGCCCCCTCATGGACCTTTAATCCGTAGTATCCCGTACCGCAGAAGGAAGGAATCAGGGACGGATGTACATTGATGATCCTGTTGGGGAAGGCCTGCACCATCTCCGGCGGGATCACCACCAGAAATCCTGCCAGAACCACCAGCTCAATGCCGGCATCCACAAGACGCTGACAAAGTGCATGATTAAACTCTGCCCGGCTCTCAAAATCCTTCGGACAGATGCACTCTCCCGGAATCCCTGCATTTCTGGCTCTTTCCAGAGCAAAGGCTCCCGGATTGTTACTGATCACCAGTGCGATCTCCACATCATTGATCGCCGGCTCTTCTACACTTCCGGCAAGTTCTGATGGGCTTACGCTATGTCCCGCCTGCTGTGCCTCCTCCAGAAGAGCAGAAAGACCCTTTCCTTCCGGAGTCTTTCCGCGGACCGCCGCATCGATGATGGCCTGAAGATTCGTTCCCCCTCCGGATACAAGTACTGCTACCTTCATCGTAAGTCAACTCCCTTTTCACCGCTAATGATCTTACCTACCTTGTATGCCTTGTCTCCGGCTGCCTCTGCGGCCTTGATCACTGCATCTGCATCCTCAGCTGCAACAGCAAGAACCATTCCAAGACCCATATTGAAGGTATTGTACATCATCTCCTCTTCGATATTTCCCTTTTTCTGCATCATCGGGAAGATCGGAAGCATCGGATAAGAATCCTTCTCGATCACGGCGCGAACCCCCTCATGAAGCATACGTGGAACATTCTCATAGAATCCGCCGCCGGTAATATGGCTGCAGCCGTGTACACGGATTCCCGCATTCTTAATGGACTTCATTGCCTTTACATAGATACGGGTCGGTGTCAGAAGTGTCTCTCCCAATGTTCTTCCGCCCAGTTCATCGTAAGCCACTGCAAGACCTTCTGCTGTCATCTCTTTTTCGAAGACCTTACGAACAAGAGAGAATCCGTTGGAGTGAACACCTGTAGAAGCAAGTCCGATCAGAACATCTCCCTCAGCGATCTCCTCTCCTGTAATAATGTCCTTACGATCGCAGACACCGACAGAGAATCCTGCCAGATCGTAATCATTCTCCGGCATAAGACCCGGATGCTCCGCTGTCTCTCCACCGATCAGCGCACAGTCAGACTGCTTACAACCCTCTGCCACACCCTTAACGATGGTAGCGATCTTCTCCGGATAATTCTTACCGCAGGCGATATAATCCAGGAAAAACAGAGGCTCACCGCCGGCGCAGGCTACATCATTGACACACATAGCCACGGCATCGATTCCGATGGTATCATGCTTGTCCATAAGGAACGCCAGCTTTACCTTCGTTCCACATCCATCTGTTCCGGATAAAAGAACAGGATCTTCCATATTCTTGATATCCTTTAAAGAGAATGCACCGGAAAATCCGCCAAGACCTCCCAATACCTCTGAACGCATGGTTTCCTTAACATACTCTTTCATCAGTTCCACTGACTTGTAGCCTGCCTCGATGTCAACGCCGGAATTCTTGTAATCCATGTTTTACCTCTTTCTTTTATTACTTAATTCATATCTCCGTCGGAGATTGCAGCCCGACTGAGATAAATTTCTGCCTGGGGAAACAACAAAAGAAGCGGCTTCACCTGAAGTCGCTTCCTATTCTTACTGCTGCTTCAGATACTCCTTGTATCCAAGGTCCTGAAGACGAGCATCCTTTTCAATTACCTGCTGCTTTAAGTTAGCGCTATACTCCTTAAGACGGCCTAAAAGGTCAGCGTCAGAGGTAGCCAGAATCTTCGCAGCCAAAATGCCTGCATTTGCCCCACCATTGATGGCAACCGTAGCTACAGGGATGCCGGTAGGCATCTGTACAATAGAATATAAAGAATCCACTCCGCCTAAATCGGAGGTCTTCATAGGAATACCAATAACAGGCATTGGGAAGATAGCTGCACACATACCCGGCAGATGCGCAGCCTTACCTGCACCTGCAATAATTACCTTCATACCCTTCTCCTCTGCAGAATTTGCATAGTCGAAGAACTCCTGCGGCTCTCTGTGTGCACTGATGACATTCATCTCATATGAGATCTTAAGGTCGTCAAGAACCTCTGCTGCCTTTGCCATGATCTGTAAATCTGAGTCGCTACCCATTACGATACCAACGCTTGCCATTGTAACCTCCTTAATTCTTCCATTCCAAGCTTGTCCACACAAGCCAAGCCATTATAACATGAAGGCATCCGTCAAGTAAACATTTATGTTAATTCCTCCAACGGTTTGTTGAGCTCCTCCGTTCCCGGAACGACGAATTTACCATCCCGGATGACCGGAAGGTGTTTTCCGTCCTTTGTAATCACCTCGATCAAAGCAAGTTCGTTATAAGGAATTGTAATATCCGTATGGCAGTTAAAGTATGCCTTGGACGGATCGCTCTTACGGTTCAGAGAAAAGCTGTTGTCTCTTGCCACGATCTCCTTGCCATCAGGATTAAACACCGCTGTATCCTCGCAATAGGAATAGCAGGTATCTCCCACTGCAAAATGCGGGCCGGTCTTTTCCGCAATCAGGATCGGAAGCTTTGACTGGATCTTGTACTCGATTCCCATCTTATACGCCGTGGTATTGGTTCCAATGGCAAACTCTCCCAGAGGGAGCATTTTATGCTTATACAGGATGTTGTCGAAGATCAGCTTTTTATTCTCTTTCTCTGAAGCAAAATTGCTGCAGTTATAGTCCACGACACAACCGTCCTCAAAGGTAAAGGTCAGATCCTTATAAGCCAGATTGCCAAGGAATACCTGTGACACATGCAACACACCATTGGTTCCCTCAAGCACCGGTGACGTAAACACCTCACCCACCGGAATATTGACATCCGCCACGCAGTTCTCAAACCGGGTCTGCTTCGTAGGATCTGTCAGAGGATGGAGACATACCGTAATATCCGTCTTATTGTCTCCCGCCCCCACAACATGGGCGCGTTCGCCCTGATCCAGCACATCGATGATCTTCTGCTGCATCTTCTGATACTTCTTGTAATCCAGCGTATTCAGCTTTACCGTCTCGCAAAAGATCTTTTCAAAATCCTTACCGATGGATGGCAGCGGATAGGCAATGATTGTAAAGCTTCTCTCTTCCTGATGGATATAGGTGTTCACGATCTCGGCAGAATCCCGGCGATCCTTCACCGCAAGCTCATCCTGCTTTGTAGTACTCTTAATGGCTTCCTTTTTGTTCACCGGTTCAAAATCCGCCTCACCGAAGACCTCGGTAACAGCCGGTCCCGCATACAGTCCCGCGTTGACCTTGTTCTTCTCGTAGGCATCCTTTAACACCTCAAGGCGACGCTTTACGAAGGCATTGTCATAGTAGACATTCTTGTCCGCCTTATGATCATAAAGCGCCTGACGGTTTGCCGTGGTAACATAGACCCCACGGCTCGCCCCACCTCTTCCCTGCATGGAAAGAAGGGCATCTGCCTTCATGGTGGCCTCAAGTCCCAGCTTCTCAAAGTTCTTAACGGCACGGCGGATCACCGCTTCCATTCCGACATGGAACTCAATGCTGACCACCTTTTTCTTGCTAAGATCCTTACCCGTCACCTCAAATCCGATGCGGTACCCTTCTGTATAGGTATCCGCCATGGACTGAAGTTCTTCCTCAGAAAGCTGCATCAGATATCGATGCAGTCCCAGTTCATTTTCTCCGATCCACATTCCGTAATCGTAAAGGTAATCCTCCTTGGTCAGATCCGACTCCATAACGATCTTGCGCAGAAGATCCTTCTGCGGATCCACAAGATTTTCCACATCCTCCCGAACAAAGACATCGGTATAATCCCGGTAGAAGGAGCGAATCATCTCATCCAGATCCAGCAGAGCGCCCTCCTCGTCAAAGGTCTCGCCCATCATATTCTGGGTCGCCATGCTGTACATCAAAAGCAGCTGCTCCATCATCAGGGTAACAAGATCCAGTCTCCCCCAGGTTGCCCAGGTGTAGGAGGCCGTCATATCCATATACATAGCAGACAAGGGGCCTCCCAGCTTCTCTCCCAGCACTTCTACGCTGTAGTCCGGATTCAAAAAGCTTGTCTCATAATGATCCTCTTTTAAGTGGTAGAACAGCTCCTCCTGACACTTTTTCTTCTCCTCCAGGGTAAGGGGGCGCTGACGGCGGATCTTACCGAAGTAGGATACACCTCCCAGATAGTCTGCCACCTCTTTAAAATATAAAAAGAGCCCCTCCGGAAGCGAGTGCTCCTCAGGGATCTCCAACAGGCGTTCTGACGCCAGGTCAAATCTCTCTAAAATTGCTTCATCCAATGTCAGGGTCATCCATGACCTCCTTATATTTATATATATTCAAGCCAATAAATTACATACAGCCAACCACGTACAACGTGATCCAGGCCGCCTCTGCCACCAGAGGAACCAGCAGTCCGACCAGCCGACTGATAAAGGACGTGTCAGAATTTCTTAATGCTCTCACACTCTCTACCAGGGCCAGCAATGTGAGAAGAAGGGCCAAAACAGCCGCTCCTGTCAACATTCTGGATACCTTTCCACCGGCCGTGAAACTCTGCTCGATCAAGACGGCAAACAGTACAAGAGAAAGTCCGCCCACCACCGCTGTTGCAATGGACTTTTTCGACAATGGCTTTTTGTTTTCTCTTCTTCTTCGTCTTCTCTGACTCATGAGTTTCTCCCTTTCAGGTAATCACGAATGCGGTACAGGATATATCCCAGCACCGCACCTGTAGAATTTAATATTACATCATCCACATCGCAGGAACCCACACAGGTCAATAACTGCAACACTTCTATTCCTCCGGAAAAGAGGATCGCCCAAAACCAGGCCTTCCACCAGCGGTTCACCTGCCTGGTAAAAAGCGCCGGAAGGAAAAATCCATAGGGCATAAAACCAATGATATTGCCCCCCAGATTAAAGGCAACCAGTACCGGCCCCAGCGTCCTTGCGCGAAGAATATAGCGAAGGATCTCCCGAAAGGGAACAAAGTTGTAGTGCATCTGCGTATTCGTGTTTGCTCTTCCAAAGTAATCCCAGAAAAACAAAAAATAGAACAGAACTGCGATGTACACCAAAAACAGACACAGCTTAAAGGCGTGATAAGCTGCTCTCTTCACACGCCCGGGTCTGGGCGCCATTATGCACGAGCTCCATACTGCTCATAATACGCATCGATTGCAGCCTTCAGTTCATCATCGATGATGACCTTGCCCTTATAAGGCTTATTCCAGAGGCACTCCACCACCTCTTCCATGGTTACGATGGCAGTCGTCTTCATACCATAGGTCTCTGCGATCTCTACTAAAGCATTCTTCTCGCCCTGACCGCGCTCCATACGATCCACGGATACTACAAGTCCGAGAACAGAAGCATCTCCCTGTGCCTTGATGATCGGGAAGGTCTCCTTAATGGAGGTACCGGCTGTTGTTACATCCTCAATGATAACCACCTTGTCACCATCGCTGATCGGGCTGCCAAGAAGGATTCCCTTCTCGCCGTGATCCTTTGCCTCTTTACGATTGCTGCAGTAACCCACGTTGATTCCGTACTGTTCCTCCAATGCGATGGATGCGGTAACAGAAAGAGGAATTCCCTTATATGCCGGTCCAAAGAGGATATCAAACTCACTGCCGAAAGCGTCCTTAATGGCACGGGCATAGTACTGACCTAACTTACGAAGCTGGGCACCGGTGCGATAGAAACCAGTGTTAACGAAAAAAGGTGTCTTTCTTCCACTCTTTGTGGTGAAGTCACCAAACTTTAACACCTGACAGTCAATCATAAAATGGATAAATTCTTCCTTGTAGCTCTCCATGTAAATCTCCTTACTTATTCGTGTACTCTTCCAATCAGATCACTTACCTTGTCAATTCCGTGACGTGACAGGTAATCTTCCATTCCTTCAATAATATCCAGCGTTGCTGTCGGATTCATAAAGTTGGCTGTTCCGACAGAAACCGCCGTTGCTCCTACCAGCATCATCTCCACGGCATCCTGCCATGTTGTGATTCCACCCATTCCGATAATTGGAAGGTTAACGGCACCGGCTGCCTCGTATACCATGCGGACAGCAATCGGGTGCACCGCAGGGCCACTCATTCCACCGGTCTTATTGGCCAGAAGGAATTTCTGACGTTCCACATCCACCTTCATTCCGGTCAGTGTGTTGATCAATGAGATTCCGTCTGCTCCGCCGGCCTCAGCCGCCTTTGCGATCTCGGCAATGCTGGTAACATTCGGTGTGAGCTTCATGATGACCGGAGCCTTTGCCTTTTCCTTGATGGCTCTGGTAATGCTCTCCACTTCCTTTGGATCCTGGCCGAAAGCCAACGCTCCCTGCTTTACATTCGGACAGGAGATATTGATCTCAAGAAAGTCCACCCGTTTCTGATCGGCAAGGGCTTCTACCACCTCAAGATACTCATCTCTGGAATGACCACATACATTGACACCGACTACCACATCTTCCTTCTCAAGATAGGCCAGGTCTCGCTCGATGAAAGTATCAACGCCCGGGTTCTGAAGTCCGATGGCATTTAACATACCGCTTGGAACCTCTGCTACACGGGGAGTCGGATTACCGGACCATGGGGTGGATGAAACACCCTTGGTCACAATGGCACCCAGACGAGAAAGGTCAACATATTCTCCGTATTCCATACCGCTTCCGAAAGTACCAGAAGCAGTCATAACAGGGTTCTTCAGCTTGATCCCTGCAAAATCAACAGACATATCCGGCTTACGATTCTCCATTAGATATTTACCTCCTCTGCATCAAATACAGGGCCGTCCTTGCACACTCTTGCGTTATGAACCTTGGAGTGATCATCCACATCCACCGTCTCCACAACACATCCGAGGCATGCTCCCACGCCGCAGGCCATACGCTCTTCCATGGAAATATAACACTTGATCTTACGAACCTTCGCAAACTTCTTAACGGCGCGCAGCATCGGTGTCGGACCACAGGCAAAGATCACATCGGCTCCAAGGTTGTTCTCCATGATGGCTCCGATTACATTACCCTTTGTTCCCATGCTGCCGTCTTCGGTTGCAATATAAACAGAAGATCCGGTCTTAACGAACTCTTCCTTAAGGAACGGGAAGGACTTGTAGCCGAGAACAACACTGGAACTGTGGCGCAGATGCTTTGCAAGTTCAAGCATCGGAGGGATTCCGATTCCGCCGCCGATGAGGATCGCCTTCTTCTGTGGAATATCTGTCGGGAATCCGTTCCCCAGAGGTCCCATCAGCTCGATCACATCCCCTGCCACGTATTTGGAAAACAGCTCGGTTCCCTTACCGTTCACACGGTAAACAACGCGTAGCGCCTTTCTTTCCTTATCGATCTCACAGATAGAGATCGGTCTTGGCAGGATCATACTGCCATCATAACAATATAGATTGACAAACTGTCCTGGCTTTGCGCTTACCGCTGCTTCTGTTTTGATCCACATACTGTAGATGTCTTCTGCCACTTCCTCCTGCCGGATGACAATCGCCTGTTCCTTCTTCTTCGTAACCTCTGACATGAGAAATCATCTCCTTCCAAGTGCTGTACGAATATCTGTCAGCATATCTTCCACTGCTGCACGGGATGCCTGTGCAAAATGATCCGCTCCAAACTTCTGATACTCATCCTTCTTATATGCAGCAATAATTCCTCTTGATGAATTAACAATAGCTCCAAGTCCGTCCTTATCAAAGAAGCCTGCAAGGTCTGCACCGGTGCCGCCCTGTGCGCCGTAACCCGGAACCAGAATAAAGGTATGAGGCATCTTCTTGCGAAGCTCCTCTCCCATCTTCGGATAGGTTGCGCCTACAACAGCTCCCACATTGGAATACTGACCTTCTCTTGTGTCTTCCCCCCAGCTCTCAACCATAGCTGCTACCTTCTCATACAAAGGCTCCTGACCAATCTTCTGATCCTGGAACTCTCCGCTGCTCGGGTTCGATGTCTTAACAAGGACAAAGATTCCCCTGTCATTTTCCTTACATACATCAACGAAAGGCTTCACTCCGTCGGATCCAAGGTATGGGTTGACCGTTGCGAAATCCTCATCAAAGGGAGCAAAGGTCTTCTTGCCGACCTTGATCTTACCCAAATGCGCCTTCGCATATGCCTCTGAAGTGGAACCGATGTCGCCTCGCTTAATATCGCCGATAACGATCAGCCCCTTCTTATGACAGTAATCCACAGTCTCCTTGTATGCCACAAGTCCCGGGATTCCAAACTGCTCGTACATGGCAATCTGAGGCTTTACAGCCGGAATCAGATCACAAGTTTCGTCAATAATAGCCTTGTTAAAAGCAAGAATGGCTCCTGCCACTGCTTCCAGGCTCTCCCCGCTCTCTTCCATGCTGGCCTTTAGAAGTTTCTCAGGTAAAAAGCTCAGCTGTGGATCAAGTCCTACAACGATCGGCGCATTTTTCTTCTGAATTTCCTGAATCAGATTCTTAATCATGTACGTCTCCTTTTTCTATCTTGTATCTATCGATGCTGTGCATCAAACAACCAATGTTTGGCCCTAGGCCTCTTCTGATGTCCTTGTGTAAACGATCCGTCCATCCAGGATCGTGGTGCGAACCACGCCATCCAGGGTCCATCCGGCAAAGGGGGTGTTATGTCCCTTGCTGTAAAAATCCTCCGGATCCACCACATAGCTGGTATTTGGATCAAAGATCACCACATCTGCGATCTTGCCCTCTGAAATATCTCCCCGGTCGATATGAAGGATCTTCGCCGGATTGTAGCTCATCTTCTCTGCCATCATCATCGGCGTCAGATATCCCTTCTTCACCAGCTGGGTATAGGTAAGGGAGGCCGACGTCTCCAGTCCCACAATGCCAAAAGGAGCATGTAGGAAATCCTTCTCCTTCTCCTCCTTCGTGTGAGGCGCGTGATCGGTACTGATCACCTCAAAGGTACCGTCAGAAAGACCCTTGATCAGGGCATCCCGGTCCTGCCTGCTTCGAAGAGGCGGATTCATTTTATAATTGGAATCATCAGAGGATGGAATGTCATCCTCGGTCAATGTGAAATGATGAGGACATACTTCTCCTGAAACCCGGATCCCCTTCGCCTTGGCATCCCGGATCAGATCGTATGACTCTTTCGTAGAACAATGGCAAAGGTGAAGGGATGCCCCCGTCTCCTCTGCCAGCATAATATCTCTGGCTTCGATAATATTCTCAACCGCATTGCTGATGCCCGGAACCTCTAATTCTCCGGACCGTTTGCCCTTGTTCATAACACCGCCCTGCACAAGACGGATATCCTCACAGTGGGCTAAAACAGGAATGTTGGCATCGGCTGCGATCTCCATAGCCTCTCGTAATAATCCGGAATCCATAACAGACTTGCCATCCTCGCTGATGGCACGAATTCCCTTCTCAAGCATTCCTCCAAGATCGGAAAGTTCTTTGCCTTCCATTCCTCTGGTAATGCTTCCGGCCTGCAGAACATGCGTCATACCGCAGGCTTTGGCCTTCTCGGTGACAAGATCAATGATCTCCGGTGAATCTGCCACCGGCTTGGTGTTCGGCATTGCCACCAGGGTCGTAACACCCCCTCTTGCCGCTGCCATACTACCGGTCTCAATGGTCTCCTTATCCGTCTGCCCCGGCTCCCGGAGGTGAACGTGAAGGTCAACAAAACCCGGCATAACAAAACAGCCTGCTGCATCGATCACCTGATCCTCTTCCTCTGCCTCGATCCGTCCGGCAATACGCTCCACACGATCTCCCGAAATACGAAGATCTGCGATGCTATCAAGTCCGGTTGCGGGGTTAATGATTCTACCATTTGTTATTACAATTCCCATGATCTCTCCCTGTCACTACAAAAACGATCCTTCTATCGATCAAAGACGACTCTTCAAAAACTCTGCCTCATCCTGCATATCCTCATCCTGGGGATACTGCTTAAGATATTTCTTGGCGGCCTGATAGGCCTTCTTATAGTCAGCCTGCTTCTCATATAGAAGGACTCTCTGACGGAGTACATTTTCCGATGCTCTGGCTTCTCCCGGCATGATCATATAAAACTGCTCTGCCTGGCCGGAAAGATCGGCTGCGATCAGATACACATAGGCCTTCTCATACATCTCGTTCTCCCCGGATGTACGGCACGCGCTCTCAAGAGCCTCAAACGCCTTCTTGGCCTTTCCAGTGTCTGCATAGATCATTCCCTTTAAGAAGGAAGCGTTGGCATCATCCTTATGGTAGTCCTCTAAGGAGCCTAAGGTTGCCAGCGCTGCTCCCGGCTTATTCAAACGGTACTGAGCCGTCGCCTTGTAATAGCAGATATCTGCCTCTCTGGCCGTGATCCGTCCACCGGACTCCTTCAACGCCTTGTTGAAATAGGAAAGCGCCTTCTTGTAATCCTCATCCTCCATTGCAGCAATTCCCTTCTGCTTGTATGCATTCTGCTTTTTCACATTTCCGCATCCTGCCAGAAGGCTTGCTGACAACACAAGAGAAGCTGCCACTGTTATGTACTTTTTCCGTTTCTTCTTATAATTACCCATAGTACTTTTATTATAGCAAATTTCTCCGGCACTGAACAGAAAATAAGGAAAAGATCCCATCATATGATATAATATTTTCAACTTTTAAGGAGAAATGCTTATGGATACATTGATACAAACCATTGTACTGTTACTTTTACTGAGCCTGTCCGCCTTTTTCTCATCTGCGGAAACGGCCCTTACCACCGTCAGCAACATCCGGCTTCGGACCATGGCCGAAAACGGCAATAAGAAGGCTGCCCGGGTATTAAAGATCACCGATGATACCCCCAAGATGCTTTCTGCCATTCTGATCGGCAACAACGTTGTGAATATTTCCGCCTCTTCCCTTGCCACCATTCTCGCCATCCGGCTCTTTGGAAGCTACGGCGCCGGCATCGCCACCGGTACCATGACCCTTCTGGTCCTGCTCTTCGGCGAGATCACGCCGAAATACATTGCAGCCCGCCAGGCCGTTAAGGTCTCCCTTCGCTGCAGCGGTGTCATTTATACCCTGATGGTGGTACTGACCCCTGTGATCTGGGTGGTCAACCATCTGGTCAGTGGTCTTTTACACCTCCTTCGTGCTGATCGTATGGAAGATTCCTCCTCCATGACAGAGGAAGAATTCCGAACCATCATCGATGTGGGCTCGGAGTCCGGTGCCATTGAGGATACAGAAAAAGACTATATCAACAACCTGTTTGATTTCTCTGATACGAAGGTCAAGGAGCTGATGATCCCCAAGATCGACGTTACCATGATCAGCAGCACCGCCTCTTATGACAAGATCCGCCAGATCTATGCCAACAGCATGTACACAAGGCTTCCGGTCTACGAGGAGGATGCCGATCATATCATCGGTATTCTGAATATGAAGGATCTCCTTCTCAAGGACAAAGGAACGGATTTCTCCATTAAGCGCCTGCTGCGGGAGCCTTATTACACCTACGAATTCAAAAGCGCCGCCGATCTTTTTCACGATATGCGACGTGACCGGATCCATCTTGCCATCGTCCAGGACGAATACGGTGATGTCACCGGAATCGTGACCATGGAAGATCTCTTAGAAGAGCTTGTAGGCGAGATCCGGGACGAATATGACGCCAACGAAGAAGATGACTTGATCAAGGAAAGCGACACAGACTACACCGCCATGGGAACCATGAACCTTGACGACCTGTGTCAGGAACTGGATCTTCCCTTCACTTCGGAAGACTATGACACCATCGGCGGTTACCTTCTGGGTCTGTTCGATCACTTCCCCAAGGTAGGCGAATCCTACGTTTCCTCCGAAGGCATCATCCTCTCCGCTTCCGCCGTCCGTCGACGCCGGATCGTAAGAGTTCACATCCATCTTCCAAAACGGGACACAGAGGAAGAAACTTCATAAAGCCAAAAGGGCGTGTGAAAACAAATGTTTTCACACGCCTTTGTATTACCCTTTACAGTGAGACATACGCTTTCCCATGTCGACTGTAAACGGTGTGCACCTCATAGGATCGGATCGCACCGTTTTGTCCCCGAAGGAGGATCTGATGGGCTGTCTGGTCTACATAGGCTGTATGCCGGGTATCGTCTCCACAGTAGTAGTAGAAAACAACATACCCCGTCGCATTCTTATCCTTTTCCCATTCGATCCACTGTTCCTTTCCATGGGGAATACCGCCGCCCTTCACATGCAGCGGACGAACATATCCGTATTCCCTTTCTTCCGAATCTTTGGATGTGACCGTCTTTTGATCCGGTTCCTTGACGCATACCCTGATCCGGTAGGTATAGCATCCGGTCTCCTTCGGATGGTCTACAAATTCCATCCGCGCCTTTCCGTCGCAGGGAACTTCTCCTACAACGCGCTCCGCTTCCCCTTCTTTTCTGCGCAGGATCTGAGCACATTCCCCGGCAGGGTCAAGTGTAAACAGCAGATGGATTCCGTCTTCCCGGTATCCCTTGCTCTCCGTCAGGATCTTCGGCGGTTCAAGGAAAAGGGTCCGACCGGAATATTCCTTTCGGCACAGGCTGACATGCCCCATTCGTTTCGCATAGATCCGAATGGTATAGACCGCATCTTCCGAGAGATCCCCAAGGAAGACCTCCTCCTTCTCCGCCGGAACAGACACCTCCTTCTGTGTTCCGTCCCTCTTACGGTACAGGACCTTATATCCGTCGCAGTCTCTGACCTTTTCCCACTGCACCAGGATCCCACGATATCCGGCCTGTAATCTGACGCCTTCCACCTCCGGAACAAAGGCCGCCTCCACGCATTCACTCCAGTCTCCGTATACAGGGGGCGCCTCCGCGCCGTCGCAAAGTTCCTGCCCTTCTCCCCGGATCCGGTACTCATAGACGCCTTCAGTCACAACATCCCTGTACATGCTCCGGGTATGATCGGTGTAGTAGGCTCCCCCTGCATCCCGGCTGTCCTGATCGATCACGACAAGGTCTTCCCAGGGCAAAGCCCGGTTTTCCTTCCCGCACAGACGTCTCTGCACCCGATAACGGTCTGCATCTCCATCCAGATCAAAGAACAGATCGATCCTTCCATCCCCCTTTTCTTTTGCTGTAAGTGACGGACGGTCGATGCCTCTTGTTCTCGCCCTTGCAAACGAAGGATGTGCCTTCTTCCCATGCGAAGATGTCTCCATGGTGATCCGGTAATCTGTATCCGCCTTCAAACCACCCATGACACAGGAGGTCCTTTCTTCCTCATTTCCCTTTCGGGTGATCGTCCTGCTTCTGTAGCTTCCGTCCTCTCCATCAAGAACCAGGCGGATTTCATCCGCCTCCTTGCATGCATCCCAGTTGATCCGCAAAGATCGGTTTCCCTCATCGCAGAAGATCCTTAGACCGTACTCCTCCAAAAGCCCGGTTCTGTCATAGGTCTTACAGGAAGAAAAGGCCTGCTGCCATGCCACAAGTCCCTTCCCCGTCAAAGCTTCGTAGCCCTTCTCTCTGGTGAAGGACTGCGCCTGCCGGATCTGTTTTCCTGTAAACAGCCAACGCTGCTGCATATACCCGGTGGATTTCTCAAAATGGTCGGATCCCTCCGAAAGAAACGCTTTTCTTTGTTCCTCGCTTGCCACCGCATTGTTGGATATCAGCCTCTCGTTGGCCGCCAGGGCATCCTTCAACTCCCTCTGGTAGGCCTTCTCCTTCCAGACAGAATAAGGCAAAAGTCCAAGGGTTGCCGTGTCGATCTTTCTTACATAGATCGGAGCCGCATCCTCCGTCGCCTCGGATCCGCCGCTTTCATTCCGCCCTTCTTCGAGCTCTTTTTCATCCACTTCCTTTGAATCCTGCGAGTCGGAGGTCAACACAAAAAGTTTTGAGACATACACCGTCTGATTGATCTTCCAGCCTTCCTTAGGGTGCTGCCACTTATCCTCCACTTCATAAAAAATGGATGCTTCGCCCACATCTCCCAATTCCCGCAGATCCTCCAGAGCAAAGGTCTTATGTTTCAGATCCGTATAGACATGGATCTTCTCCTGCAAAACCGGACCGTCTTCCCGGTCAAATGCACTGACTGTATCCGGGGACAACAGCTTTTTCATAATGGCCTGCCGGTTTTCCTCACTGCGGTCACAAAGCTGCCGGTCATACAGACTGCTGTCATAGGCCTGGATCTCGGGATACTCATCCCATACCGCATAGACCGTCACAACTGCCCGGTTCTGCTCCAGGTTCCACCGGTCCTGTTTTACCGCCTGCAGAAAAAATTCCATCGTATCCGGCGGAAGACCACTGCCTTTTTGAAGAACTCCCTCGTCTGTATAGACCGCATCGGGAGAAAGGCTCCATCCCTGCCAGGAATAGCGCTTTGTTCCATCAATCTCCCCTCCGGCATTTTTATCGTAGTACCGACCGGCGACCTGCTTCTCAAAATAAGGCTCTCTGTCATGGGTCGGGCCGTCGTTTCCGGGAAGAACATCCCCCAGATGATAGCCTTTCCCGATATAGTTTTTCGCACCGTTGGTCTGTCCGTTTCCATGAAAGTACAGGTCGATATCCATATCCCACTGACCATAGAAGGTATGGTCCTCCTTGTAGATGGCCAATCGTCTGTCCTCATGCCACAGACTTCCCGGACTGCCTTCCTTTTCATCACACCATCCCTTCTGGACAAAGGCACAGGTAAGTTCCTTCCGCTTCCCATCCTTTTCATAGAAGACCCTGGAACGATCAGCTTCCCTATGATCGCTATCCGTGGTGAAGGTCTGCACCTCGCTCCAGTAATAGGAGGTCGGCTTTGGATCCTGCGTTATAACACCATCCACCGCCGTTTGTATATTCCCCCGATAGGATGCTGAAAGCAGCGCCGACAGAACCACCGTTCCCACTTTGCCGTTCTGCTTTGCACCAGCCTTTGGCTGGTAATTCTCCCCGACCTTTTCCTCCGGTACATAGGTTCCAAGTCCGCTTCTAAGAGCACTTGGATGGGGCATTTTCTTCTGATCTCCTACATCGACCCTATCGAAATCCAGCGTAAAAAGACCACGCCTGTCATCTTCACCGTTTGCATTTTCCCCGGCCAGGATGTCGGTTCTGGCAATGATCCTTTTCTTCTCCTCCGTCTTACGACTTCCCTGAAGATCCTTGTCCCGGCTGTAGCAAATCCTTCCATTCTCCGAAAACAACCGTATGACCTCTCTTCCGGGCTTACGGTCACCCTCGCCTAACGCGATCCGACCGCAACCGCCGCTTTCCGCCATCGGCGCGACCCCATACAGATCTCCATATACGTCGATCACATGCCCTATCGTCTCACCGTTCTCTGTTGTCCTGTCGAGAAAAATCGGATTACCGTCCTCTCCTTCTCCATCCACACAGGCACCCGGCTTCATAATAAAGGTTCCCTTCTGCCAAACGCCGGCTTTGGCATTTCCCGAAACATTCACACCTCTTCCCAAAGTAAGGGATCCTCGGTTCATAATACCGATCTGTCCGTCGCAAAGTCTTACAGCTCCATCAGTCTTCCGTCCCGCAGACGCATCCTCGGCTACCGCCTCAAGAAGTGCCGTTGCCCCTTTTGCATTGTCAAAGATCCGGCCTGCTGCCCGGATTCGGCCGCTGCTTAACACCAGGCTACCTTCATTATAGATTCCCACACCGCAACCTGTGTTTTCCTCCATGCCGGTATACAAGACCCCAGGTTCTTCGCCTCGTTTATAACGGCCCCCAAGGTTCGCCTTAGCGCACCGCTTGTTGACCAGCGCCTTTCCCTGGGCAGAAGATGCGATCCTGATTCCCTGTTCCTTCTCTTCAATAAAGAGAGATGGATAAGGCAAATGTTCATAGTCGATCATTTCCTTCTCATCGGCAAGTCCTGCTGCTCCGTTTTTTATTCCGGCATCTGCTCCGGCAATATCTGCGCCGCTTTGGAGATAAACTTTTCCATAACCGTTAAAAATGCCGATTCCCTTGGACGAGACCTTACCTTTGACCAGAATACGACAGGCTCCTCCGTCATCGAACACTTTCCCGGAAGAGGCAGCCTCTTCTGTCAGGTCATATTCCTTCACCAGATGGCGCAGATCCTTTTGCACCTGATCCTTAGGCAGACTCTGATACGCATCGGCAAAACTGCTTTCCAGTCCCCATTGCAGGTCGCTTAACTGCCGTCTTACCTTGATTCCGTAATCATCTCCATATACCAGGGCATCCCGGGGGATATCAAGAGCCGTGGCCGTCGAAATACCTGCCGCCACACTCTTTGCTTCCTTTTGGTACCAGGCACCGGAACGCCTTGCCTCGATCTCAACGCCCTCCTCCATTACCACATCGGCATTGGACTGGATTCCGGCACAGGACAGATCCTCATTCCCTGAGAAGACTCCGGTATACACACAGATCTTGCTATGACCAATCCGAAGACTTCCTCTCTTCTCTCTGGGCACATAGGATAACTGCCGGATATACCCTTCTTTGCTAAAGGTTCTCCTGCCGGTCAACGCTCCCATAATGGCATCACAGTCCGCATCATGAAAACAGTCGATCCCCTTTGCTCCGTACAACCGGCAGTCCTCCACAGTCACTTCCCCCGTTCCTCTCTGGTCAATGCAGTCTCCACAGTCTCCGCGCAGTATGCAGCCTCGAATCTGACAGGTGGTATCTCCCTGAAGAAAGATTCCGTTAAACCTTCCTGTCACAGTGGAATCCTCCACCCGGATCCTGCAACGGTCCGAATGCAAAACCGTCGGATCTCCCACGCAGATCCCGCTGCCGTCGGTCTGAAGACGGGCTGCAAACACGTCCTGCCGTCCCATTCCATACAGTCTGCAATCTGTAACCGATACATCACCTCTTGCTATATAGACGGCTTTACTGAAGGCATAGGCCTCCACAGATCTTAGGATAAGATTCCCTTTCGAATACAGCATAAGATCCCTGGGCCTGTCCGCCTCTCCGTAATATCGACCTGCCATAAAGGCTCCGCCGCCTCCTTTGGCCGTCATGGCCGTGTACTCTCCTCCCACACTTTTCTGTTCAAGGATGGAGCCAATGCAGGATATCACTTTCAGATCTTCCGCCACCAGCGTTGCATCGTTTCCGACCTGAAAGCAATACGAATCCTCTCCCGTGTAGAACACGGTTCTGTTGTTCCCGTACAGGCTGACCTTATGGACCGGCTCGTGCAACCACCGCTTTCTGGCTGCCCCATCCACAACAATATGTCCTTCCTTTCCGTTGACCTCAACATCATTCACCAGCCAAAGCCGGTTGTACTTATGAACCTTTTCCATCAGGTCATGGGCATCGTACACATTGGGATCTTTTGGCGTCTGTCCCTTCTGCGTGATCCCTCCGCTGTCCTGACCGCTTTTTCTTACCGTCGTCGTTCCGGTCTGTCCATAAGAATAGCATCCGGGGAAGGAACAGGTATGTCCTTCCTCCCGATTACTGCAGGAGTGATACCAACCATAGACTGCTTCTGTCTCATCCCAGTAATAGGTCCTGTGGTAGGTAAGCTTTACCTCCCAGTCTTCATAATCCAAAAGTCCCCTTACCGTTCCCGAAACAGTATTTCCTCTTACGGTAAGACTTACCTTTGGATCTGCCCCGAAACGGCCCGCTCCGGAAAAATAACTGACCGACCCGCTCCAGCTGACCACATCCGAGTATCCGTTACCGCTTCTTGTGGGCAGGGTATAAGAAAACGTCCCTGTAAAGGCTTTCTTTCCCACCTGTGCCTTCTTTTCCTGTGCCCCGACACTTACCACCGGTATCAAATGCAACACCATAATCAGTGCCAGGACGATCCCTCCGATCCTTTTCACGTTCACCCCCTGTTATCTAACGATAGATCGCTATATAATTTACATCCGTTTTGGCCACAGAACCGATCGCAACACCGTCCACCGCCTGCCAGCCTGCAAACTTCAGCCCTTTAACATCTGCCACTGCACCGGGATCCTTGATCTTCTTTCCTTCACTTACTTCAAACTGCCGGTAGACCGTATGCTGTCCCTTTACATAATCCAGCCCTAACTCCTTTGCAATATCCCAGGGAATGTAGTAGGTGATCCGGCAGATCTTTTTATCGGATTCCCGCTCCACAATATAAGTTCCGCCGGCTTCGCAGCTTCCTTTCCTTCCGTCCGGGTGGGTATACCATTCCTTGGCATGTACGCTCAAAAGCCCCTTGTCCACATCTGCCTGCAAAATATCCACCTGCAGTTTCAGATTCGGGTCTTCCTTTCCCTTGATCCTAGAAAGCAACAGCTGCATAAACCCTGCCGTCAGGGCATCCTTATCATGGATCTCCATATCTCCGTTGATCATAGCCCCCTCAAGCGCCTGCTTTGCCGATTGAGACAGAGCCTCTTCCAGCTCTCCCTGTCGAAGATCCCTTCCATGTACCGTCATCGCAATAAGCAATACCAATAGCAGCACCCCTCCGGATACCATGGCAAACATGACATGTTTCATCCCGTTTCCTTTCTGTGACGTTTCCTGTGCACATTTAAAAAGATGTTCCAGGTCTCCTGAATCCCGCTGTCCTCATCGGTATAGACCGTCAACCGATAGCAGCCGCTCCTCGGAAAGCACAGATACGACCTGTCTTCCCTTTCCCGATCCAAAAATCTGGTCTGGCCGGTAACATCCCATTCCTTTTCTCTGTTGCAATAGTGAACCGCCAGCACCGCCATCGCCTTCGGAACCTTTCCACGGATCCTAAGGAGCTTTTGCTGTCTGCTGTTATAAAAATATTTCTCCCCGCAGACAGCGAACAGAGAACTTTCCATCCTTACATTTCCTTCTCTCAGATCAAGGACCTTCCCGGTTGCCCGGTCCGCGGCATTCCCCTCTTCCTTCAAGAGGCTTTTATCGCAAAGTTCTGCTGCCCGAGCCAGTTTCCCCCAATAACAGCAGGCTCCAAACAAGAGAACCAGTACCATGGAAAACGCCGTCACGTTAAGGATCGCCTGTCCGTATTCCTGTATGACTTCTTTCATAACCAACTCCCTACAGCAGGTAACCGGTATACCGAAGGAACAATTCCCCCAAAGGTCCGGTTGTACAAAGGAAGATCCCGGCACAGACTGCCAGCACTCCCGCCAGGCAAAGGGTTGCCAGTATCCCCTCTCCGTATTGTTCCATAATCTCCTGCATGTTCCCTCCTAAAAGCTTCCAACCATATGCAGCATCAGACCAAGAGCCGCCATCAGGCCACCCCCGCCTATGACATATACGATTCCGATTCCGTAATCCTCTACTACCTTCTTCATTACCATCCCTCCTTCTTCCTAATGGATCACAGCCTCCACCTTATGCTCCCTTGTCAGTCCCATGACCGGGATCTGAAAACGGTAGGTAAGGGTGGCCGTTGCAAATTTAACATGGTTACTACCCTTCTGCGTCAGTTTATCCACAATCAGAGGATCTTCTCCACCGAATTGTTCCTTTGCATCCACCTTGCAGCCTGCGATCACGTCATCGGAGTAGTTGGAACAGCTGATCTTATCCACATATCCTGCCAATACCCGATTCGCTCTGGTGGCATTCAGGGAAGATGTGATCAGACTGACCCCGATAAAGACAAGAAGCAGACTAAAAAACAGTCCTGTCATCGCTTTGATCACTGTATCCATCTGTGCCTCCTAACCTAACGATGTTCCCATGTGACCCAGATAGACCACAAACAAAAGGATCATATCCACCACCAGCTTAAGACCTCCGGTAAGCTGGGGTGCCAGAAACAGCGCATACATTCCCGCCAGAGAATCCTTGTCCTTCTGCCTTGCCGCTTCATCCTGCATCTTCTGGTTCCTCCGAATGATATCCGCAATCTGACTTCGCTCATCTCCTCCGCTTCCTTCCGCAATGGCCAGCAGCATCTTCATGGTGCTTTTCACTTCCGGCATGGTAAAATCACTCAAAAATTCCATATAGGCTTTTCTGTCATTGGGATTGATGGTAAGCCTTCCGATCAGCTGACTTAATGCCGGCTTCAGGATCGCCGGTGCACTGTCGTAGGATTTAAAGATCGCCACCTGCACATTCTCCGACTGCATCAGAAGTGATAACTGCATCAGCCACTCCGGGAATTTTGCCTTCAGTTCCCTGGTGACGGAACGGATGGCCGCCCGCTTTCCCAGGCGCGCCAAAGGTCCGTTCCCATAGGACTGTATCCGCTTATACTGCTTGACGTACATGGCGTCATCCTTCTCCTTGGCTGCAAAGTATCCGGCGGTCAGCTTCTTGTCTGCCCTGTAATAGATCAAAAGGTCCAGGACCAGCACCACAATGGTCATGACCTGCGCCACCGGATGGCTTGCCACATCCAGGTCCATCTTTCCCGCCATGTAATAGATCATGGAGCAAAGCAGAAGGGAGGTTGCAATGGACATCATGACTTCCCGCCGTTTGATCTTTTTCTCCTGTTGCAGGGAAAAGACCCTGTCTGCCCACATGCGTCTTGCCGACAGCAGAAGATCCACCGATTCCTTGCACTCGCCTCCGATCTCCTCTGTCCGAAGGGCAAACCGATGCATCATCCGAAGGACCGGATAGGGATAGTTCTCCTCCAGGATCCCCAGTCCCTTTTCCTGAAAGTTTGCCTCATTATATGTGTAGAGAATATGGTCCCTTGCCGCCTGGATGGTGTGTTTCATCTCCCCTTCATCAAAGAGTTCTGCCGTATCCTCCAGAGTCGTCAGTACTTTCCTTGTATTTTGAAAGGAATACAAAAACTGCTCCATATACACATTCAGATCCGAAAATTTCTGCTGAAAATACCGGTTACGGTATGCATTCCGGATCAGGAAAGGAAGCAGTGCCATTCCTGCCAGAAGAAGAAGGATCTGCGGCAGAAGATGCAGCCCGAAAAAACGTCCCAAAAAGATCATTCCAAGGCACATAAGGGAATACTCCATCAACGTCCTTTTCACCGAGAACACATAGCCGTACTCCTTCAGTTCATCCGATAGCCTGCTCTTGTCCTTTGCCAAGATAGGTCACCCCCTCTCTTACCTTCTGCATAAATTCCCTTTCCATATCCTCAAGCTGCATGGCGCCGTATTCTACCGGTTCCTCCGCAACCATTCCAAGGTCCCGGAAGATCTCCGATTCCTCTTCCTCTGCTTCTTCCGAGCTTCCCAGCTTTGCCTGAAGACTCTCCGGCAGATCCTCTGCGACCCATTCTCCTCGATCCAGTACGAGCTGACAGGTATTGACCCCCTCTTCTCTGGTAAAAAATCCAACCTGGTCAATATAGCGTCTCACCTTGTATCCGCCCCGGGCATCCTTACGCAGTCCCTGACGAATCAGAATGCCGCAGTCAATAAAGCTGTACACATCGTTCTCCATACGCTCCGGTGTCACTTCCCCCCCTGCCATATTGATCATGCGATCCGGCAGCTTACGAATGTCATCCGTATGAAGGGTCGTCATTCCCCTGACCCCGGTGGAGAACCCTTCCATCAGATAACAGACCTCCTTGGATCTGACCTCGGATACCATCATCCACTTTGGATTCAGGCGAAGGCAGGTCTTGATGGCTTTGGTATAATCCATCACCGGAGAGATCCGCAGACATACACAGTCACTGCCCGGAGCAATGGCCTCATAGTGCCATTCCGGATTATCTTCAATGGTGATCACCCTCTGGTCCTTCGGGATATACTGCGAAAAATACTTGGCACACTCCGTTTTCCCAACTCCGGGTTCGCCGCAGAAGACCAGATTCATTTTCTTCTTCACACAGTCCCGGATCAGATCATGGGTCCTTTGATCACAATAGCCCTCCGAAAGCATCTTCTGTAAGGTCAGCCGTACAAAGGGCGGCGATTTACGAATGCAGATCGCCCGCCCGGACAGTGCCACAGACTCGTGAACCACCGTAATACGAAGGGTGTCGGTCTCCGCCTCAAGAACCGGACTTTGCTTGTGAAAGGGCTTACTTACCGTGTTGGCCACGCGCTTGGTAAACTCCTCCACGAATTCCGGACTTAAGCTTTCCTCCTCTATGGGATAACGGTGATTCCTGCAATCCGTCACCCATAATCTTCTTCCATCGAAGTCAACATCGGTTATATCATCGTTCACAATATAAGGATACAGTGGTCCAAAAAACTCCCTGGTTACACTTACCTGTTTGTCCTCTCCCATGCTGCCTCCTTATCATGGTACCGACTTGGCGGCATTCTGGGCAGATTCAAAGAAGCCATTGATAAGATTCTTAAAGGCCGTTCCCACAACACTGCTTCCATCATGTCCGATCAGTACGGTAATGACCGCAATCAGCGCAAGAATTGCCACAACGGTTATAAGCGCCGGTCCATACTCTTTTAAAATATCCTGCATAGTTTCCCCTTTCCTGTTTCTTCTAACCTGTGAAAAACCGCCGCGAATGCGGCCGGATTATGAAACTGCCCCCAGGGCGTTTCATCCTGCTCCTCCCGGATGCGGAGCGAAAAGATCTTACAGTTGTTACTGCGTAATTAGAATACTGCCGTCTATCCGCAAATACAATTAAGAAAGTCTAAAGATTTTATAAACAAAAAGTTTAGAAAGATAAACCGTTTATTAATTATTCCCCGGCTGTGTTATAATGTTTGTGGCAATTTTTTAACAAGAAGAAAGATATGAGGTAAACTATGGCTTCAAATCCAATCGTTACCATCACAATGGAAGACGGAAGTGTTATGAAAGCGGAACTATACCCACAGGTCGCTCCAAACACAGTAAACAACTTTATCAGTCTTATCAACAAACATTTTTATGACGGTGTGATCTTCCACCGTGTCATCAAAAATTTTATGCTGCAGGGCGGTGATCCGGACGGAACCGGTATGGGTGGCCCTGGCTATTCCATCAAGGGCGAGTTCACAAATAACGGTTTCCAGAACGACCTTAAGCACACAGCAGGCGTTCTTTCCATGGCACGTACCATGATCCCGGACTCTGCCGGAAGCCAGTTCTTCATCATGCATAAGGACGCTCCTCACTTAGACGGTGAATATGCGGCCTTCGGTAAAATCATCGAAGGAATGGATGTTGTCAATGCCATTGCAGAGACAAAAACCGGTTTTTCTGATCGACCGGTAAAGGATCAGGTCATGAAGACCGTTACGGTAGAGACCTTCGGGGTTGATTATCCCGAGCCTGAGAAATGCTAAGATTGTTTCCACAAAAAAGGCGTGTGAAAACCGAAGTTTTCACACGCCTTTTCTTTTACTTCTACTGTAATGCCTCAAGCATACGAAGGGTCATTGGTTCAAACGCCACATCCAGCTTATAGGCCTCTCCAGCATCCACGGCAGCCGCATAGGCCGGATCGATAGGAAGCTTACCAAGTACCGGAAGTCCCAGCTCCTTTGCAACCTCATCGATCTTGCTCTCACCGAATACCGGAATCTTCTTACCGCAATCCGGGCAAGCAAGATAGCTGTAGTTCTCAACAAGTCCAAGTACCGGAATGTTCATCATTCCCGCCATATTATATGCCTTCTTAACGATCAGCTTAACCAGATCCTGCGGAGAAGACACGATAACGATTCCATCCACCGGAAGTGACTGGAACACCGTAAGAGGTACATCACCGGTTCCCGGTGGCATATCAACAAACAAATAATCCAGTTCTCCCCAGACAATATCGGTCCAGAACTGCTTGACTGCTCCTGCGATCACAGGCCCTCTCCAGATGACCGGATCCTCTTCACGCTCAAGGATCAGATTGATGGACATGATCTTGGTTCCATCCTCTGCCACAGCAGGGAAGGTTCCTCTCTCATCTCCGACACATGGTCCATGTACCCCGTACATCTTCGGGATGGATGGTCCTGTAATGTCGGCATCGAGAATGCCTACCTTATATCCGGCCTTCACAAGCATGGATGCCATCTGTCCGGTAACAAAAGACTTACCGACACCACCCTTGCCACTGACAATACCAATGACATGCTTAATGTGAGAATATGGATTCAGGTCTTCGTGAAAATCAGGCTTTGCATTTCCTGCCTGGTGGGAAGGACAGCCCTCACAACTGGAACGGCCACAAGTTGACTTGCTGGCACATTCTTCTCTTGTCTGATCTGACATTTCTAACACCTCTCTATAAATTGATTTTACACAATATATATTATACACAATTCCCCGAAAAGAACGTGTTCTTTTTCAAACGCAAAGAAGGACCGGGAATCAGCGACTTCCCAATCCTTCTTTAAACAATTTGACATTGTTCATTATACAACATCTTATTTAAAAAGTCACAATATTACGTACAAAAAATTCACTTTTAACCTTGTATAAATATCAATGCAAAAAGGGGACACTTCCAACGGAAGTGTCCCCTTATCATAATCTTGTAAATTCCTATTACTTAGCAGCCTTGATAGCCTCTGTAAGTGCAGGAACGATCTTATTAAGATCACCAACGATACCGTAGTCAGCAACATCGAAGATTGGAGCTGAATCATCCTTATTGATAGCGATGATCAGATCAGACTCTTCCATACCTGCTACGTGCTGGATCGCACCGGAAATACCGATTGCGAAGTATACGTTAGGACGAACTGTCTTACCAGTCTGTCCAACCTGGTAATCCTTTGCCATCCAACCGTTATCAACAACGGCACGGGAGCAGGATACCATTCCGCCGAGAGCATCAGCAAGATCCTGAAGCATCTTGAAGTTCTCCTCAGAACCAACACCACGACCACCGGATACAAGGATCTTAGCATCCATGATATCAGCAGCAGAAGCTACTTCCTTAACGATCTCCTCGATCTCAACGAATCTAGCGTTCTTCTCGATCTTAACGGTAGACTTGATTACATCAGCCTTTGCACCTGCAACAGGCTCAAGCTTCTGCATAACGCCCGGACGAACGGTTGCCATCTGTGGGCGGTTATCAGGACAAGCAATGGTAGCGATTGTGTTACCACCGAATGCAGGACGAGTCATAAGGAGCTGACCGTGCTTCTGCTCAACACCTGGCTTAGCTTCCATTGGGAAGTCACCAATCTCAAGAGAAGTACAATCTGCTGTAAGACCAGTCTTAACACGAGCAGATACTGTAGGACCAAGATCACGACCGATTGCTGTAGCACCAACCAGAACGATCTCAGGCTTAAACTCGTTAATAACACCTGCAAGAGCCTGTGCATAAGGCTCTGTACGGTATGTCTCGAGTTCCGGATCGTCAACAAGGATAACATGGTCTGCACCATACTCTGCTAACTGATCTGCAAGACCCTCAACATTGTGTCCAATAAGAACAGCGCTTACGTCTACGCCTAAGTCCTTTGCTAATTCTTTACCCTTACCGATCAGCTCAAACGCGATACCATCAAGCTTACCGTCTACCTGCTGAGCAAAGGTAAATACTCCTTTATATTCTTCTAAAGCCATTTTATTCACCACTTTCCTTGAGATTAGATGACGTGTTTCTCGTTCAGCTTGCTCATGATGTAATCAACGGATTCCTTAGGATCCAGAGCAACCTTCTCGCCAGCACCCTTACGAACCTTGTCGGAAGCCTTAGCGATCTTTGTAGGTGATCCCTTAAGACCTAAGTCAGAATCATCTACATCCTTAAGGTCGTTACGACCCCAAACAGTGATCTCCTTATCGAATGCATCGAAGATTCCGCCCGGTGTCATGTAACGAGGCTCATTAAGCTCAGCAAGAGCTGTAACTAAGCAAGGCATGGAAACCTTGAGCATGTGGTAACGATCATCATACTGTCTCTTAACCTCAACGGTCTTAGCAGCAGCGTCAACCTTGATCTCCTCAGCGTAAGAAATAACCGGAAGAGCAAGATGCTCAGCGATCTGTGGACCAACCTGAGCTGTATCACCATCAATAGCCTGACGGCCTGTGATGATCAGATCATAATCGATGTTGCGAAGAGCGCCGGCGATTGTTGTGGATGTAGCCCAAGTATCAGCACCACCGAGTACACGGTCAGTAACTAAGATACCCTTATCAGCACCCATTGCCATAGCCTCACGAAGAACGTCCTCAGCCTTTGGAAGACCCATGGTAAGAACTGTTACTTCAACATCATCGTTTGCTTCCTTAATACGAAGTGCAGCCTCAAGACCTGCCTTATCATCTGGATTCATGATGGTAAGCATAGCTGCTCTGTTCAGTGTTCCATCTGGATTGAACTTAACGCCACCCTTAGTATCCGGAACCTGTTTAATACATACTACAATTTTCATGTATTTGCTCCTTTATTATTGAATAAGAAATTTACAACTTATGCCATCAGATTGCCAGAGATAACCATTCTCTGAACTTCAGATGTACCCTCATAGATCTCTGTGATCTTAGCATCACGCATCATACGCTCAACGTCGTACTCACGTGTATAACCATAACCACCGTGAAGCTGTACAGCCTTAGTAGTTACGTCCATTGCAGCCTCAGCAGCGAATAACTTAGCCTCAGCAGCCTCTACAGAGAATACTCTCTTATTCTTCTTAGCATCTGCAGCAGCGTATACCATGTACTGAGCAGCCTGCATACGTGTAGCCATGTCAGCGATCTGGAACTGAGTGTTCTGGAATGCAGCGATTGCACGACCGAACTGCTTTCTCTCCTTAACGAACTCGATGGTACGATCGATGGCACCCTCACCAAGACCAAGAGCCTGAGCAGCGATACCGATACGACCACCGTCAAGAGTGTGCATAGCCTCAGCAAATCCCTTACCACGTACACCAAGCATGTTCTCCTTAGGGATACGGCAATCCTCGAAGATCAGCTCGTACGTAGATGAAGCACGGATACCCATCTTCTTCTCCTTAGCACCGAAGGAGAATCCAGGAGTTCCCTTCTCTACGATGAATGCAGAGAATAACTTCTTCTTACGTCCACGCTTGTCCTCAACAACGTCAGTAACAGCGATAACGATGTAGATATCAGCTTCCTTACCGTTTGTGATGAAGCACTTAGAACCGTTCAGTACCCAGCTGTCGCCGTCTTCTACAGCCTTACACTGTGCACCCTGAGCATCTGTACCAGCACCTGGCTCTGTAAGAGCGAAAGCACCAAGCTTCTCACCCTTTGCAAGTGGTACTAAGAACTTCTGCTTCTGCTCTTCTGTACCGTAGTTTAAGATTGGGTCACAGCAAAGAGAAGAATGAGCAGATACGATTACGGAAGTTGTTCCGCAAACCTTAGCAAGCTCCTCTACACACATAACGTATGTAAGAGGGTCACAACCCTGTCCGCCGTACTCCTTTGGAATAGCGATACCCATGAAACCGTACTTCTGCATCTTCTCTACAGTAGCTCTTGGGAAGCTCTCAGCCTCATCGATTTCCTGAGCTAAAGGCTTTACCTCATTCTGTGCGAATTCTGCGAACAGAGCACGAGCCATCTCATGTTTTTTATCTAATGTAAAATCCATGGATTAAATCCTCCTAAATTTCTATCTATTTAATTACTGTGCATCAACAGCTGTCTTTGTGCGGTCTGCGTTGTAAACGTAGAATCCCTTACCAGACTTAACACCAAGGTTTCCACCACGAACCATCTTACGAAGAAGTGGGCATGCACGGTACTTGCTGTCACCAGTCTCGTTGTAAAGAACGTCCATGATTGCAAGGCAGATATCAAGACCGATGAAATCACCGAGCTCGAGGGGTCCCATTGGATGGTTAGCACCAAGCTTCATAGCTGCATCGATACCAGCGATATCAGAAACACCTTCCATCTTAATGAATGCTGCTTCGTTGATCATTGGGATAAGGATACGGTTAACTACGAAACCAGCTGCCTCGTTAACCTGTACAGGAGTCTTACCGATCTCCTCAGCGATCTTCTTGATTGCATCAACAGTCTCAACCGGAGTATTAACACCTGCGATAACCTCAACAAGCTTCATACGATCTGCCGGGTTGAAGAAGTGCATACCGATCATTGGACGAGTTAAGCCGTTGCCGATCTCTGTGATAGAAAGAGAAGATGTGTTAGAAGCGAAGATGCACTCTGGCTTAGCGATCTTGTCAAGCTCAGCGAATGTAGTCTTCTTAACTTCCATATTCTCGAAAGCAGCCTCTACTACAAGGTCAACGTCCTTGCAAAGGTCTTCCTTAACGCCCGGTGTGATCTTAGCGAGGATAGCGTCTACCTTAGCCTGATCCATCTTGCCCTTCTGAACAAGTCTGTCATAACCCTTAGCGATCTTATCCTTACCGCCTTCAGCCCACTCCTGCTTAATGTCGCAAAGAGCTACTTCATAGCCATCAACCTGTGCGAATGCCTTAGCAATTCCCTGGCCCATTGTTCCTGCACCAATTACAGCAACCTTCATTTGATTTCCTCCTATTTTTACTTTATTTCATACAAATCCCCCGGGAGAAAGTCTCCCGGGAGACGTAAGTAACCAAATTAATAAGTAAAAGAATTAGTCACGAGCAACAACTGTTGCGCAACCCATTCCACCACCGATACACAGTGTAGCAAGACCCTTCTTAGCGTCTGACTTCTGCATCTCGTGAAGAAGTGTTACAAGGATACGGCAGCCTGAAGCTCCAACCGGATGTCCGAGTGCGATTGCACCACCGTTAACGTTAACCTTGCTCATATCGAACTTAAGATCTCTAGCAACTGCTACAGACTGAGCTGCGAATGCCTCGTTAGCCTCGATCAGATCCATGTCATCAACAGTAAGACCTGTTCTCTTCATAACGTTGTTAACAGCAGCTACAGGACCAACACCCATAACGGATGGGTCAACACCACCCATAGCTCCGCCTACGAATGTAGCCATTGGAGTAACACCAAGCTCCTTAGCCTTCTCCTCAGACATAACGACAACGGCTGCAGCACCATCGTTGATACCGGAAGCGTTACCTGCTGTAACAACTCCACCCTCAACACCGGAGCAGCACTTAAGCTTAGAAAGGCTCTCTGCAGTAGTACCAGCACGTGGGCCCTCATCTGTATCGATGACAATGTCACCCTTCTTACGATCATGAAGAACAACAGGAACGATCTCGTCCTTGAACTTGCCCTCAGCCATAGCCTTCTCGCACTTCTGCTGGCTGTTAGCTGCGAACTCGTCTAACTCCTCACGTGTAAGACCCCACTGCTCAGCAACGTTCTCAGCAGTAACCATCATGTGATACTGGTTGAATGCATCCCAAAGAGCATCGTTAACCATTGTATCGATGAGCTTGCCGTTGTTCATACGGTATCCGAAACGAGCCTTATCAAGAGCGAAAGGAGCACGGGACATAGATTCCATACCACCAGCTACAACGATATCAGCCTCGCCGGCTGCGATCATGTTAGCAGCCTCATTCACACACTTAAGACCGGAACCACAAACAACGTTTAATGTGATTGCCGGAACCTCGTTTGGAAGTCCAGCCTTGATAGCTGCCTGACGAGCAACGTTCTGACCAAGACCAGCCTGGATTACGCATCCCATCTTAACTTCGTCAACCATCTCTGGCTTAACACCAGCACGGTTTAAAGCTTCCTTGATTACAACAGCACCTAAATCTACTGCTGGGAATGTGGATAACTGTCCACCCATCTTACCGATGGCTGTACGACATGCACCTGCTAATACTACTTTTCTTGCCATGATTTTGTCTCCTTTTTATACTCTTTTCGCGGCTCTTGAATTGTGTTAATTTTTTAACAAATTTTAACAAAAAAAAGGAACCGCCGCACTCGGTTAAGAAAACTTTACCACAATGCGGCGGCCCATTCAAGCACTTTTTTGTCAAAAATTTAACAACCCTAAGGGTTTTTATCGGCAGCTGGTACTTATGCTTTCAATTGCCACAGATCCGCCTCTTACGACTTCGAGATGGCGGAACTGTTTTTTCAGAAGTGAAAGAAGTTCATTGTTCTTGCGTTCCGTCAATGCGCTCTCAATCAGGACAGAATCCTCTCCGATATCACAGATCCTTACCCGAAATGTCTCAGCGATGCGGAACACCTCCTGCTTCTCCTCTCCCTTTACACCCTTAATCTTGGCATAGAGGATCTCTTTCATGTGAATGGGCACATCGGTAAGGTCCATTACCTTAATGACCTCTACCATGGAATTCAGCTGCTTTTTGATCTGTTCAAAGGTCAGATCATCGCTCAAAACGCTAATGGTCATTCTGGAAACGTCTTCCTGCTCCGTCGTTCCTACGGTAAGACTCTGCAGGTTATAGCTTTTTCCGGAAAAAAGGCCGCTGACCTTTGCCAGTACACCCACCTGGTTCTCAACATACATTGCGATCCAGCGGTTTTTAAGTTTCTTGTTTGTCATAAACTGCCCCCTTATTTCAGGATCATATCGCTGTTTGCCATACCACCCTTTACCATCGGCAGTACAACCTCATCTGTTGCTACCATAAATTCCAAAACCATGGACCTTCCATCCTTTTGCGCCTGGGCCGCTTGCTCCAGCGCCGGAAGGATCTCCTCCTCCTTCTCGATGCGGATGGCATCCACTCCGTAGCTTCCTGCCCATTTTGTAAAATCCAGAACATAGGGCGGGCACGCTTCGGAAGGTCCCTTACAGTTCGGCGGGCAGTCCGGCCGCTTGTTCAGGCAGACCAGTTCATAACGTTTTCCATAGAAATACTGCTGCTGCTGACGAACCATTCCAAGGAACTTATTATTGATCAGACAAACCGTCACCGGCAATTCATTGCAGACAGCCGTTGCCATTTCCTGCATGTTCATCTGCATGCCGCCATCTCCCGTGATGCATACCACAGGACGGTCCTCTCCTGCATCCCGAATGGCCGCCTTTGCACCGATGGCTGCCGGGAAGCCAAACCCCATGGTTCCAAGTCCGCCGGAAGTGATCATCCTTGACTTACCATTCAATGGAATAAACTGACTTGCCCACATCTGATGCTGTCCTACATCCGTCACATAGGTTGCATCCCCAAAGACCTTTGCAATGGAGGTCATGATATTTTGCGGACTTACGCCCTTTGTCTTCTTCATATCCAGCGGGTGCTCTGCTTCCCACGCGCTGATCTGCTCCCGCCACTCTCCTGTTTCAAGAGGCTCCGCCCATTCCAAGAGATTGGTCAGGGCAAGCTTTGCATCGGATACCACCGGAACATCCACCACAACATTTCGGGAGATGGATGCGGTATCAATGTCCACATGGACGATCTTTGCCTTTGGTGCAAATTCGTTCAGATCTCCTGTAATCCGATCGTTAAATCTTGTACCGATGGAAAACAAAAGGTCGCACTCCATCTCTGCAATATTAGCAGCATAGCGACCGTGCATGCCGGAATTACCGATATAAAGCGGATGATCCTCCGGGATCGCACCCTTTCCCATAACCGTTGTAACCACCGGGATCTGCATCTTTTCCGCAAAAGCCGTAAGCTCCTTTTCTGCCCGGGAAATATGGATTCCCCCTCCCGCTAAGATCAATGGTCTCTTCGCGGAACGAAGAAGCTTAAAGGCCCGTTTCAGCTGGCCGATATGAACCGAAGTATTTGGCTTATAGCCCCGGATATTCACAGTCTGCGGATACTCGGACGGTCCGTTAGCCTTCTGAATATCCTTTGGAATATCCACCAGTACCGGACCCGGCTTTCCGGATCGTGCAATATAAAACGCCATCTTTAAAATACGACCGAGATCCTTGCGATCGTTGACGGTCACACCATATTTTACAATGCTTCTTGTCATCCCCACGATATCCACTTCCTGGAAAGCATCGTTTCCGATCAGTCCCTGAGATACCTGTCCGGTAATGATCACAAGGGGAATACTGTCATAATGAGCATCTGCAATACCGGTAATGGTATTGGTGGCTCCCGGTCCGCTTGTTACCAGGCAGACTCCCACCTTGCCGGACTGCCTTGCATATCCTTCCGCCTCATGTACAAGAGCCTGCTCATGACGCGGAAGGATCAGCCGGAACTTATCCTCCTGCTTGTACAGTTCATCCACAATATCCGTTACCATTCCACCCGGATATCCAAAGATGGTGTCCACTCCTTCTTCCTGAAGCGCCTTTACAATCAGCTTTCTTCCTGTAATATCCATGTTGTTCTCTTCTTTCTCTCTGCAAAATGCTCCGCGTTTCCATCCGCAGCGCCGCTTTATTTTCTCTCGTATGTGGTAAATTCAAAACAGATATCAAAATAAGTCTGTTCTTCGCTCTCCTCGGTCTTCACCCATTCCGGCTTCTGATCCAGATTCGGGAAATACGCATCCGCCGCATATTCGTAATCGATCCGGGTGATATATGCCTTATCACATTTCGGAAGGAGCTGCTCGTATACACTTGCTCCTCCTACGCAAAATACCCGGTCGGGATCGTACTGTGCCAACAATTCATCCAGTTCTTCAAAATCATGTGCCACCACAACGTTTTTACGCTGAAAACTTCTGTCTCTTGTCAGAACGATGTTCACACGGTTCGGAAGTGCCCTTCCTCCCGGAAAACTGTCCAGTGTCTTTCGCCCCATGACGATCACATTTCCCGTGGTCACTTCCCGGAAATACTTCATATCCGCCGGGATATTCGCCAGTAGCTTTCCCTCATTACCAATGGCCCAGTTATTGTCGACTGCTGCGATTGCGATCATTATGCGCTCCTCTCCTTAAATTGCAATTGGGATATTTTTAATCTGTTCGCCTGTCTCATAATTGTCCAGCCGAACATCCTGCTCTGTAAAACTGTAAAAATCCTTCTTCTCCGGATTCAGCCAGAACTGCGGTGCCGGAAGAGACGGTCTCTGAATCAGCTCCTCGATCACCTCCACATGCCGGTCATAAATATGCGCATCTGCGATCATATGCACCAACGTGCCGGCTTTCATTCCGCAGTCCCTTGCGATCATATGAAGCAGAACGGAATACTGGCAGACATTCCAGTTATTGGCTGCAAGCACATCCTGTGACCGCTGATTCAGCACACCGTTCAATACCAGCTGTCCATCCTCCTCTGTCACGTTAAAGGTCATGCTGTAGGCACAGGGATACAGATGCATTCCCGGCAGATCCGAGAAGGTGTACATATTGGTCAGAATTCTTCGTGAAAAAGGTGTCACCTTAAGATCAAAGAGCACCTTGTCCACCTGATCCATATAATACATTCCGTTGGCTCTGTTATAGATCACATGGGCATCATCCAGCTCCTTCGAATCGCGGATCAGCTTCTCTACGTGATAGGTTTCATCGATCTCCAATGGCTGAAAATCGCTTCCATAAACCTGCTCGATCCCTTCTCTCTTGATATCGTTCCAGGCGTACTTCTTCTTCATCTGATAACCGTATGCGCTTCCAATGGAACCTTCCTCATCTGCCCACTCATCCCATACGGTTGATTTCAAGTCGTGTATATTATTGGATTTGTCTTTCCAGATCCACAACATTTCATTGGTCGCACTTTTAATAGCGGTTCTTCTCAGGGTAAGAGCCGGAAATTCTTTCTGAAGATCATACCGATTCACCACCCCGAACTTCTTAATTGTGTATGCCGGTGTTCCGTCCGGCCAGTGGGGTCTCGCCTTCTGCCCTCTTGTATCCGTACCGTTTTCAATAATATCACGGCACATATCTTTAAAAAGCTCATCTGCCAAGCTCATGTCTTTCCTCCTGATTCTAATCGGGTAAGCTAATTTACCCTATTTGATGTATATTTTAGCAAATATGCCCCCTTTACACAATGACCGGCCATCTTTCTCTCCTCTGCATTATCTGCGAATCAAAAAAAGATGCACCAACGTGCACCTTCCTTCCCTCGCCCATAATTCCTAACAAAAAACCGGAACACCTGCATACATCAGGCATTCCGGCTCTTAACAGAAGAGCGATAGACGGGGCTCGAACCCGCGGTCTCGACCTTGGCAAGGTCGCGCGTT
>CAMGZH010000008.1 GCA_946182825.1 uncultured Lachnospiraceae bacterium
TCCAGCTATTACTTCTCTTTTTTTCATGAGCTGATTATTTCACAGCCCCTCTTTTTTATTGATTGAGAGTGTTTCTTTTTCTTTTTTCTTTTCTTGTTACTCTACATCCTGCAGAGCTTCAATTCCTTCTTCGCCTGTACGCACCTTTACAACCCGGGCTACGTTATAAACGAAGATCTTACCATCACCGATATGTCCTGTGTAAAGAGCCTTCTTGGCAGCCTCTACCACATCATCCACTGAGATCTTTCCGATGATGACCTCAACCTTTACCTTTGGAAGCAGGGTTGAATCTACGATAGCACCACGGTAACGCTCGGTAGAACCCTTCTGGATTCCACAACCCATAACCTGGCTCATTGTCATTCCGGATACACCCAACTGGTTCAATGCCTTCTTTAATACATCAAACTTTGACAGACGACAGATAATGGTTACCTTATGCATTCCTGTTGCAAAAGCAGGATCAAGCGGAGCCTCCATTGATACAGGAACAGCTGCCTTCTTCTGCGCTTCAGAAGCCTTGCTGTAGGAATCCTCTCCCAGGTAGGTTCCCTCGTCTCTTGAGCTTGTCATCTCTGCCTTTGCAGCGGCATTGACACGTACTCTTTCCTTTCTGGACTTCGGAGTAACATCATCCTCTGCTCCAAGACCCAGATCCATCTTCTCGTTGATATCCAGCTCCATGTCTGTAACATCTGAGATTGCAAATCCGGAGTAAGCCGTTGTAAGACCATGTTCGTGAACATCAAGACCTTCGATCTCGATCTCAGCCGGAACACGAAGTCCTACGAACATATCGATCAGCTTAAATACAACAAACATAACAATAAGAACATAAGCATCGATTGCAATGATACCAAGCGCCTGAACTCCAAGCTGGTGTACGCCGCCACCGTAGAACAGTCCCTTGGCTACACCGTCACCACCGTTGGAGAACAGACCAACAGCCAGTGTACCCCAGATACCGTTTACCATATGAACAGAGATGGCACCAACCGGATCATCGATCTTTGCCACGTTATCAAAGAACTCAACTGAGAATACAACCAGAATACCTGCTACAAGTCCGATAATTGCTGCTCCTACAGGAGAAACACAGTCACAGCCTGCTGTAATTGCTACAAGTCCTGCAAGGGCTGCGTTGAATGTCATGGAAACATCCGGCTTACCATAACGAAGCCAGGTAAATACCATTGCTACAACCGTTGCGATAGCTGCTGCAAGGTTTGTTGTCATAAATGCGGTTGATGCTGTAAATGCATCATCAGCTGTTGCCATTGCAACAGTAGAACCACCGTTAAATCCAAACCAGCAGAACCAGAGAATAAATACCCCCAGTGCCATTGCAAGTAAGTTATGACCAGGAATAGCACGAGCCTTGCCGTCCTTACCGTACTTACCGATACGAGGTCCAAGGATGGATGCTCCAAGACAAGCGATCACACCACCTACATTATGAACAACAGCAGATCCTGCAAAATCATGGAAGCCAAGGGATGAGATCCAGCCGCCGCCCCATGCCCAGTGGCCGCTGATCGGGTAGATCAGAAGGGAGATTGCTGCAGAATAACAGCAGTAAGCCTTAAAGTTTGTTCGCTCTGCCATGGAACCGGAAACAATGGTGGAAGCCGTAGCACAGAACACCGTCTGGAAAATAACGAATGTCCAGAGTGGAATAGACTGCGGAACCGCACTGTTTTCTGCTGTGTACTTACCAAGTGTAAAGAAATCGATCCGGCCGAATAACGGGGCGGTGCTACCGAACATAAGACCAAAACCTATGATCCAAAAACACGGGGTTCCAATACAGAAATCCATCATGTTCTTCATTAAAATGTTACCGGTGTTTTTTGCTCTCGTCAGTCCTGCCTCACATAAAGCAAATCCTGCCTGCATGAAGTAGACCAACGCTGCCGCGATCAGCACCCATGCTACTGATGATACTTGAATATCCATACTTCCTCCTTACTAAGACGGGTTCAGGGCCCATCCCCTACCGTTACCTTCTCCCAGCAGGGCCTGATCCCTGCTGTTATAAAAGAAAAGAGCTCCGTTTCCCGATACAGTCCCGGAACTTCTTTATTTCATAGAACGTTGTTTCTATAAAATAAAGAAGCTCCGTCACCCTGATTAGGTCACGAAGCTCCTTTGCTTCTTACGTATAATTTTTATTACAGGTTAGAATATCCCATCAGATATTCGTCCACTGCCTTTGCACAGCTGCGGCCTTCATAGATTGCCCATACAACAAGGCTCTGTCCACGATGCATATCACCTGCTGTGAATACCCCGGGAACACAGGTCTGATATTCATTCTCCATGTATTCCGCTTTTGTATTCTTTGCCTCCGGATCTGTAACAGTCGCAACACGGTTACGACCGTCCAGTTTCACACCGAATGCCTTTGTTACATACTCTTCAGCACCAAGGAATCCTGCTGCGATCAAAAGGATCTGACATGGAATGGTCTTCTCTGATCCTTCCACATATACCAGCTTACCATCCTTGAATGCAACCTTTACCGTGGTGATCTCTTTCAGATTACCCTTGTCATCCGTTGCAACAGACTTAACGGTGGTCTCATAGACTCTCGGATCCTGTCCGAAGACTTCAATCGCCTCCTCATGACCGTAATCTGTCTTTAAGACTCTCGGCCACTGTGGCCACGGATTGTTTGCAGCTCTCTGAACCGGTGGCTTTGGCATCATCTCTAATGCTGTTACAGACTTACAACCATGTCGGATTACAGTTCCAATACAGTCATTACCGGTATCACCGCCACCAACAACTACAACATCCTTGCCCTTGGCAGAAATGTAATCACTTCCGGACAGAAGATGTTTTGTCGTAGATGTCAAAAAATCAACGGCATAGTATACACCGGATACCTGGGAAAGATCTGCCGCCTTCTTATTCGCTGCCTTTGTCTTACCCTGGATCTCTCCTGTCAGAGGACGAGCCTTCTTGGCTCCGCAACACAGAACAACCGCATCGTAGGTCTCTTTCAGCTCTTTTACAAGCGCCTCATCCACATTGACAGACGTCTTAAATACAACACCCTCTTCTTCCATCAGCTTCTGACGGCGGGCAATCACAGATTTATCCAGCTTCATATTCGGAATACCGTACATCAGAAGTCCTCCGATCCGGTCTTCTCTTTCGAATACAGTAACAGAATGTCCTCTATGATTTAAGGTGTCAGCGGTTGCCAGTCCACTGGGGCCGGCACCGATCACTGCAATCTTCTTACCGCTGCGGATCTCAGGAATCTGCGGCTGTACAACACCTTCTGCAAAAGCCTTCTCGATCAGCCAAAGCTCATTATCATGGATCGTCACCGCACTTACCGGTGATGTTGTAGAAGATGAAAGCTCCTCACTGTACTGTCCATTGATACATGCCTTCTCACAGAGCGCCGGACATACACGACCGGTAAACTCCGGGAAGTTACTGGTCTGATGCAGTCTGGAATAAGCATGTGCCGTATTGCCACGATAGATCATATCATTCCACTCCGGAATCAGATTATGAAGTGGACAACCGGTCACCATACCGTTCAGCTTCATTGCTGACTGACAGAACGGAACTCCACAGTTCATGCAACGTGCAGCCTGCTCCTGACGAGCTTCATCATCTAAGGGCTTATGGAACTCTTCAAAGTTCTTAATACGCTCCGCAACCGGAACATCATAGTTATTCACACGATCAAATTCTAAAAATCCTGTTGGCTTTCCCATTATGCGCTCACCTCCCGAAATGCTTCATATACGGCATTCTCATGGGAGATGCCCTGCTCTTCGTACTTACTGATTGCTGTCAGCATTCTCTGATAATCGTCCGGAACAATCTTCTTAAAGCTTGATACATACTTCTCCGGATTATCCAGGATCTTCTGAGCCTTTGCTGAACCTGTTGCCTCCACATAATCCTTAAGGATCGCGGTAAGCTCTGCAATATCATACTTATCGGTGAGCTCCTGAAGAGTATCCATTTCCTTATTCATTCTTCTATATAAACTATGGTCTTCATCCAGAACATATGCAATTCCGCCGCTCATTCCGGCTGCAAAGTTCTTTCCTGTGTCACCTAAGATGACTGCACGACCACCTGTCATATACTCTAAACCATGGTCACCACATCCCTCGGCAACAAGTGTTGCTCCAGAATTACGAACACCGAAACGTTCTCCGGCGATACCACAGGCATAAATCTTACCGGCTGTAGCTCCATAACCTGCCACATTACCGATCACTATATTGTCCTCCGGTGTAAATGCTGCATCCTTAGCCGGTGCAACGATAACCTTTCCTCCTGAAAGACCTTTTCCAAAACCATCATTTGCATCACCTGTTAAACGGATCGTGACACCCTTCGGAAGGAAGGCACCGAAGGATTGTCCGCCACCGCCTCTAGCTTCGATTACAAATGTATCATCTGCCAGAGAGTCCCCGAACTTCTCTGTGACCTCAGAACCGAAGATGGTTCCAAAAGCACGATCCGTACTGGACACAGTCACTGATGCATGGTGAACTGCCTTTTTGTCTCCTGCCAGGGCATCAGCAAAGGTTGGTAAAAGCTCTTTCATATCCATTGTCTCTTCCAACTTGAAGTCATAAGCCTTTGCAGGATTAAAGTGTGCCAATTCTCTGTCTGCCATGATCTCCTCTGCACTCTTGGTTGTAAGAAGAGGAGCAAGATCCACACCTTCCGGTGCATTATCTCTGACTGCCAGACAATCTGTTCTACCGATCATCTCCTTAAGAGACTTAAAGCCAAGCTCCGCCATGATCTCACGAAGCTGCTGAGCGATAAATGTCATGAAGTTCATAACATACTCAGGCTTACCGGCAAAACGTGCACGAAGTTTTTCATTCTGGGTTGCGATACCAGCAGGACATGTATCCTTGCTGCAGACACGCATCATCATACAACCCATGGTTACAAGGGGAGCTGTTGCAAAACCATACTCCTCTGCACCCAGAAGTGCCGCGATAGCAACATCACGACCACTCATAAGCTTACCATCCGTCTCAATGATAACCTGATCACGAAGACCGTTATCCTTTAAGCACTGATGTGCCTCTGCCACACCAAGCTCCCATGGAAGTCCGGCATTATGAACAGAAGACAATGGAGCCGCACCGGTTCCTCCGTCATATCCTGAGATCAGGATGACCTGAGCACCTGCCTTTGCAACACCACTGGCAATGGTACCAACACCATTCTCACTTACCAGCTTAACGGAGATCCTTGCCTTACGGTTGGCATTCTTAAGATCCCAGATCAGCTGCGCCAGATCCTCAATGGAATATATATCATGATGAGGCGGTGGCGAAATAAGGGCAACACCCGGTGTAGAGAATCTGGTGGAAGCTACCCAAGGGTAAACCTTCTTACCCGGAAGATGTCCACCTTCGCCCGGCTTTGCACCCTGTGCCATCTTGATCTGAATCTCGTTTGCTGAATTCAGATAAGCAGATGTAACACCAAAACGTCCGGAAGCAACCTGCTTGATGGCAGAATTTCTCTCCGTACCATAACGGGCCGGATCTTCTCCACCCTCACCGGTGTTACTCTTACCGCCTAAGCGGTTCATAGCGATGGCCAGTGTCTCATGTGCTTCCTGAGAAAGAGAACCGTAACTCATAGCACCGGTCTTAAAATGCTTAACGATCTCCTCCACCGGCTCAACCTGATCCAGTGGAACCGGCTTGCCTGCAGGAACCATACGAAGAAGGCTTCGCAGGGTATGGGCTCTGTCCTCGTCATCCACCATATCGGTGTACTCCTTGAACATCTTATAGTCCCCGGTCTTACATGCCTGCTGCAGTGTAACAATGGTCTTAGGATCATACATATGATCCTCTGCCTTGGCACCACTGCGGAGACTGTGTGCTCCCAGAGATTCCAATGTTGTATCAATGGATAAGGACAATGGATCAAAGGCCTTGTTATGTCTTTCCTTTGCCTGCTCTCCGATCTCTTTCAGACCGATTCCTCCAACCGGGGAAATAACACCTGTAAAGTAGTCATCCATCAGCTTCTGATCAAGGCCTACCGCCTCAAAGATCCTTGCTGACTGATAAGACTGGATGGTAGAAATACCCATCTTTGCTGCAATCTTAACCACGCCGTTTAAGAGTGCCTTATTGTAGTCATCAATAGCTGTGTGGTAATCCTTATCCAGGATACCAAGGTCGATCAGCTCTGCAATACACTCATGGGCAAGATACGGATTGATTGCTCTTGCACCGAAGCCAAGGAGTGTAGCGATCTGATGAACATCACGCGGCTCCGCACTCTCTAAGATCAGTGATACCGCTGTACGCTTCTTGGTGCGAACCAGATGCTGCTCAACAGAAGACACTGCCAGAAGAGACGGGATCGCCATATGGTTCTCGTCGACTCCACGGTCGGAAAGGATCAGGATATTCTTTCCCTTTGCATAAGCACGGTCAACAGCAAGATTCAACTGATCCAATGCCTTCTTCAGAGATGTATTCTTGTAGTAAAGCATAGAAATCGTCTCAGTTGCAAAACCCGGCTGATCAAGTGCCTTGATCTTGATCAGGTCAACACCTGTCAGGATCGGATTCTTAACCTCTAATACACGGCAGTTGGTACCTTTTTCAGAAAGAAGGTCACCATCCGATCCGATGTATACGGTCGTATCCGTAACAATCTTCTCACGAAGAGAATCGATTGGCGGGTTTGTGACCTGAGCAAACAGCTGCTTAAAATAATCAAACAGCAACGGCCCACGCTTGGAAAGAACGGCAAGAGGAGTATCATGTCCCATGGAAACCGTAGCCTCTACACCATTGGTTGCCATCGGCATAATGCCTTCTTTTACATCTTCATATGTATATCCAAACGCCTTATACAGGCGATCTCTCATTTTCTGATCATAAACCGGGATCTTATGATTTGGAATCTTTAACTTGCTAAGGTGCTTCATGTTCTGGTCAACCCACTCACCATACGGGCTCTGGGTTGCATAATGCTCCTTACACTCCTCATCACTGATGATCCTTCCCTCTTTTGTATTGACAAGAAGGATCTTACCCGGCTCAAGACGGGACTTTTTCACTACATGTGCTTCCGGAATATCCAGAACACCCACCTCAGAAGAAAGGATCAGTCGCTTGTCATCTGTTACATAGTAACGGGATGGACGAAGTCCGTTACGATCCAGAGTTGCTCCAAGGACTTCACCATCGGTGAACAGGATTGCTGCCGGGCCGTCCCATGGCTCCATCATAGTCGCATAGTAGTGATAAAAATCTTTCTTTTCACGGCTCATGGAACTGTCATGTCTCCATGGTTCCGGAACGATTGCCATCATGGCAAGGGGAAGCTCCATACCGCTCATGTATAAATACTCTAAGGTATTATCCAGCATTGCTGAGTCAGAACCGGATGCATGTACCACCGGATAAACCTTATCGATATCATCACCCCAGGCATCCGCGCTCATGGTCTCCTCACGTGCAAGCATACGATCGATATTACCACGGATGGTATTGATCTCACCGTTGTGGGCGATCATACGGTACGGATGTGCTCTCTCCCAGCTTGGGGTCGTATTCGTGGAAAATCGTGAATGGACAACAGCAATTGCAGTCTCGTAATCCTTATCCTGAAGGTCACCGTAAAACTTACGAAGCTGACCTACCAGGAACATTCCCTTGTAGACAATGGTACGGCTGGACATGGAGCAGACATAGGTCTCCTCAGAGCTCTGCTCAAATTCTCTTCTGAGAACATAGAGCTTACGCTCAAATTCCATTCCTGTCTCAACCTGTTCCGGACATTTCAGGAAACACTGCTCGATACATGGCATACAGTCTAAAGCTGCCTTACCAAGGATCTTCTCGGATACAGGAACACTTCTCCATCCAAGAACCTCGATTCCGTCCTTTTCAGCGATCACTTCCAAGAGACGCTTCTCCATGGTTCTTTTCAGTTTGTCCTGCGGCATAAAGCACATTGCGATACCATAGCGCCCTGCCTCCGGCAGTGTTACGTCTTTCTCGCCTGCGACCTTACGGAAAAATCCGTCAGAGATCTGTGCCAAGATTCCTACTCCGTCTCCCACCTTGCCGGTTGCATCTTTACCGGCGCGGTGTTCGAGCTTTTCTACGATGTGCAGAGCATCATCTAAAACTCTATGGTCACGGTGTCCATCGATGTTTACGACAGCTCCGATTCCACAAGCGTCATGATCCTGCCACTTGTTCTGCAAATTGGGTGCTGATCCTTTCATAATCTTCCTTCCTTTTTCTACTCTCTATTTCAAATCTTCTTTGAGTACGTTTAAGTCTCGCGGAGCGTTTATCTTAATGAAAAGAGAAGCTGTCCGTATGTCGGATAACTTAAGTACTTCTCAGGGATAAGACTCTCTGCTGCATCAACAGAAGCTCTCAGTACATCCATATCGGAAAGGATGGTCTCATAGTAGCTTGTTGCCTTGGCAAGCTCATCCTCCATAGCCTCAGCCTTAGCCGTATCCTCTGTCAGCTTCTTAAGGCTTGTTCCGATGGAAGCAGCCTCTGCATCCAGCTTCTTGAGAACATCTGCCTCATAGCTTGCGCCATCACCGAGAAGGCTCTTCTTCTGTAATGCCTCCTCTGTCAGATCCTTCATATAAGAAACAAGGCTTCCGGTAAAGTCCTTACGTACCATCTCCTGAAGTGCCAAAGACTCGATATGGATGGTCTTGGAATAATTCTCAAGATTGATCTCGTATCTTGCCTCAACCTCAGCATCGGTATAAATACCGTGGTCGGTAAAGAGCTTCTTATTCTTGTCTGCAACCAGTCTTGGCATTGCCTGTGGCAATGACTTTAAGTTGTAAAGACCGCGCTTCTCAGCTTCCTCGATCCACTCGTCGGTATAACCGTTACCATTGAACAGAACCTTCTTATGATCAAGAAGCATGCTGCGAAGAAGCTTTGTCACCTCTTCCTCAAGCTTATCTGCTTCCACATCCTTGAGCTTGTCGTACATTCTGCGAAGCTCTTCTGCAACTGCAGTGTTCAGTACGATGTTAGGGTCTGCAACAGAAAGTGCGGAACCCGGCATACGGAACTCGAACTTGTTACCTGTGAATGCGAATGGTGATGTACGGTTACGGTCTGTTGTATCCTTTGTGATATGAGGAAGTACATGTGCTCCCATATCGAACTTCTCTTTTGCAACAGCCTCAAATGGCTTGCCTGCCTCTAAGGCATCCAGTACCGCCTGCAGCTCATCTCCAAGGAAAATAGAAATGATTGCCGGTGGTGCCTCGTTAGCTCCCAGACGGTGATCGTTTCCTGCAGATGCAACCGATACACGAAGAAGATCTGCGTACTCATCTACTGCAGCAATGATTGCCATAAGGAATACAAGGAACTGTGTATTCTCACCCGGCTTCTTACCAGGATCAAGAAGGTTCTCACCCTGATCGGTTACCATAGACCAGTTATCATGCTTACCGGATCCGTTGATTCCCTCGAATGGCTTCTCATGGAGAAGACATGCATAGTGATGACGATCTGCCACCTTCTTCATAACTTCCATTGTAAGCTGGTTATGATCAACCGCCACGTTGGCTGTCTCAAATACAGGAGCAAGCTCATGCTGAGATGGTGCTACCTCGTTGTGCTTTGTCTTAGCCGGAACACCAAGCTTCCAAAGCTCGTGATCCAAGTCATGCATGAACTCGGATACCTTTGGCTTTAATACTCCGAAGTAATGATCCTCCATCTCCTGTCCCTTAGGTGCCGGTGCGCCCAGAAGGGTACGGCCACACATCAGAAGATCCTTACGCTTTAAGTACATATCCTTATCAATTAAGAAGTACTCCTGCTCGGAACCAATGGTTGTATCTACATGTGATACATCCTCTCTTCCAAGAAGCTTTAAAACCTTAACAGCCTCCTTGGAAAGAGCTTCCATAGAACGAAGAAGCGGTGTCTTCTTATCTAATGACTCACCGCCGTAGGAACAGAAAGCGGTAGGAATATATAAGGAACCATCCTTAACGAATGCCGGTGAACTTGGATCCCAAGCTGTATAACCTCTTGCCTCAAAGGTTGCACGAAGACCACCGGATGGGAAAGAAGATGCATCAGGCTCACCCTTTACAAGCTCCTTACCGGAGAACTCCATAAGTACTGTTCCGTCAGAAGTCGGGGAAATAAAACTGTCATGCTTCTCTGCTGTAAGTCCTGTCATAGGCTGGAACCAATGTGTGAAGTGGGTAGCTCCATGCTCCATTGCCCATTCCTTCATAACTGCAGCTACCGTATTCGCAACATCCAGCTCCAGATGACTTCCACTCTTTACAGACTTGCGAATTGCCTTGTAAACGTCCTTCGGAAGACGCTCTCTCATGACCTTGTCATTGAAGACCATGGTGCCATATTCTTCAGGAATTCCTGTACTCATTTTTTCTTCCATCTTCTTTCCTCCATTTTGAACAGTTTCAGTCTCAATTGCACTACTGTACAAAAAAGGGGACCACCGGTAAGACAACCATCCTTCAGATGCTTACCAGCGGCCCCTTTGCCGTACATTTTATTAACCTGGAAAATAAAGAAAAAGCGCCCTGACGGGTCACAAAACCTTGTGACCGATCAGAACGCCGTTGTTCTCATGTGCTATGTTATACCACAGCCCACAAAGCCTTGTCAAACACTTTTGTGAATTTTTTTCATCCGTGCTTGCATTTCATTCAATCGTACAAGTTATCTTTCATTTGCAATTGACAAATACATTATGGAAGCGTATGATTAGCAACATAATTTATTTACTTTAATACATAAGAGCGGCAAAGACGCCGGTACTCATTTGGAGATGCCACGTCTTTGCCGTTTTTTATTTAGTAACTACCATAATCAAAGGAGGATCTTACCATGTGTTCCATTTTAGCCTGCACAGGCAGTTCCTTATCTAAGGAAAACTTTACTGCCCTTTTAATGAAAACCATTTCCAGAGGACCGGATGACAGCCGTGTCAATTCCGTCGGCGATGGCTTCATGGGCTTTAACCGGTTATCTATTATGGGCCCGGCCCCAACCGGTATGCAGCCTTTTCATTTATATGAGAATTCCAGCATTTGTAATGGTGAGATCTATAATTTCCGTTCTTTAAAGAAGCAGCTTCAGGAGTTAAACTACACCTTCCTTTCCGAATCCGATTGTGAAGTGCTGCTTCCTATGTATGAGCAGTTCGGTTGTGACATGTTTGCCATGCTGGATGCAGAGTTCGCCTGCGTTCTCTATGACGGTCGCAGCAACAGTTGGATCGCCGCAAGAGATCCCATCGGTATCCGCCCCCTCTACTACGGAAAAGATCAGCAGGGTGATATGCTCTTTGCCTCCGAACCCAAGAACCTGGTAGGCGTATGTGACCGGATCAAGCCATTCCCACCGGGATGCTATTATAAGGACGGTTCCTTTACCCGCTATGCTGACCCGGCCGTAGTCAAGGGTCCCTGCACCAATAACCTATCCAAGGCAACCCAGGGTGAGCACCCCTTTGCCGTAACCGGTACCACAAGAGAAAACATGGGTTACCGTCACGACAGTATGGAAACCATCTCCAAAGAGATCCACGATCGTCTCATCAAAGCTGTTGAGAAGCGTCTGGACAGTGATATGCCGGTGGGCTTCCTGTTAAGCGGTGGTCTGGATTCTTCCCTGGTCTGCGGAATCGCTGCCAAGATGATGGACAAGCCGCTGAAGACCTTTGCCATCGGTATGGACATCGATGCCATCGATTTAAAATATGCCCGTCAGGTTGCCGACTACATCCACAGCGATCACACGGAGGTCATCATCACCGCAGAGGATGTAAAAAATGCCGTTGAGCCGGTTATCGCAGCCCTTGGCACCTACGATATCACCACCATCCGCGCCTCCATCGGTATGTACCTGATCTGCAAGTGGATCCATGAGAACACCGATATCCGTGTCCTCCTCACCGGCGAGATCTCCGATGAGATGTTCGGATACAAATATACCGATTTCGCTCCGACCCCTGCGGATTTCCAGCAGGAGGCCTGCAAGAGAATCCGTGAGATCAACGTCTACGACGTACTTCGCGCCGACCGTTGTATCTCCGTCAACTCCTTAGAGGCCCGTGTTCCCTTCGGCGATCTGGATTTTGTTGATTATGTTATGAGCATTGATCCTGCCCTTAAGATGAACACCTACGGCATCGGTAAATATCTCCTTCGGCATGCCTTTGAAGAAGATAAACTGATTCCGGAGAACATTCTGATGAGAGAAAAGGCAGCCTTTTCCGATGCTGTCGGTCATTCTCTTCGTGATGACCTTATGGAATATGCTGCAGCACAGGTTGACGATGCCACCTGGGAAGAAGCGTGCAGGAAGTACGATGTGGTAGCTCCTTTCACCAAGGAATCCCTCTACTACCGTCAGGTATTCGAAAAGTACTATCCGGGTCAGGCTTCCATGATCCCTGCCTACTGGATGCCGAACAAGACCTGGCCGGGCTGTGATGTGGATGACCCATCCGCACGAGTTCTCAGCAACTACGGAGCATCCGGCGAATAAATGATAAAGAAAAAGCACCCTTCGGGGTGCTTTTTTATCGGATAACCGAATCAGAATGGACTGTAGCTTGTCTCGTAATCAAAGGTATCGATGTTCTCTTTTTTCTTGAGGAAGCCGACCACACCGTAGGTAAGTGGAGTACAGACCGCCTCAAAGATAACCTTGAACAGGTACTGGCAGACGATCATGGTTACCAGCTGCTTCACCTGCATGGTTCCCGCAAAGGAGATGGTAACAAATAAAAAGGAATCAAAGGCCTCTCCCACAATGGTAGAACCGATGGTTCTCATCCAAAGCCTATCACCGCCGGTGGCAACCTTCATCCGTGAAAGGATCATGGAATTGGAGAACTCACCAAAGAGATAACCGATCAGGGACGCCACAAACACACGAGGGGTCGTTCCCAGAACCACAGCGAAGGCCTCCTGATTTCCCCAGAATCCCGGGTGCGGAAGGGCAATGGTGAGCATGTACATTGCCACTGCAAAAAAACTGCAGAAGAATCCCATCCAGATGATCAGTCGCGCTCTGACAAATCCATACACCTCGGTAAACACATCACCGAAAATATAGGTTACAGGGAAAAGCACCACGGCTGCCGGAAGTGTGATCTGATCCGTAACCGCCCACATCTTTCCGGCGATCAGGTTGGAAATCAGCAGACAGGTCACATAGGCCATGGCAATGATAACAAACAGGCCGGAATACGTTGTTTTTTCTTCGTTCATATAAAACTCCTTCTCTTTTCTATCCGCAGGGATCAGCGGTTATCTACCTTTTCCGGATACAGATCGTGATGCACCAGGCGGTCAAACGCCACCTCTTCCCACTTTGTTCCCGGTTTGCCATAGTTACAGTAAGGATCGATGGAAATACCTCCTCTTGGAGTGAATTTTCCCCAGACCTCGATATACTTAGGATCCATCAAGGCGATCAGATCCTTCATGATCTTATTGACGCAATCCTCATGGAAATCCCCGTGATCACGGAAGGAAAACAGGTACAGTTTCAGACTCTTGGACTCTACCATCTTCACATCCGGAACATAGGAAATATAGATCGTTGCAAAATCCGGCTGCCCTGTAATAGGACAAAGGCTTGTAAACTCCGGACAGTTGAATTTTACAAAATAATCATTTCCCGGATGCTTGTTGTCAAAGGTCTCCAGAACCCCCGGATCGTAATCCTTTGAATACTTTGTTCCCTGACTTCCTAGCTGTGTCAGTTCTCCCCGCTCGCGCTTATCATTTTCCATTACATTGACCTCTTTTCCATTCATTTCGACTGAAATAAAAAAGGTCCTGTCTACGACAGGACCTAAAAACGCTTCTTCATCTTCAGTCCTGGTTTTGTTTAAGGACAGGATGGTACAAACGAACTGTCCGCTGCAACTGCAGCCTAGCTAGAATAGCTCAAAAAAGAAAAATTGTCAACCGAAAGCTCCCTTGTCATCTCCTGCAACCGAAGCCTTCACACTCTGTGTCTCCGGCTCTTCCCCGGAAGGGGCGTCCCCGGCCTTCGTCCATTTCCCCTGCTTCCAGTTGATCAGAAGATCTCCTGCCAGGGTCAGGATCAGAGCCTTCCATCCCACAAGAATGGAAAAGATGATCCAGCCGATGACGCCAAAGGTCAGCCCAATGCCAAAGTTATACACAAGACAGAGCACCGTACTGGAAAAGACATCCTGCATCTGGTCGTGGACAGGCCGCATGGCTTCGAGAAAAGCCTTGCCCATACCGTAGGCACCTGCCGGGATCCACTGCACCTTATGAAATTCCATCTCAAAGAGCCCCTTCTGAACCGACGGATCCAGCGCCTGCATATAAGCCAGAAAAGAAAGCCCCATAAATGCCAAAAGAAATCCCATTGTGATCCGAAGCCGAAAATACTGCAACAGCTTAAAAAACTTCCCTACCGTGAAATGACAGGTCAGGACAAACAACACCACTGCCACCAGATACACCACGATGATCGCCATTCCAAGCTCTTCTACCGCATCGAAAAGAGCTCCGTACAATACATTCTCAATCATATATTCCCCCAATCATAAGCCGCATTGCCCGCTCCCCTGCAGACAACACTCCCAAATGCTATATGTTATTATACACAATTTTATGATACTGTGCCGTACGCAAAACGTTTCTAAAAAAGGACACCCCACGGAAAGCCCTCTATTCCTCGCTTCCGTGCGGTGTCCTGTAGAAGATGAAATCTTTTATCGATTCCCTGTTCTTCGATTACTTTCTGTCAGTCTTAAGTGTCTTCTTGGCACTTGCCTTGCTGAACTGCTTTACCGTGTTATCCTTGTAATTGTAAGAGCGAACCTTAACTACGATCTTTGCGCCCTTCTTAACACTAAGCACTACAGATGTGTCGGTTGTCTGCTTCTTATATGTCTTCTTGCCGATCTTGTAGATCACTTCGTAGCCAACGGTATTTGCAGACTTCTTGAAGCTTACCTTTACCTTTGCGCCCTTTACGTTCGTAACCTTAAGACCCTTGACAACAGCCGGCTTACGATTCTGGATCTCCGGCTCCTTTTCCTTCTCTGTTACAACAACAGGAATGATCTTCTGGCCCTCTGCAAGCTTGCTGGTTGCCTCAGCCTTAACGGTAACAAATGCTGTTCCCTGTGCTACAGCTGTTACTTCTCCGTCTCCGGTCACTGTGATGATGCTTGGATCGGAAGATACAAAGCTGAGCTTACCGCTTGCTGTTGCATTCAGATTTCCTGACTCGCCAACCTTAAGTGTAAGAACAGCTACCGCATTCAGATCGGAAGCATCCTTTGTAGAAGAATAGGTCAATGGAATGTAAACCTTCTCAGCAGCATACTGTGTTGCAGCATGGCTTGGAGTTGAAACTTCAACAAAAAGGTTTCCGTTATTCTTCTGGTTCACATAGGTCACAACACCGGTAACCGCATTGATCTTAACATCGGAACCACTGTATGCCTTATATTCCTTCTTAGCCTCATCATAGGTTGCAAGGCTGTACTTAACAGCGCTACCGTAAGCAGTGGTTGCCTTTACCTCAGCAATCGGATTGGAGGTGTTAAGGAAGACAGAAGTGCTGCCTGCCTGGATGATCTCCTTGGCGTACTTATCCACAACCTTGACATCGATCTCGAATGTGATGGTTCCGGTTGTCTTATCGCTGTTCTTAACGGTGATCTTCAGCTTGGAATCACCGGCCTTGACAGCTGTAAGGGTACCGTTCTTATAGGTGAATACACCTGTATCCTTGCTCTCTGTAATAACATAGGAATCACCTACGTTGCTTGTGATCGCAATGGAATCCTGCTTCTTATCCTTGGTTGAAAGAAGGATAGAACCGGTAACCTTTGCTGAATCCTTACGTCCGGTAGCAATGACCTTGCCCTCACTGTCCTTGACAGAAACTGTTGTCTGAGCCTTATTGGATACCTCTACCTTAATGGTCTTTGTAACAGCTGCCACGGTCTTGCCGGATACATTGGACGCTGCTGCCTTAACGGTGATGGTTGCATGCTCTTCCTTGGCTGTTCCGTTGATCTTAACATTACCCTGATTGTCAACTACAACAAGGTCCTTGTTACTTGTGTAGGTAACATCGGTTCCGAAATCGGAAACAGCAGAGATGCTGGCTGTCTTCTTCTGATCATCAAGATAGATCACTTCATCATACAGACCGTCGTTATTCTCATCCTTTACGATCTCACCATCAATACGGGTCGTCAGTGTCTGCTTATTATGAACAACGGTAACTGGAATGGTAATGCTCTTTGCACCATTGCTTACGATGATCTCATCAGAACCCTCAACCTCACCGGCTGTTACGGTAACCGTAGCTGTATCGGTTGCACCGTTCTGGATCTTACCGGTATGGATCTTGTCAGAAGCATTGGATGTATTGCCTGTGATCACAATGCTCCAGTCATTGGAATCAAAGTTCTTGGACTTTAATGTGATCTCCTTTGACTTGCTTGCTCCATCCGTTCCCAGTACGATTCCGCTGGTTGCGTCCACCGTCTTCTTTTCATCGTTCTCATAGGTGGCTGCAATGGACTGTGTCTTGGCTGCTACTGCAACCTGGAATTCCTCTGTCTTCTTCACATCACCATTCACAACAATAGAAAGTGTGATCTTGGCTGTTCCCTCTTTTAAGGTCTTTAATGTGAAAGTATCGTCCTTCTTCAGTCCCTTCAAAGACTCCTTCTCAGAAGTACCGGTTGCCTTTCCGTTCTTCTTCTCGATCTCAACGATCTTATGATCGGAAGTCTTTGCTGTTACAGTAGCTCCATCTGCGTAATCTGCCAGAGAACCAACCGTGTAGGTCTTCTCATCACCGATCACCAGACTGATATCATTCGCGCTTACGATCTTCGCCTCAGCATATGCTGCAACCGGTGCCACCGGATTTGCCACCGGAGTAAAACTCATAGCTGTTGTTGCCGCCATAGCAACAGCAATGATTCTTTTCAAATTCTTCATTAACATTTACCTCCCAAAATAAAAGTTTCGTCATTCCATTAAGTCGACTTGCAAAATTCGTTGATCAACGATTCCTTGCTTTTGCAACTAAAACGATACACTCTCTTCCCTTTTAGTTCAACCACACATGTGGCATAAATGGGCTTTTTTCCTTTTTTTGTTCTAATTTTATATAGAAATCCACCTTTTCTTTCAAGAATTCTTTAAGAAAGGTTCAATAATTTTTCAATATATATTATAATTTCTTTCGTTGGAGTCCGATGCAAGTTCATCGGAGAAATGTTTTATCTAAAAAAATGGGAGAAAAGAACATGAGAAAAAACATCAAAAAACTTCTTGCTGCCGCTTTTGCAGCAGCCATGGTACTCACAAGTGCCCCCGTTGCAGGCACCACCGGTACTGCCTACTCTGTAACAGCCGAGGCCAAGAGCAGCACGACCATCTACGTTGGTGGAATCGTTCGAATCTATGTCAAGAACAGTTATGGCTCTGCTATGAAGTCCAGCCTGTACAGCGTTTCCAACAAGCGGATCGTATCTGTTAAAAAATCCGGCAATTACTTCAAGGTAAAGGGTAAGCACTCCGGAAACGCCACCGTCACACTGAAAAGCTACGGTCGCAAGTATACCTTTAAGATCAAGGTTAAGAAAGACTACCGCCGCAATGTTTCCGTATTGACCGACAAGGAGGCGTTCCGGGACGGTTCTTACTTCTGCCAGGTCAAGAATAAGAACAACTTCCCGGTTCGTATCTGGATCAAGTATACCAATGGAGAGCTGGATGATGTCTACGCCGGTGGCAAGGCATCCTTCTACCATGTACTGAAGCATCGTCCAAAGTCCATCAAGGTAGAACGCGACCATACGATCTACACCAATACACCAAAGGTAACGATTTCCAATGCCCGTTACTCTCAGGAGAACAACGGTAGCATTCGAATTCTCTTTGATGCATCCACTTCATCTACGAAGCCAATTACCCGTGCCGAGTATCTGTTCCTCGTAAAATACGCAGACGGTTCTCTCGACATCGTAAAGAGTGATTCCTACACAGTGGAATCCGGTATGGAGGCAGACGGCAGCGTCGACGGAGGCAAGGTGATCTCCGGCGTCTCCCCACTGGTAGGCGAGGTTCGTTGCTTCAAATAGATAAACTGGGGAAATAATAAGGAGGCAGTGAAAATGAAGTTTTCATTTTCACTGCCTCTTTTTTCACAGGGATTTCTCCTCTTGCCAAAACCTTCCCCACCGTGTATCATAACCATCTATGGAATTAAACGAAAACATATACAGGGAACTCTCCCAAGAGATTCCCGGGCTGGAGAAGGAGATTCGCCGGCTATACCAGAAATTAGATAAGAAGACCGGACTAAAAGCAAGCCTGCTCCCTATTACCTTTGGCTATGAGCAGGACGTATGCGGCAGCTTCACCCGATCTGATCTTCATAACGAAGACGACCACGGCCTGCTGCACCACCGCCATACAACCTCAAGTGAAAGCGGCGCCTCCTTTCACTTTTCCCTGCTCTTTCTGGGAAGCCGGGTGCCCCACCCCCTGAGTCCCTCCGATCGGGAGGATCTGTATAAGCATGAATACGCCCACTATATGGAAACCGTCATGGACATTCCAAAGGAATACCGTTTCCGACCGGGGCTCCATGGAAGTGCCTGGCAGTATTGTTGCTCCCTGATCGGTGCAGCCCCCACGCCATTCTTTGAAAAGGGCAAGGGCGAGAAGACCTATGATTATGAGAAGCTTTTGAAGAAAAAGCCGACACCCCATCCTTCCGCCGTTACATATCAGACCCACCGTGAATTAAAAACACAGCAAAACCGCCAGATTAAATTTCAGACCGGTGATCCGGTGGACCATCCCAAATACGGCCACGGTGTCATCGAAGAGATCAAACAGACCTCCTCTTCCGTCCGACTGGCGATTCGTTTTCCCGATGGACTTCATACCCTGGATCAGACTTGGCTGATTCGGAATCAATATGGATTCGGAAACAAAATGAATGGAAAAGTGTGACCTTTCTGTGACCTTTCCTGTGATACTATACCCGTGGAAACACAAATGTGTTACTTTTTTACTCCCCTCACTGAAGGTTGTAGTCCCCTCTGCAACCTTCCGTAAAAAAAACCGATGAACTAACGCGAAGCGTTGGTCCATCGGCTTTTTTGATGCTGACAAATTTCCTATGCAAATTCCTGCGAATCCCCGACTGAAATAAAATGATTCCGGACGTTGTATCAACCGCCCAGAACCTCTTTCTCTTCAGCGGCACGCTGTGCCTCAACTTTCGCCTCAAACGCCTGAGCAGCCTGCTGCGCAGCCAGTCTGGCAGCCTCCTGCTGTCTGGCCTTCTCTTCCTCGATCCTGGCTCTCTCCTTGGCCTCTCGCTCCATCTCTGCCTGCATCTCTTCATTCAGCATCTGATTAGCCTTCAGAGCCTCTTCCTGATCGTGCACAAACTTAACAAAGTTGGGTGTGGCTTCTTCCACCAGACAACCATAATAATACATTCCGACCCCAACTTCACTCTTATGACGGATCTTACCGAAGACCTTGACGCTCTTGACCTTCATCTCGGTCCAGACGCCTTCCCTGTAGTTCTCCTCGCAAATAACACCGAAGCCGTTCGCACTCACGTCAAACAGCTTCGCCGGATATCCATTCAGATAACAAGTACCGTTCACCGGAAATCTCTGGAACTGGCGAACATATTTCTTCTCCTGATGTTCCTTCCTTCCGTAGGTCAGATAGATCTTCATCCCCTTGTAATCCACAAGAAAGACCTTCACATGAGGAAATACGTCCTTCTCGCCGATATTCAGCGTAATATCTCCGTCCTCAAATAAAACAATATCTCCATTCTCATAGATGGCAGACAGCCCTACAATATCCCCCTGCATTACCAGAACCTTGGTCGTATACTCGTGAACACTGTTCTCTGTCTTCCACAACACCCTAACCGGTGTTCCTTCTTTCACATCATCAGCCAGCATATACACCATCTCTTCTTTCCGCAGCGAAGCCTCTCCCAAGTACAAAGCCAGCTACATGCAATCTTATTTTACCTATAGAGACATTATATTACTCTAACACAGGCAATTACAAGTCCTCCTACTGATGGTCTCCACAAAGTTCCCAGATCGCATCGGCAAATACCTTAGTAGCGATCATGATATTGTCGATATCCATGAACTCATCTGCTCCGTGCATATGGGTATCAATATCCGGAAGGATCGCACCGAAGGCAACACCATTCTTCAACTCATGGACATACGTACCACCACCGATGGCAAGACACTCTCCTTTAAGACCTGTCACCTTCTCATAGGAACCAAGGAGAGTCTGAACGAAATCGCTGTCCCCTGCCACACGGTGTGGTGGTACCATTCCCGGAGTTGTAAAGTCAAAGCCTGCTGCTGTAATATTCTTCTCTGCAACATCCTGACAGTTTTCCTTTGTTCCCATAACCGGAACACGGGAATCGAATGTGAACTCCATACCGGTTGGATCAACATGGTATAAATCCAGTGTGCAGGTCAGATCATGGGATTCCTCATCGCACATCTTGATACCGATACCGGAACCGTCTGTTACACCATATGGGAAAAGCTCCGGAATCTTTTTCACAAACTCAAGGCACTCACTGTCTGCAAGATCCAGCTTGGATGCCAGCATCATGGCTGCAAGTCCTGCATTCTTACCATTCTCCGGTGTGGATGCATGAGCAGACTCACCGATGATGGTAATCTCCTGATCTGCTGTAACATTCACCTCAACCTCGCAGGCCTTGGCAATCTCTTCCATGGCTCCGTTCGCCGCATCCATATCCAGGCCTTCGAACTTGATTACAGCCTTCTGTGGCACTGCATTGAAGGCTACACCGGCATCCAGAGACAGGATACGAGGCAGGGCTGTGCTCTCCTCATACTTCTTGGAAATAATACCGCGGAACTGTCCTTTTTCAATATTGATCAATGGGAATTCTGCATCCGGAGAGAAGGTCATCTCTGCTTCCGGCTCAATGGCATAATAGTGCTCGATATCGGAAGATCCGGTCTCTTCGTCAGAACCCATGATCAGTCGAATACCCTTCTTCATCGGAACATTGCTCTCTTTCAATGCACGCATGGCATATAAGGCACAGAGCATCGGTCCCTTATCATCACTGGTTCCACGTCCATAGAGACGACCGTCCTTCTCGATGATGTTAAACGGCTCTGTCACCGTCCAGCCTTCGCCGGCCGGAACCACGTCTGTGTGTGCCAGGATATCCAGTGTTCTAGGAAGTGCACTGTCATAATCGGCTGTTCCCACGTAGTTGTCATAGTTCTTTGTTGTAAAACCATACTTGGCTGCCATATCGATGGCAAGATTTAATGCCTTATAAGATTCTTCTCCGTAAGGCTTACCCTCCAATGGTGCTGCCTTCACAGACGGAATCGCACAAAGTGCCTTGATATCCTCTAACAGTTCCTTCTGGTGATCGTCGATCCACGCGGTTACTTTCTGATCCATATTATCCTCAACTTTCTATGGGTAACTGCAAAGGCAGTCCTCTCATTTCATTACAGCTGTACCATTCCGCTTTCTACATAGCGAAACACATGTCTATTATATAAGACTAAGCTTCGCTGTCAATTTAACGCTTTCCCCTGTTATTACAACATCTGGCTAAATTTTCCATAAGTCGCTATGCATCTTCCTGCGCATCCTCACCCCACATTTTTCCGGTCGGAGATTCGAACTCCGATTGCGACAAAAAACTCCCGGAGGACATTCCCCGGGAGTCTGTTTCCTTATGCAATTACCCTTTGCTTCCACTTCTCTTAGTATGCATCGGTATTAAAGTCATAGCTGTCATCGGATCCGTAGGAATCATCCGAACCATAATCATAGCTGTCACCGGATCCATAAGAATCATAATTGGTTCCGGTTGAACCACCACCGAAAATACTTGTAGGCCCATCACTTCCACCAATGGAATCTTTCAGACCGTAAAGCTGCTGGAAGAACGGATCCTGATACATCTTGATTGCCATCTGCTGGAACTGCTGCTCTGTCATGGACTCCAGCTTGTATTCCTCGGAAACCTTGGAAAGTTCCTTAACTTCTCCACCGGCTTTTGCTGTATACTCAAAGCTTACATCATAGGAAAAGCCCGGAGCTGTGATCTTGTCTACCTTAATGGAGTACGCATCACCGGTATTGGTCAGCTTTCCTTCCAGGCTCGCATCAGTACCATTCGATGTACCGGACAATGTAAAATCTCCATCCTCTGTATCATAGGTATAATCGAGAACCTTCTCTCCATCCGCCATGTACTTGACCTTTTCCGTGGAGCCGTCCATCTCTCCCTTACGCTCAATGGTCTCTCCGCTTGCATTGGTGATCTTAAAGTTCTCCAAAGGATAGTTGCCACCCTTGATTTCAAAAAGAACTGTCTTACCATTGGACTCCATCTTGCAGGCCGCAATACGGCTCTTGCCAAAGAAGCCCTTCTTACCGATGTAGAGTGTGGTATCGATGTCATCCATATCATCCAGATCACTCTCAAAGGAAGAGAACTCATCATCAAAGGATGTACCACCTGTTTCCATCATCTTAAGCATTATATCACTATAGTATTCCTTGATGATCTCTTTGTAAGCCTTCAACAGGTGCTTCATCTCGGTCTTGGTGAGGGTGGTCTTATACCCCTGACATTTCACGTCCTGACCGTCCATCTCATACTTCTCGGAATCAGCCCCGGTAAAATCCATCTCATTGATTTCCGTCTTGGTAGCATCCCAGAACTCTTCCGGTATCTTGGAGACATCCTTGTCGAAGGACATACTCTCACGCAGGTACTCATTCAGATCCTCCTGGGTAAAATTACCGGAGGACATCATCTGACCGATATAACCGTCTGTCTTGGCTCCCTTAGAGTAATCATAGGAAAAAGAACTTCCTTTCAGGAAATCATCACTCTGCAGAGTAATAACATCCTTCTTGATCAGCATATCCAGACCCAGCTTGGTGTTTGTAGCGGTAAGATCCAAATCCATGTCCATGGAAAACTCTTTGTTCTTAGGATCCTGTACACCGTTGATCTTAATACTTCCATAGCGATCCAGTTTGGCATTCATATCGATGGTACACTTCTTCTGTCTAAGCTCATCAGAAGGCATCAGGTTCTTCATCACACTGCTGCAACCCTCGGTATTCTGAATCGCATTCAGGATCTTATAGTTCTTACCATACATAACCCTTGGTACAATGGTGGTCGCCGCTGCAGCACCAACACCGCCGATTACAACCACACCGGCTGCAATCGCTACCGGAAGGATCCACTTCTTAGGTCTCTTCACAACAGGTGCACCGTTTGACATTACCGGTCCGTTCTGCATCGGCTGCTGGAAAAAATCCGGCTGTTCCTTCTTAATTGGCTCTCCCGTCATAGGGTCAAATCGCATTTCTGGTTCGTTCGACATTTTATCTCCCTTCATTTCTTAAAAAGTCTCTCATATATAATAACGAATGAAACCGGAAAATGTTACAAAAAAAAGCAAAAAAAAGCAGCCGATTTTCAAAAATTGAAAATCGGCTGCGGATTGTGTTGGTTTTATACCATCTGTGCCTTTAACAGGTTGGTTGTTCCGGAAATTCCAAGTGGAACACCGGCTGTCAGTACAACGACATCTCCCTCCGTCAAAAGCTTCTCCTCCTGACACTTTGCAAGAGTATTCTCAAACAGCTCTGCTGCATCCTGCTCCTCCTGGATCATGATCGGAGTTGTAGCCCAGCAAAGATTCATCTGACGGCAAACCTTCTCATCGATACATCCTGCGATGATCGGAGAAGATGGACGGAACTTGGATACAGCATGTGCTGTACGTCCGGACTTTGTAACGGTAACGATGGCAGTTGCCTGTAAATCACCTGCAAGAGTACATGCAGAGTGAGAGATGGCGTCTGTAATAGACGGATTCACGATTCCATCGGCCTTCTTAAGACGTGAAAGATAGTTGATATCCTGCTCTGTACGGCGGGCGATCTTATCCATTGTCTTAACAGCCTCAACCGGATACTTACCTGCAGCTGTCTCACCGGAAAGCATGATAGCGGAAGTTCCATCATATACAGCGTTAGCAACGTCGGTTGACTCAGCACGAGTCGGTCTCGGATGAGAGATCATGGAATCTAACATCTGTGTCGCTGTGATTACGAACTTACCAGCCTGGTAAACCTTCTTGATGATCATCTTCTGGATAACAGGTACGTCCTCCATTGGGATCTCAACACCCATGTCTCCACGAGCAACCATGATTCCGTCTGATGCGGCAATGATCTCATCAATGTTCTTAACACCCTGGTTGTTCTCGATCTTAGAGATGATCTGGATCTTCTCTCCGCCATGCTCCTTTAAGATCTTACGGATATCCTCAACATCAGCAGCTGTACGTACGAAAGAAGCTGCGATAAAGTCATAATCCTCCTGAACAGCAAATACGATGTCCTTATAATCCTTAGGGCTGATATAAGGCATAGAAAGCTCAACGTTCGGAACGTTTACACCCTTCTTATTGGATACATGACCACCGTTGATAACAGAGCACTTGATCTCAGTATCTGTTACACCGGTAACGATCATCTCGATGAGACCGTCATCGATCAGAATGTGAGCGCCAGCCTGAACATCGTGTGGGAGATCCTTATAAGTGATGGAAACTCTTTCCTGATCACCCTCTACATCCTCTGTTGTAAGAGTAAAGGTCTGACCTTCCTCAAGATCGATTCCACCGTCCTTAAACTCCTTAAGACGGATCTCCGGGCCCTTTGTATCAAGAAGAGCAGCAACCGGAATACCCAGCTCCTTACGAAGCTTACGTAATGTCTTAAGTCTTCCTAAGTGCTCCTCGTGACTTCCATGAGAGAGGTTGCAGCGAGCTACGTTCATACCAGCCTTGATCAGCTGTGCCATAACTGCTTCACTCTCAGATGCAGGTCCTAATGTACAAACAATTTTCGTTCTTCTAGTTGAAATCAAAATATCTTCCTTTCCCTCGTTCTAACGAGACATAAAAACACACACTTTGTCCATTTTTTAAACAATCCTTCCTGGACATGAAGGATCCCCGTCACAAAAGGCGGGGAACATACGCTTATAATAAAGCATTATCTCCGAACAATACTAGCCGATTCCCGAGAAGATTTCAATGCTATTTTTTTTATTTTCCTATCATTGTTCCATCTTCGCCTGCAATGATAGCCTTCTCAGGATTCAGTTTCGCGATCAAGGTCTTACGAATTGCAGAATCTCCAATAAAGTCAATTGCCGCCTGGATCTTAGGCTGCATGGTACCGGCCTCAAAGATTCCCTTCTCAAGATATTTCTTGGCATCAGCTACAGACAGATAATCTACTGTCTTCTCGTCTTCCTTACCATAGTTAATGCAAACCTTATTGGTTCCGGTCAGGATGATCAGCATATCGGCATCCACAAGGTCTGCCAATCGGCCTGCTGCCGTATCCTTCTCGATGACAGCAGAAGCACCCTTCAGATTATGATCCTGCTCAAGAACCGGGATTCCACCTCCTCCACATGCAATAACCACCTGATCTGCATCAAGGAGTGCATTGATGGCATCAATCTCAACAATGGACTCCGGCTTAGGTGTTGCGACGATTCTTCGATAACCACCTTCCACTTCAACAACATGGTTACCCTTCTTCTCCTGCTCTTCTGCCTCTTCTGCTGTCATAAGACGGCCGATGACTTTCGTCGGCTTATAGAATGCCTCATCATACGGATCAACGGTAACCTGTGTTAGGATCGTTGCAACACTCTTGTAGATTCCTCTTCGGATCAGCTCGCTTCGGATCGCACTCTGAAGATCGTATCCGATATAGCCCTGGCTCATTGCAGAACAAACACTCATCGGTGTGTCGGTGTATTCCGGATTCTCCTTCGAGAACTGGTTCATCGCGGTGTGGATCATACCAACCTGTGGTCCATTGGAGTGTGTGATCACAACCTGATAATCCTGAGCAATAAATTCAGCCACAGCCTTTGCTGTTCCCTCTGCCGCAGCCTTCTGCTCCGGAAGTGTAGTTCCCAGTGCATTATGACCAAGTGCAATTACGATACGTTTCTTATCCATAGCAAGCCTCCCAAATCCATAACAACTCGTAACATTTATGAATCCATTATAAATGAATTAGCCACTTCCGTCACTTTCTTATTGCATTTTCTTTTAACAAAAAAACCGCCACAGGATACCATGATCCTGTGGCAGCGTTCTGCTTGTTTTATTATTCCTGACTTTCGTTATCCGGTCTCTCGCCCAGAGTAACACTCTTGTCTTTGGACTCGTAAGAATTCTCAACCGTTGCAACGGATAAGGTGATCTTGTCTCCTGCGGATTTGGAACTGATTGCCGTAGACAGATCTTCCATGGAAGAAATGCTGTTTCCGTCCATTGCGGTGATCACATCACCCTTCTTGATACCGGCCTTGTCTGCTGCACTTCCCTTTACGACCTTTGCAACATAAACGCCGCTTGGCATGTTATAGGTGCTGGCCATATCAGAAGTGATATCCACGCCTGCTACGCCAAGATATCCGTTCCCTGCTGTCTTCGTACTGTCTTTTCCGCTTCTCTTGGTGACCTTGCCGTCATTCATCAGCTGTTCGATGATGTCCTGCGCACTGGTGATCGGAATGGCAAATCCCATACCTTCTACCTGATCACCGGAATACTTGGCGGATACAATACCGATGACCTCACCCTTGGAATTTAAAAGGGCTCCGCCGGAGTTACCCGGGCTGACAGCTGCTGATGTCTGGATCAGCTTATTGGTGTAGGACTTTCCACTGGTCTCGTTCTGAATGGATACCTCACGATTAAGGGCAGAAACGCAACCTGTTGTTACGGACTGTCCATAACCCAAAGCATTACCGATTACGATGGCAGACTCTCCGACACTGATCTTATTGCTGTTACCGATGGTTGCAACCTTGATTGCCTTATAGGTGGAATCCTTCACATCACTCTTCTTGACCTTAACAACTGCCAGATCCGTCTGCTCATCGGTTCCCTGAACCTCACCGGAAACAGCACTGTCGTCATTAAAGGTAATGGTCAGACTGTTGGAATTGCTGACAACATGATTATTGGTTGCAATATAGATGTACTTGTCATCCTCGTTAATGATGATTCCGCTACCGGCACTCTTCTGTGGAACCTTTGTCACCTGTCCGAAGAAATCCTGGTACTCTGTGATGGACATGTTGGTAACCTGAACGATGGAAGGCATTGCCTCTGTTACCACATCGGATACATCACTTAAGGTCGTTACGGAGGAGGTTGCAGTGGAGCTTAATCCCTTACCGGAGCCATTGCTGTTATTGGTGGAAGTCAGTGCATGGCTCTCGTTCCCTATGGCCTTATTGGAAATATAGTTGGTACCTGCGGTGACCGGACCTGCTACCATTCCGAAGATCAGACCGGCTGCAACAACCTTGCCGACGAACTGTGTCTTCGGGTGTGGCTTCTTCTCTCTCTTTGGCCGCGGCTGAGGCTGACCAAAACCTGCATTGTAGCCCTGATAAGGATTTCCATTGTTCTGGTTATACTGGTTCTGCTGAGCCTGCTGATTCATATCCTGCTGAAATCCGGCATTGTTCTGCTGGTAAAAATTCTGACCCGCGTTCTGCTGCTCCTCGACATTCCTGTTCTCAGGAGCTTCTCCTGTCTGTGCTGTAAACGGATCTTTTTCAAAATTGTTGTTGTCCATATCTATCCTCGCTTTCTTGTCAAGACTCGCTCGCGAGTCTTGCGCGCCGGATTCGGGTCTGCTTCAGCAGACAAATTCCTGTCCGAATCCGTGCGCATCCTCGCGGAGCGTTTATCTCAGCTGGAGATTAGAACCCCGACTGAAAGAAAAATCCCTGTAGGCCTCTCTTGATTACAAGACATAGTCTACAGGGAAAATGTGTCTATTTTGTGACAAAACTCTTTTTGAATTGTGAACAATTCAAGGCACAATTGTGAACAGTTACTCTACGGTAACAGACTTTGCCAGATTACGTGGCTTATCTACATCACAACCCTTTCCTACCGCAACATAATATCCGAACAGCTGCAGAGGAATGATCGCCAGTGAATTTGTAAAATACTGGTTGGTCTGCGGAACGTAGATCACATAATCGGACACCTTCTCGATATCTGTGTTGCCCTCATTTGTCACTGCCAGCACAAAGGCGCCGCGGCTCTTGACCTCAACAATGTTGCTGACTGTTTTCTTATAGAGCTCTTCCTGTGTAACGACGGATGCAACAAGGGTACCTTCTTCTACAAGAGAAATGGTTCCATGCTTTAATTCTCCGGCAGCGTAGGCCTCGGAATGAATATAGGAGATCTCCTTTAACTTTAAGGATCCCTCCATGGAAATCGCATAATCGATACCACGACCGATAAAGAAAATATCCTTAGCTGTTACATAACGGTTCGCAAATTTCTGGATTCGCTCCTTGTTATTCAGTAAAAGTTCAATCTGATCCGGAAGCTTCTCAAGGTCCTTAATGTAGGATGCCTCTGTCGCATCATCCACCAGTCCCTTTGCCTTTGCAAAACGGATGGCAAGAAGATAGTGACAGATCAGCTGTGCAGAGTATGCCTTGGTTGTCGCAACTGCGATCTCCGGTCCTGCCCAGGTATACATCACCTCATCTGCCTCACGGGCAATGGAGGAACCAACCACATTAACAATGGCAAGGGTACGGATTCCTCTTTCCTTTGCCAGACGAAGAGCTGCCAGCGTGTCGGCTGTCTCTCCGGACTGGGAAATGATCAGAACAAGATCATTCTTGCCAAGGATCGGATCACGGTAACGGAACTCACTGGCAACATCCACATCCACCGGAATTCTTGCCATGCCTTCGTATACATACTTTGCGGTAACACCGGTGTGATAAGCAGATCCGCAGGCAATGATATGGATACGATCGATCTTCTTAATATCCGCATCTGTCATCTTCATATCTTCAATGACAACGTGATTATCCTTGATACGTGGAGATAAGGTATCACGAACCGTCTTCGGCTGCTCATACATCTCCTTCAGCATAAAGTGCTCGTAACCGCCCTTCTCGGCAGCATTGGCATCCCAATCGATGTGCTTGCTTTCCTTAGTGATCGGCTCACCGTCCACATTGAAGAAGGAAATGGAATCCTTGGCGAGACAGGCGATCTCCTGATTGTCGATATAGTAAACATCTCTTGTGTGCTTTAACACAGCTGTCACGTCGGATGCGATCAGACTTCCGTCGGTTGCCTTACCGGCGATCAGCGGGCTGTCCTTACGAACAGCATATACCTTATCCGGATGATCAGAGAACAGAACACCCAGGGCATAGCTTCCTTCCACACGGTGCATAACCTTGGTGATCGCCTCTAACGGATTACCGTTGTAGTAATAATCCAAAAGATGTGCTACCACCTCTGTGTCGGTCTCGGAAAGGAACTTATATCCGTTCTTCTCAAGCTTCTTACGAATCTTAAGGTAATTCTCAATGATTCCGTTATGAACCACTGCAATGGTCTTCTTGCTGTTGAAATGCGGATGTGCATTTGTATCGTTCGGCTCACCGTGGGTTGCCCAACGGGTATGACCAATACCAATCGAACCGGGCATATTCGCTCCGTCATGGGTCAGCTCCTCAAGAACCTTTAAACGACCCTTTGCCTTTTTGATCTGAATCTGCTTGCCGTCAAAGACTGCGATTCCAGCAGAATCATATCCTCTGTACTCCAGCTTTTCCAGACCATCCAAAAGAACCGGTGCTGCCTGCTCATCTCCGATATATCCAACGATTCCACACATAATAATCTCCTATCCTAAAAGGTTCCCCCGGGGCAGTTACCCTGGGGGAGCTTCTTTGTTCCTGTATTAGTTACCGGTCTGTGTTGTACTCTCCGTCGAAGAAGAAGTCTCAACACCCTTGTTGTTCTCTATCTGGCTGTAATCACCGGCACTGCTCTCATCACATCCCGTCTGATTAACAATCAGCTGGCTAAGGGATGCAACCGTATTACTTGGAGAATAGTTCTTCTCATCGAACATCTTCTCATGAAGCATTGTAACATTACTTGAAAGTGTACAAGGAATAACAACACTACCATACGGCTTCGGAAGTTCCTCTGTCGTCTTTCTGAAAGGGAAACCAAAGGATTGGTCAATGGCATACTCCTTCGCCGCCATTGCCATGCTGATCAGCTTGGTTGCATCGTAGCTTGTGGATACCTTCGGAAGGATCGCATCAACGAGAGAACTCATCTGTCCTAACGATGCACCCTTGACCTTGCCAAGCAACGCCTCGATGACAGCTCTCTGTCTTCTTGCTCTTCCCCAGTCTTCTCCGGCATCGTGACGGATACGGCAGTATGCTGTAGCCTGAAGTCCGTTAAGATTCTGTTTACCGGCCTTTGTAACCGGTGTATATTCCTTACCAAGCTGGGTGGCCATCTCACGAAGAACCGGATGATCCGGATCGTTCAGACTCTTAACCTCAGCCTCTGTTACATCCATCTCCACACCGCCTACGGCATCGATGGCATCGGTCACAGCTGCGAAATCCACCGCTACGAAATCCTGAAGATTCAGATCCAGATTCCGGTTCAACATGGAAAGCGCTGCTGACTCCCCACCATGAGCATAGGCATAATTACATTTACGCAACAGGGTTCCATCCTCTGAAACATTCAGGAAGGAATCACGGTAAACGGATGCCAGACGAATCTTCTTCGTATCATTATTGATACTTACGATTACAATAACATCAGACTGACCACCGTTATAATTACCATTGGACCGGTTATCCACACCAAACAATGCAAAATTGGTATAACCGGATAATACTTCCGTTGTCTTTCTCGACAGCTTGTTCTGCTTAATATCTCCGAGATTCTTAAAGTTGATCATGCCAAGCTTTAACCATACAAACAGCAATCCCAATAATAACAGCAGTACAATAATTTCCACGATCAGCAGAATTTTTCTACGCTTTCTCCTCTTCTGCTTTCTGGAAGGTACGCTCTGTTTATCACTCATTCTTATCCTCCGGGGCATATTCCCCCTCTTATCTCATAAAACGAAGAAAGTATATTGCTTTTTCAGAATTATGTCAAGATAAGGTGTAATTATCCAGTCCCATAGGAAGGTTCACATTATAGAACGGATCCCCTTCCCGCAACGTGTTCTGCCATCGCTCCACCAGTCTCTCATGGGACTGCTGGGAGCTGAACAGCTCCTTATTCTTTCGGATGGCCATGGCTGACGAAACATATACCACACGCATTCCGCCTGCCCGCGCCTTAAGACACAGATCCAGCATCCGGTCACGTCCGGTAAGATTGCGGTCAAAGCCTCCGCATCGCTTGAAAAACTTCGCATCGATCATACAGTAACCGTCATCCACTGCAATAACATCCTGAGGAATCACCATGCGCCGGTACAACCCCTGAGAAAAGACACTCTGTCCATGACAGACCGGATAGGTGATACCATCCTTGTCACAGATCAGTCCACAGTTATCCACCGTCGTTCCAAAGCCTCTTAGGAACCTTCCACCGGCAATGGCAACATCCGGCTGTTTGACGTAGGCATAAAGCCGCTCCTGGATCTTTTTCCCCAGGGGCCTGACTCCCTCTTCTTTTAACACGATCACATCCCTGTGATGGGCACCAAAATCACTTCCGTCATACTCCACATGCCAGTACTCTCCGCTCACATCCGCCTTGACCACAGCAGGGATCCCCTGCAAATGCAGGCTTGCCTGGGATACTACAGTGTGCTCGCGCATACTTTTCTTCAGAGCCTCCCGAATCTGGGCCTGATCCAGGGGAAGGTTGTAGATCCGCCTGTGCCACAGAAGGGTGGGGATATGACGCAACCGCCTTCCGGAGATAGCGGCTCGAAGCAGGAAATCGTAGGCAAAGGCAAAGGAAAGCTTCTCCTTGAATCTGCCGATGGCTGCAAATAGTTCCCTCCGTACTGTAAAGGTCTCTCCAATGTAATTGGTATGACGAAGCAGCTCCAGGTTCGGACCCGGAACAAAATGCGGGTTCATTCTTGCCTCATCATGGATCTCGTCATGATCGGTATAAATAATATCCGCATCCGGATCTTCCTTGATGGCCCTGGTAAGGTACTGGAGCATTCCCGGATGCAGGCAATCGGTGGAACCCAGGAAGATCAGATAGTCCCCCCGGCTGACGCGAACGCCCTCATTCCAGACGCTTCCCATGGATGCGGCACGATGGACTTTATGGTAGTGCAATCGGTAATCCTCTCCGCAGACCTGATAGGCCGCAGCCTCGATCCCTGCATGAGGACAGGCGTCCATCACCTGGATCTCCATGTTCCTCCAGCCGATCCGATATACCGATTCCAGAACCTGCTTAAAGAAGAGCTGATTGGTTTCATATGCTCCGATCACAACAGAATACCGGATATCTTCCATTTTCATCCGCCGGCCCTCCTTTCTGTTATTCTCTCATCTACTAAGGTTATCCACATTTTTTAAAGTTGTACACCGGCTGCCTCTAACAGCTCCCTGGCACTTTCCACAGAATCCGCTCCCTCTTTGTTCTTCACCGGAGCAAACTCCTCCTGACGTAAAACCTCATACGGAAGGCAGTCTTCCATATAAGACAGAAGATCTGTAATCAGGATCTCAAACTTATATCCGTTAGGCTCCTGCGGTTTGTGGAAAACACCCTGCGCATCCATATAGGGGATCTTCTTTTCTGCCAGATGAACCGGCATGTTCTCACCGGCAATTCTGTCCAGATCCTCCATCCGGAACAGGTAGTTTAAGATAACACCCATGCCGTAGGTCAAACCGCCGTCACTGTTTCGCTGTGCCGCCTGTTCCCTAGAAAGCTCATAGTATTCCACAATGGCAGGATGGTTGTCTCGCATACACATTACCCCCACCTTCTCCTCCGGTGAACGCTTTACCACGGCCTTGCTTCCGCAGGTCTTTCCCTCGCTGACAACGGCTCCGAGGAAAACAGGATCCGCGATCTTAGCCAATACATTATCCACACCGAAAACGTTCAGCCACTTCACGCCCCGCTTCTTTAATTCCTCTGTCAGTCCGGCCTTCTTCATGGAAGGATACCAGCCGCCGTTTCCGTTGGGGGATGTGGCAGGTGTCACTTCATCTTCCATTAGAAGATTGCCCTCATAATCGCAGGCAGGAGCCATTTCCTGTGTGAAGAAATATACATTCTCCTCTCCATACCCGAAGTAGGAATGCTCCTTGAAAAAAGCCCTGGTTGCCGCATCATTTTTATCACTTGTCATAATGCAGACCGGAACCTTTGTCGGATCCACCGTTGACTGGTCCGCATGTTCAGAAGCGATCTCCAGCTGGCGCTGAAGGTTGTTAAACAGGCACTCAAAGATGTACAGTTCTCTGGTTCGTCCGATGTTCAAGGTTCCCTTGGGGCCGTCAAATCCGAGTCTCGTTCCCATTCCACCGGCCAGCAGCACCAGACCAAGGGCTCCCTGCTCCATAAGCGCACTTCCCTTTTTGACATAGGCATCTTCCTTTGCCTCCCGCGCCTCAATGGTGAGCGGTGTCAAAGGACGAATCTGTCCCTCTTCCTCTGCGGCTTTTTTCTTATATGCAAACGCCGCTTTCTTATATTCCTCCACAAGCTTTTGTGCTTCTTCCCGTGTCATAATTCCTCCCTGCTATGGAAAAGGCAGAGCCTCTGCCCTGCCAGTCCCTGTCACATAAACTTGAATACTCCGTAAATTCCCCAGCGTACCAAGTTACTGAAACTTTTGATCCTGCCAAGTTTGAGATAGTCACGATAGAACTTCCACTGAACCCGGATCAGTTTTTTCTTGTTACCTGTTGTTGATCCTGCCAGCACACGATACTTTGCCAGAGGCTTCGGGTTACCGTAAGCCACGCCCTTTGCCGCAACACAGTCCAGCCAGAAGGCATAGTCGTCACGAAGACTTTTAAGCTCTTCCCGAAGGTAGATCTTGCCCTTTGCCTGTGTATCATACAGTCCTGTCAGACAGCCGATGTAGTTGCGGACGCACATCTTCTTATAGGTCAGCTTTTCCGGTGCCTTTACCATACGTCCGTATACTCTGGAGTTCTCATCCATCAGACGATAGCTGCTGTACACACAGGCCGCATCCTTCTGCGCCATCAGCTTCAACTGCTCCTCAAGGAAGTTCTCCTCCCAGACATCGTCTGCATCCAGAAGGGCAATGTAACGTCCCTTTGCCTCTTTGATTCCGTGATTTCTGGCGGCTGCCGAACCTGCATTTTCCTGACAGATCAAACGGATCCTTGCGTCCTTCTTCTCGTAGCTTCTTACCAGATCTGCGGAACCGTCCGAAGAACCGTCGTCTACAACGATCATTTCCCAGTTTGTATAAGTCTGTGCAAGGACAGAGTCCATCGTCTCTGCAATATATTTTTCACCATTCCAGCAGGGAGTGATGATGGATACCATATCCCGGGTGTTTTTCTGCTTTTCCATTTGGCTCCTTGTTACACAAGGGCACGCACGAAGCCGACAGAATCGGTAACGTGCGTGCTCTTATCATGAATTGCTGTTTTTCTTCTCTTCGTTCTCGCCGTTGATCATCTCCATGCGCTTACCGATACGGTTGGTAATACCAAGACCGAAGGCCTGCTCATTCTCCTGGAACTGAAGAAGGGCGCGGAACATATATACATCCTCCGGTGTTGTAACCTTAATGTTACCACGGTTACCCTCTACCATATAAGCGGTCTGACCCAGGGTACGGATGATGGTGCAGGAATCCACCATGTTCTCATATCCTTCCGGTCTCTTACGGATCTTCTCATGGGCATCTAAAATATCCTTAAGGTAGAAGCTCTGAGGTGCCTGACCTGCAAAGGTCTCCTTACGGTAAGGAACCGTGTCTACCACATCACCGGTCTTTGAAACCATAATGGTCTCATAGCAGGCTGTGGATGTAATGGCATTTCCATGCTCCTTAACCCCCTGGATGTTACGGCTGATAACGTCATAGGATACATAAGGTCTTACACCGTCATGAAGCAGCACGATGGAATCCGGATCGTTTTCCTTCTCAACGGCCTTCAGGCAGTTATAGATAGAATCCTGCGCACTGTCTCCACCCGGAACGATTCCGCAGACCTTTTTCAAATGATACTCGTCCACAAGCTGCTGCACATACGGAATATAATCCTTCAGAGTTGAAATATAGATCTTATCGATCTCATTGTGATACTGGAACAACTGAAGGGTATGCACCAGGATCGGCTTACCGTTGATCTCAAGAAACTGCTTTGGGATACCGGCTCCCATTCTAACACCCTTACCACCTGCGAAAATACATGCTATGTTCATTTTATGACTCCTCTCCAACACCGGCATTCATCATGTCTGCTGCTGCCAGATCCATCTGGCGTTCTTCTTCCTCTTCAAGACTTCCGTCTGTATCGATCCTTAATTCCTTCAATACATCCGGCATTCCTTCCCGGTACAACGGTTTCACCTTATCCGGGATCTGAAGTACATCCATGGCCTTTTCAATATCCAGATCCATATTATTCATCAACCGCGCAACATCCTTCATTCGCATCTTACGGGCAGCCTTTCTACGGATCGCCTTCTGTCGCTTTTCCTTGGCTGCCTTTGCCGCGATCTCTTCCGGATCTGCCGCTGTCATCTCTTCATAGATCGGCGCAATGTCTTCAATGTCACCGAAGGCCTTCAGTCTTCCGTGATCCAAGATCATGGCCTTGTTGCAGATCCTCTTGACCTGGGGAAGGGAATGGGATACAAAGAGCACCGTAACATCTCCCTCGAACATGCTCTTGACCTTTTCCTCCGACTTACGACGGAACTTACTGTCTCCCACCGAAAGCACCTCATCGAGGATCAGAATGTCCGGATTCACCGCCGTACAGATGGCAAATCCCAAACGGCTCCTCATTCCTGAGGAGTAGTTCTTGATCGGTACATCCACGAACTTCTCCAGCTCGGCGAAAGAAATGATCTCATCGAACTTGGTATCGATAAATTCCTTTTTATAACCGAGGATCGATCCGTATAAATAGATATTCTCTCTTGCGGTATATTCCTTTTCAAAACCGGCTCCAAGCTCCAGCAGCGGAGCAAGGCTTCCACGCCGTTTCACGGTTCCCTCTGTCGGATGATATACTCCAGCGATGGCTTTTAATATGGTGGACTTACCCGCACCGTTCAGGCCTAAAATTCCCACACGGTCTCCCGGGTAAAGCTTAAAACTGATATCCTTTAACGCCCAGAACTCATCCACCTTCATATGCTTACGGGTCACCAGGTTGATAAAAAACTCTTTCAGGGAATCATGCATTTCCTGACTCAGATTAAATTTCATTCCAAGGTTTGAAACCTCGACCGTTGGCTTTACCTTTGCCATGATACACTCCTATTAATTACAGATGTAAGATAAACTCATCCTGTTTCTTCTTAAGTAACCAGAAACCGAATACAAATACAAAAATTCCGAATGCCATAGGGTATGCGTACTCCCATATTCCGTTACTGTATCCCATCAAAGCTCCACGGAAAAGATTGATGATGCAATACAGCGGATTCAGATCCAGAAGCCATGAAAGTCCGTGCTTCTCCAGTCGCTCTACCGGGTAGAAGATCGCGGACAGGTACATGATGATCATGGTTGCCACATTCCACAGATACTCCACATCACGGAAGAATACATCCATGACGCAAAGGATCACACCGACACCGATCGTTACGATCAGGAGGGTAAACATGGCCGGGAACACCTTCCAGATCCGAAGCGTCGGCATCAGATGTGAATAGATCATAACCGGGATCAACACCAGAAGCGAGATCAGATAAATAATAAAGTTATACAAAATGCTGGATAAGGGATAAAAGTACTTCGGTACATATACCTTCTTGATCATGCTGGCATTGCTTCGGATCGCATGACAGGCCACCTTTGTTCCTGTACTGAAAAAAGAAAAGGTCAATCTTCCGCACATAATGTAGGTAGCAAATGTCCGGTCTGATAATCGGTTGAACAGGGCACCGAATACTACAACCAGTACGGTGGTCGTCATCAACGGCTCGATCAATGACCAGATAATTCCAAGATAACTTCTTCTGTATTTGAGGTTGATTCCACGCTTCACCAGCTCTCCGAGCAGGAAACGATAGTCCAGGAATCCTTTGATATACTTTGTCATTTTGCTGTGGTTTCTCCTTCTTCAATACCCTCTGTACTCTCCTTCTGGAAAACAACCCGCAGTGTCAACAGGATCAGCTGCAGATCCAAAAGTATGGAGGTTTTTTGTACATAGATCATATCGAACTTCAGCTTATCGTAGGTGGTGGTGTTGTACTTACCGTAGACCTGCGCATAGCCTGTCAATCCTGCCTTAACAGAAAGCCGGAAATCAAATTCCGGTACCTTCTGACAATATTCCTCATGGATCTGTGGTCGCTCCGGTCTGGGACCGACAAAGGACATATCACCTTTCAGAATATTAAAGAACTGAGGGATCTCATCGATTCGTGTTGCACGGATCACATGACCGATGGGGGTGATACGGTCATCATTCTCGGTGGCAAGTCTTGCTCCTCCCACCTTCTCCGCATCCACGATCATGCTTCGGAATTTCAGGACATTAAAACGCTTCTTCCCAATGGTGTATCTTTCCTGTTTGTAGAAGACCGGTCCCTTGTCATAGCTGTAGATCAGGATGGCGGTTACAAGCATGATGGGGGAGGAAAGAATAATACCGATCAGAGCCAGCACAATATCCCCCGCCCGCTTGATGATGCTTTGAACCGCAGAGAATCCGATATTCCTTGAAAGATACAGCGGTGTATCAAAAAGGTTCAGATCCTCTGACTCCTTCACAATAATGTCTGAGATCTTCGGGGTGAAGTATACCCTCTTCTGCTGATCAAAACAGAGCTTCAAGATCTTGTTCTTCAGTTCTGACGGAACATCATTGATCAGAACGGCATCATACTTTTGGATCTCCTCTGTGATCTTCTCCATGGAGGTATCGGCCGGCAGTGTCCGGGCGATACGATACTTATCTCCTCTGTGATTCATCTTACGGTCCAGGTTATTCTTATGCTCTCCCTGGATCATCAGCATCTGGTACGGCGGGAAGATCTGACGGAACAGCCAGGTTCCGAAATAGGTCATTCCAAACAGCACCACGATATCGATGAGGCACATGTTCATATGAATAAAAACAATGGTTGGGATCAGCCTTGCGTAACCGACCATCATAATGGTAAAGATACCCATAACGATATTGGTCATGACCGACGCAAGGGCGCAGCCGATACTGCCATGGGAGATCCGGCTGATTCCGATCTTATACCCGCCAAAGGACTGGATAAAGAAGATAGCTACCATCATATAGATTGCAACCATCAACCAGTTACCTTTGCCAAGGAACTTACGATCCATAAGAATGTTCAACCAGTTATTCCAGGCAACATAGAAAATTGCAGATATTACAAACGTGATTAAAATATTCGTAACGGCCTGGTACAAGTACTTGCCGCTCTCTCTTCTTTTTGACATATATTCTCTCCCGACAGGGCCATTGGTCTGACCCGTCAGTCCTTTTTCATTTTGACCATCTGAAAAATAATAGCACGTTCAGGGTTTTGTGTAAAGTAACCTTACTGTCCACCGATTGTTCCCGGGCTTTTCCTATGGCATAATAAAGGCAAAGATATTATATTCAGGGGGTTGTTATGAATCCAGTACTACATGATGCTTTAACCGATTCTCCCGTGATCGCCGCCATCAAAGATCCCGACGGTCTGGTGAAATGCAAGGATTGCGAAAGCCGGATCATTTTTATTCTATACGGCGACATTCTTACCATTCCGGGAATCATAGACACGGTCAAGTCCTACGGCAAATATGCTCTGATCGACATTGACCTCATCAGCGGTCTCTACCCAGGTGAGATCGCCGTTGACTTTATTCACGAGAACACAAAAGCGGACGGTATTATTTCCACCCACTCCGCTGTGATCAAACGCGCCAAATGCCTTGGACTGTCTACCGTGATGCGCTTTTTCGTTATCGATTCCATGGCCTATGACTCCATGGAAAGGGCTGCCCGGGAACTGTCCCCGGATATGATCGAGATGCTTCCCGGCGTTATGCCAAAGGTCGCAAAGCGGATCGTCGCCTTTTCCAGGGTACCGGTGATCGCCAGCGGACTGATCACCGACAAGGAAGATGTTATGGCTCTTCTCGATGCCGGTGTCACTTCCGTTTCATCAACAAATCAGCTGGTGTGGTTTTTATAAACCGACACCAGCTGATCTTTATTTTACCTTGATCTTTACTTTTGATGATTCTCCTGCACTGTTGATCAGGAATACCTTCATGACCTTACCTTCTTTTCGCAGCTTCTTCGGAATCACAAACTTATAGATGTAACTTCCGTTCTTCTTGGCCACGGCCTTTTTCGTAAGGTAGATCTTACCGCTTCTGAGGACGGCCGTACAGTTTCTGTTTCCTACCACCCGAAGCTTCTTTGTCTTTTCTGTCACCTTTCCCGGTGTCACCTGGGGCTTCTTTGGCAGGGCCTCCTCCACCGATGTCACATCCACGCCCATCAGGCCGGATGCCTCACCACGAACGATCACAACGATCTTTTCCTTGTAGGTAAAGGGATGCTCTCCCGCACCTTCCGGAAGACGGAAGGTAAACTCTCCCTCCGAATCAAAGTTCAGGGGGTATTTTTTACCTTTGACGATAATGCATGCGGATGCTGCTCCCGACAGGGTGATCCTTCCGGTGATCTGATTTGCTTCATCATTTACCCCATCGATCTCCGTTGTATCGGAGAAACGATCCAAAAAGTCGGTATAGCTTTGCGCCTTGACCTTGGCAAGGGCGGAGGTACGGGTCTTTCCATCCTTCACATCACTTGCCTTTACGGTATAGACCGTATTCGTCCGGTGCAGTCCGGTTGCCACGGAAAAGCTTCCCTTTGCGTCGGTCTTACCGGAATAGGTCTTGCCCTGATCCGTCACAACATTGATCACAATACCTGCTTTCTTCGTTCCCGGAATTTCTCCCCGGAGCAGTCCCTCCTGCGCGATCACCGATTTCAACGTCGGCATGTTCGGAGCCACTTCTTCCACAGTTCTGGTATTGCTTCCGAGGGCGGATGCCCGTCCTACCCAGTCAACACCGTAGACCTTGATCTTTTCTCCTGCATTCTGAACCGGAATATTCAGCGTGAATTTACCGGACTTGCAGCTGTACTTGCCCTTCACGACCTGATATTTCTCATTGTAAAGGGTACTGATCTTATAGAGGTTTTCAGAATCGCTTGGGATGAAAACCGTCTTTCCCGATACGGCCATGATCCTGCATAAGGGATCGTCATAGAAGGTTCCCTTGATCTGACCGCTCTTGTTATTGATGTCCCGTACCGTCGGAAGATTGGCTCCCGTTCGGGTCACCTCAACGGAAACCACCTGACTCTGACGGCCTCTCTGATCAGTCTGCCAGATCGAAGCAAATTCGCCTGCCTTCGGCATTGTTACTTTGATCTTGAAATATCCTGTCTCGTCTGCCTTCGCCTGATAAGTCTTTCCTGATACAGTCAGATAAACCGTTCCATAGGATGAAGCATATCCTTCCACCACTTTCCTTTTGTTGGTCATCTTCACCGTTAGGGTCGGCGCTACAGAAACCGAAGCATCGATGTTATCCACCGTTACATAGCTTACTGTGGCATTTCCCTTTTTATCCCGGGCATATACTGTATAGACTCCGTTTGTCGGCGCCTCAAACGTACTGCCGTTGACATTGGCTGCCGTGCTCCAGATGGCACTGTCCTCATGGAAGACTCCGCTACAGTAGCGGATGGTTTCGATTCCCGACACATCCGAGGTTTCTACCCGGACCTTTACCGGATCACCGGTGGCCTTGGTCTCAAGAGGAGCCGCCACCACCATCGGGCCGCTGTGGTCTTCCTTCTGCTCCGGAGTTCCAAGATGCGCCCTGTAAAAGGTAAAGCCTGCGGTTCCCGTGATCTCGCCCAGATACCATGGTTTACTCCGGGCAATGTCCGCCGCCGCTGCGGAAGAACGGATCACGTAGTTTTGTTTATCCGGGAAATCCACCATCCAGTTGCTGTCGCTGGAGATATGAAGGGTATCATCCACGGTCTGATGCTCCATATAATCCTCCAGCATTTCACTGATATGGTTGGTCTTACTGATCAGGACCTGATTTCGCATGGTGGCATAATTCACCGGATCCATGGTGGAGATCATATGTCTTGACACCAGCACAAAGATCTGCTGATCTGTCACCGGTTCCCCGTTACAGGTAAGACTCTTGATCCGGGAGGTCGTCCCGATCTGTCTTCCCTCCTTATCGAAGCGGGGGGCAACCGTTGGATCGATGGTGTATTCCACTCCGTCATACACCATAAGACCTCTCCAGTTGTTCTGGTAGCTTGATCCAAGGACCGGCTGGTATCCCTGGTTCACAATATTCCCCGTCTCCGGTCCCCAGATGGATGTCTTCTCGGCTCCTGCCGTCTGATAGAATCTGGCCGCCTGAAAATCCAAGGCATCCCGCAGCTGCTTACCGGTAATGTAATAGACCTTTGCTCTCTGCTGGGCATAGCTTTGAATGTTGAGCACATCCTTCTGATAGATCTGTCCGTCTACATAAATGTAGTCATCGGAGGTGGAACCTCCCATCTGATACTCGGTTGCGGAAATAACCGGCGCACTCTTGTAAGGCTCCTTCAGATCCCGCACCGCTGCCAGTCCGTAATGGATCTTTGCCTCATTACAGAGCTGGATCATGGGATTGTCTTCGATCATTCCAAAATAACTGTTGGTCGTTCCCTCGATCTTTGTGATCTTCTTGTCGTAGATCTTGCGATACTGGGCATCATATTTTGCATTGATGTTTTTGATCTGTGCATCTTCCTTGTCCGATCCGATGATACGGTGCAACTGGGAGGATCGACTCTTCACATAGGGCTTTCCGTCTGCATCAAATCCCAGCTTGATCTTGATCTGTCCAAGGGATGCGCCATGGTCTTTTTCTTCCACCAGCGGCTTTTCATGCATCAGCTTTTTATCATCGGTCTCAGGATAGTCGTCATACACTTCTGCCTTCGCCGTTGAAGCCGGATAATCCATATGGGTATGTCCGCAGCAGACGGCATCCACCTCCGGGATCGCTGTCAGCGCATAACCTGCATTATCCGCATTTTTCTTGTACTTCGCAGAACCGATTCCCGTATGTGCAACCACGATGATAACATCGGCTCCTTTGCTCTTTAACGCCTTTGCCTCCGACCGGACGCTCTGGACGATATCGCTGGTTCGAACGATCCCCTTCCACTTAAAAAGTGTCGTAAGGGATGGAATGGTGGCTCCAATGATTCCGATCTTAACATTGGCTTTTCTTCCTGTTGTGGTCTTGACTCTCTTTGTGATGAGGGTGGAACTCTTGTAAAGATTCTTACCGGTTCTTGCGTTGACCACATTGGAAAGCACTACCTTCTGATCCATTCCTGCGTTCTTCAGCGCCTTTTGAATGTAGTCCACACCATAGTCAAAATCATGATTCCCCAGGGTGATAGCATCATAGTTTACCGCCTTCATACATTCATACATGTACTCCGAACCGGATACCGTTCCCTTCATAATACTTTCCGAACCGATTCCGTATACCGTATCACCACCGTCCACCGTGATGGTGGTTCCATAGGTGAGCTGCTTCCGTTTCTGTTTGATCACGCTTGCAAGCTGTGCAAGACTTCCCTCCGATTCCACTCCGGAATCATAGTTAAACTTAACACTCTGCCCATGCAGGTCTGTGGTGGCAAGCACCTGCACAGTGGAAGATCCATATGATTTTTTCTTTGCTTCTGCCTGAATCGCTGATAACGGAAAAGCTGCGGTAATGGTAACCGCAGCTGCCATGATCAGTGAACTGATCTTTGTAAATTTCAAAATAATGTCCTCTCTTAATGAATTCCTTCACTTTCCAGATAACGTACCGTACGCTGAATAGCCTCTGTCAATGTAAAATGCGGTGCCCAGCCGATCTTACCGATCTTCTCGCTGGACAGGATACCAAGCGTAAACGGTGCTGTTCCATCATTTCCCTTCTTCTCCGGAATATCAAACTTCAGAGACAGTCCGCGCTCCGGGAACGCATCTGTCATCTTCTGTGCCAGATCCCGGATGGAAACGGTATCTGCTTCACTGGAGATGTTATAGACTCTCTCCTCCTCAGGAGAATTCAGCATGATATGGAAAAGAGCTGCTGTTGCATCGGCAACATAGGTGTAAGTACGAATCGGCTTACCCTCACTCTTTAAAACAATGTCACGATTGTTAACAACATCCCGAAGGAAGTCTGCCTGTACACGTCCGTCGTTAATGGTCATACCCGGGCCGAGGGTGTGTGCCAGTCTTGCGATCTTGGTGTTGATTCCATACTGCTCATAGTAGCAGACTGCCATGGTCTCCGCTGCCTTCTTACCCTCCGGATAGCAGGAACGGGAATTCAGAGGATCGACAAATCCATAGGTATCCTCCTTGAAAACCTTCTGATCCGCATAGGGCTGACCATAGATCTCACGGCTTGAGATAAACAGATATCCCTTGCTTCCCGATTCCTGAGCCAGCTTTAAGGTGTACCATGCACCAAGGGTGTTGGCTGCAATGGTTCCAACCGGATCTTCCCGCATGATCAGCGGGCTGGCAGGGGAAGCCGTATGGAAGATATAATCAAACTTGACATCGGTCTCAATAGGCTCTGTCACACTCTGCTGGATCACATGTACCCGGCTTCGCATCTCCTCCGGCATCTTCTGTGGATTTCGCATCAGTCCGTAAACGGTAACGTTATATCCCTTATCGTCCAAAGCCAGAAGGGTTCGTACCACATAGCTTCCCATCATTCCGGAAGCACCGGTTACCAGAACCTTCGCATCTCTTAACTTCTCCCAGTCGATCTTCTGTCCCAGGATCATCTCTACATCTTCTCTTATTACCTGATTCATACTAACTCCTGTTTCCTTATCTCTTTATCATTCATAGTACGCAATAAATGCATCTTCCTGATCCACATGATCTACTTTTCCGCCTGCGACCTTCACATCATGTCCGCCGGCTCCTTCGATCTTGTTTTTCTCTATATTATGCGCCTTTGCACCGCCGGTTACAAGAATGGCGTCTCCGGTGCATCCAAAACCATACTTGCCCTTTGTGATCCTATTGTCCGTGATCTCCCCGGCGTGGGTTCCCTTTACCGTCAGCTTAATGGCTGCAACTGACGAAGTACTTCCAATGCCGGAAAGGGTGTTGCCACTGATATCTGTTGCAGAAGATGCATCCTGTAACAGAATTCCGTTACTGTAGAACTTCTCAATGGTATTCCCCAGAATCTTATTGTCAGTGGACGTATTCGCCAGGAAAATTCCCTTTGGATTCTTTGACTTTTCCTTATCGGTTCCTGTTCCGATCATAGTGTTGTTCCGGACGACGCACTTTTTTGCATCCATCAGATGAATTCCCATGGCCGTTGTCCGGATGGTATTTCCCTCAACGGTGACTCCGCTAAGATAATAGTCACCCTTCTTGATGCTCGTACCGTCTCCTCCCTTTGCGGAAGTCTTAAGCTTCATTCCGTAAAGCTTGATACCGCACACCTCATCGGCCTTGCTGTTCTTCTGAATGGAAACGGTGTTATTACGAACAACACCGGCCGCGTCATGGACGATCTTCCCGGAAAACTTCTTTTTTCCGTCCTGAATGGTGGTCCATACGGAGGAAGGAGCCGCCTTAAAGGCCTGTACCAGAATTCCGGCACCACTGTCACTGATCCTATTGCCCTCAATAAGGAAATCATGATAATTCAACGCAATAACAGCTTCCTCACGGATCTTCTGAAAGGTGTTGTTACGAATCGTCACATGGTTAAAATAGTTACCTAACAGAAGGGTATGGGTTCCGACTCCACGGGGCACATTGGTAAAGGTACATCCCTCCACCTTGATATTCTTCGTGGGAGTAGCATCCATTACGTAATCCGGGAACACAGAGGTATTGCAGGTCACATCAAACTGAAGGGCCTCCTGCTTGTTCTCTCCCGAGCGGAATTTCAGATTCTTGAAGGTGCAGTCCTTCACTGTGATCCCGTCAATGGAAGCCAGCTCCAGCTGATGGATTCCGCCGCCTCCGTCCAGGGTAACCTTCTTGACGGTCAACTTCTTGCCGTGACCCATACGCATTATGGTGGCACGGTTCTTCGCCGGTGACTTCCAGGTTCCGCCAACAAGTCCGATATCCCGGAACGCCTTGTAGCCACTGCCCTTTTTCTTTGACTTATTGATATCGGCATCGGCTGACATCACCATGTTGCCATAGGCCTGCGTGCTCTTTAACACGGCTCCGGTCGCATCCAGTGTGACACCGGAATACAGATGAATGGACTTCTGAACCGAATAACTGCCCTTTTTCAGTCTGACTGTGTAATGCTTTTTATTCTTTGCTGCCTTTTTTGATGCATCTTTGATGGCGGCATTCACTTCATCGGCAATGTTTCCTTTTGCCTTCGTGACGGTAAACACCGTTCCCTTTGCCTTATATGACTTCTCTGCTCCGTGAGCGTTGACCTGTGGCGATGTAAAAAGCACCGCACCTGCCATCAGGATCCCCGCAGCACTGAGCGTATAAACGAATCTGTTATTTCTTTTCATACTGCTCCTTTCCTTTACTCCAGTTTGCCACCATCTCCAGAAACGAGCGGCTGTAGACATGCTCTAATTCTTCCCGGCACTTCTTTAGCTCCTCTTTTAATTCTGCGTTTTTCTTTTTTAACGTGTTAATCTTCTTCTGCTGCTGGGCATTTTTCTCTTTTAGTGAAAGGGCATGCTGATGTGACTTTTCTGCCCGTTCTCTGGTCTGCTCCAGCTCTTTTTTATTCTTCTGTGCCTTATAGAACACGTTGTTATAGGTGACGTATGCCCGGCGGAATTTCGCCTCAAGCTTTTTGTTCAGTTCTGCCTTCGGTGTCCCCGGATAGGTTCTCATCCTCTGCAGAAGCTCTTCCATTCCCCAGACCGTTTCCTGACGATCCGAATACAGACAGCAGCGGATCCCCTCCACAAGGGTCCGATAGGTCTCCCAGGCCATCTCGTGGTCGCGCACCGCAACATCACCCATGGCCTCCTCCAATCGGTCCAAAAGCATATCTGCCGTAATGCCTTCCACCGGCAGGCTCCGGTTGGAATGACCGATCTGGTCATAGAACATGGCAACCTTTGGATTCCACTGTATTCCCACCGCCGGGACGCCAAGGGAGTACGAGAGGATTCCCGGGTGAAGCCGACAGGAGATCACAGCCTTCATACCGCTGATCTTCTCCACCAGATCCTCCGGCGTATTGATATTAAAAATACACCGCTCCTTGGGTACATGATAGTGACGGATCATATAATCCAAAAAGGCTTCATCTGCCGCAAACCCGCTGGTCAGAAGATAGGGCTCATACCCTCTCTTCTCACAGGCCTCCAGCAGATCCTGCCAGAGAGATGCTGCCTTTTCATGCGAAACGTCCAGACCGTTGTCCAAAAATCCATTGGCCCGAAGGATGAAGATCCCGATCCGCCTGTTCTCCGGATCGGCCTTAGCCAGATAAGGCGCAAAGATCTCTCTGGTAAACACCGCCGGATCCGCCACCCTTCCCCGGATGATATCCAGTCCCTCGGCATACCAGTTCATCTGCTCATATCCGTCCCTTGTGGTGACCATAACAACCTTGGCCTCCCGAAGAGCCTTTTGGATCCTCTGACACTTGGGATTCTCCTTGTCCACATGCTCGATGCCAATGGCAGAAAAGATCACCGGCCTGTGATACTCTGCCGCCAGCTCCAGCCAGGTAGCTGTTTTCTCATAGAAGCTCTCATAGCGGTAATTGAAGACCGGCGCTCCTCCAAAAAGGATCAGATCCGTCTGGGCGACCGCTTCCCTTGCCTTTGCAAGAAGACTCCTGTCATGACCGGAAACATACTCGTTGGGGATCAGGCTGACCCCATGACTTATGATGGCTGCTTCCTCCTCCGGTACACCAAGGTTATCGAAGGCCGCACGAATCAGGCTCTGATCGCAGGCTTCGATCATCTGATCCCCCACGTTATCATAGTCTTTGTTTGTTAAAAGCAGCACCTTTTTCATAAGCAGCCTCCTATGAATATTGCTTCTCTCTCTGCGCCACCGTGATCTTCTTAATGCCTGCAGAAAGCAGAATCGCTAAGAAAATGACGCCCACATAGCAGCGAATATGCCAGGTATGAATATCCAGTTCCTTGAAGATTCCGCGCACTGTTACATGGGTCATGTACAGCTCCAGCGAATAGGCTCCCACCAGAACGAAAAACTGCTTCAACTGAGCCTGTCGACTGATGAACTCTGACAAAAGTGTCAAAAGAACGATCAGTGCAAGGGCATACAGAATATCCGTATAACGCACGATGTAGTTCTTTGTTTCGGTATATGTAAGGTATATTTTAAGTCCGATCGAAACAATCGTAAAGACAGCAACGCCCGGCGTCCAAAGTCCTCGATCCTCCTTGATCCACTTTCCGGCATAGACGCCCACGAAAAAGATCGGGATCCTAGTCAAAGCGATCTCAACCCGAAGATAGGCATCGGGATGAGAAAGACGATACGCATTGGATAAAGCGATGGTAAGGACCATTAAGCCTACGAAAAATATTCCTCCCGCTTTTCCGGTTTCATGGAAAAGCCGATAGATCAACGGAAGGATCAGATACATCGCCAGAATAAATCCGATGAACCAAAGCGCATGCTCCGCGTCGGTAAAGAACGTAAAAAAGAGCAGGTCTTTGAAAAATCCTGCCACACCGGCGCTCGATAGGATCGCATCCTTGAAGAACCAGAAGGGAACTGCCAGAAGAGCGTACGGGATCAATACCCGAGACACCCTTCTCTTGTAATACCCCAAGACTTCCGGCGACTTACAGAAGGAATAATACTGTCCCATACCTGCCATAAAGACAAACAGTTCCACCCCGATGCTTCGTACATAGCGGTAGTAATGTAAGACGATTTCTCCCCACAGGGGAACATTGGCGATTTTGTCGGCACTTACTGCTGCATGATAATCCTCACCGAAATGAAAGAGGATGATCATTACCATGGAAATTCCAAAGAGTACATTGCGGTTTTTACTGATCAGACCGCAATGAAATCTCTGCTCTCTCTTTTCTATCATTTTATTTTAACTGACCTTTCCCGAGAATAATGTTGTCAATGATCCGATCGGATGCATGACCATCATATTCCCCGAAATTATCCTTAACAAACTGTTCGATCTTCTCCGCTTCAAAATCTTCCTCCCGAAGCGCTTTCATCATCTCATCAAAGGAATCACACACCTTACCCGGCGCTGTCTCCTTCACCGGACGATGCACACCTCTTGTCAGTTCGTATCGCTCACGGTCGTAAGTGAAGAACAGAACCGGACGCTTCATCAGAGCATACTCAAAGAAAGCGGAGGAATAGTCTGTGATCAGAAGATCGGTGATATAGTACAGATCGTTGATACTCGGATATGAGGAAATATCCTGAATACGATCCTTATACTCCTCAGGGATCTTCGGCTTCTTGGTTACAAACGGATGCATCTTGAACAGGAAGACCTTGTCCTCTCCGCAGTAATCATAGATCTGAGACAGATCCAGTTCATCATATGGATAATAGGCTGACTTCTGTCCGGTTCCACGATAGGTCGGTGCAAAAAGGATCACCTTTTTACCCTTCAGATCCGGATGCTCCGCGTAGAAGGATTCCTTGAACTGCGCGATCTTATTCTCATCCAGAAATCCATCCAGACGTGGCATTCCATATGGTAAAAAGGCGCTTCTTTCGATTCCGAACACCTCTTCAAATACATGGATCAGCTTCTTGGAAGCTGTGATGACATTGGTATATTCCTTGTGACAGGTTCCTGCCGGGAAAGGTGATCCCTTCTTACCAAAACGGCAGAAGCCTACCGCCTTGAATCCCTCGCCTGCATGCCACAGCTGTACAAGACGGGTCTTCGGATCCAGATGGAACTGCTCAAAGATCGGCACAAAGTCATCCACAAAGATAACATCCTGCTTTGCGATGAGAGTTACCGTCTTGATCCAGCTCCGAACACTCTGATGCTTTCCGACTGCAATTCTTGTAGAGGTGGAGATCACATAATCCTCTCCCAGTCCTCTTTCATTGACTCTGTCATAAACAGCCTTCAGGTTACCCCAAAGGTAATTCTTCGTCTCTGTCATAAACAGAATCCGGTTGCCCTTCTTCGGCGCGAAGAAACGGACAAAATGGTAATACGAATTGATCAACGCACATACAAAGCGATGACGGAGTTTTTTCCGCTTACCCTTGAAGGTCATGGCCTCTGCCAGGCTGTGATACTTCGCCCACTTGTTATTATCGATCATAAAGTGGGAACGCATCAAAAAGGACAGCATACCGTCCTTGCTGTTATAGAAATCAAACGTCAGCGTATACGCCATGTGGTTGTTATTATAACGGAAGACTCTGGACAGATCTTCCTTCTTCTCGGCAACCTTGTAATCCAGTGAGCAGATATGCTCCTCGTCCTCCGGCAGGATAGCTACGATCTGCCAGTTTCCGTTATTCAAAAAGGATCTGCCATTCGCTGCCGGCATACTGATCATACAATCGAATCTGCCGTCTTCTTTCTTTTCAAAGAGGACATCCGTCTCTTCCTTGATGGTGTTAACGACCACCCGCTTATTCGGTGTTCGCTTGACCATGGTAACCTGACCGTTTACCACCTTCTCCATCATAGGATCTTCCACCACATGCATGGTCTGGTTGTACACTTCTCTCGGTACTTTTTCATGTGACTGCGAAAAACGTCGGAGCACAAATTTCGTCGGTGCCTTTGCCTCATCCGCTACAGTTACGACAATATGTAAAAAGATTCTCTCCCAATAAATCTCTGTGATCTTATATTGCTCTGACGTTGTATCAAACGTTTCCATTTCCTTATTTCTCCTCCAACTTTTTCTTAAGTTCGGAAATCTCCCTCTTACTTGCTTCGTACTTATCAAACAACTCGTTGTATGTTCGATACGTTCTTCTGCTCTTACGCTGAAGCTTAAGATCTGCTTCTTCCTCAGATACTCCAATGGTAGGCTTCATGACCTTTAAGATCTTCTCATAGGTAAAACAGTTGATCTTGCGATTCGGCATTGCCACATTCTTAATTCCGTCAAAGAGTGTTTCGTAAACCGAACGCAGGAACTTCGGATCCTTTTTTACCCCTTCCTGCATAATGGCTTCCAGCTGATCTGCCATGCGGACAACATCCACGCCTCCATCGGTCACTTCAACGATACGCTCCGGATAACCGATGCTCTCATAGAAATAGGAGACCTTGTTGTTCCATACCAGTCCAATGGAAGGAACACCATAAGAGAAGGAAACAATACTTGGGTGTAATCGTGCTGTTACCACAGCATCATATCCTGAAATTCTTCTCGCCAGATCCTCCGGCTTATTGATTCCAAACCGGCATCTAGCAGGAGAAATACCATACTGAACGATCAGACGATCCAGAAATGCCTCGTCTCCAAAGTGTCCACTTGTCAAAAACTCATAAGCTATGCCGCGCTTTAACAGCTCTTCTCCCAGCTTGACGTACATCTGGGCAGAGGCATGCTCATCGAAATCAACACCGTTATCTAAAAACGCATGGGCCCGGATTACAAAGATTCCCACCCGTCGGTTGTTCTTTGATTTGTTCCTGTCAAAGTTCTCGAATCTTCGGGAAGCAAAAACAGCCGGATCTGCCACCTTGCGGATTTCCAGATCCTCTCTGGCCTTAAACTTCATAAGGGAATCAATATCGTCTCTTGTTGTGATCTGATGAACACAAGGAAGGTTTAACGCCTTCTTCAGTCTCTGACACTTCGGATTATCCTCATCATATCCCTCTACTCCAATCGCAGAGAAGATCACCGGCTTCCCGTACTCCTGCGCCAACTCAAGTGTCAGCGCCGTTCTCTCATAGAACATCTGGTATCGGTAATTAAACAGGGGGGCTCCACCGAAAATGATCATATCGCACTCGGAAATCAAATTTCTCGCTCTCTCAAGAAGATCTTCATTTCTTGTCTCCATGTAGCGCTTTGTAATAATGGCCGCCGCACAAGACTTTACCGTGAAATGCAGGCTTCCGATTCCGATGTTTTTCATAACGGTTCGAATCAACGAAATATCGCAGGCCTCGATCACCTGATCTCCGGTGTTATCAGAATCCCGATTGGTTAAAAGTAAAATTCGAAACGGATTCTCCTGGCTGTATGGATCATGACGGAAGCGTATTCTCTGAAAAACTTCTCTCATCACCTTTAATACTGCAGCCTTGTTTAAACCCATATAATATCTCCTATTTCTTACAATTTCAATTCATACAGGACATGCTTTTCCACCTGGTCTGCCGGTGGCGGTGTCATATAATCCGGTCCATAAAGTCCTGTAAGATATTCCTGATAGTTACCCGGGACCTGTGCCATTCGCTCCTCGAACTTCATTGACTTTGTATCCCAATATTTCACTCTTCTCTGTAGCTCTCCGAAATAATGTCTGCGCCCTGACGGGCATGAAATATAATTTGACCGGTCATTTCGGCACATGCTGTGCCAGGCCATCACTCTCTTATACCAGAACTGCGGTGTCAGTGATGGTAGTGCTCCCATCAACGCCTTGATCCGCATTACCCTTCCGGCCTTTTTATTATCCCTTGTCAGCCGGGCAAATTCTTTGCGCCAGCGAAACGCCCGAATACAGGACAGCAAAAAAGATCCTCCATCACAGAGCCCCCCATGGAGCTTTCGAAGAATCGCAGCATCCGGTGTATTCTCATAAACAAAAAGATCCACCTTCACACCACAGTTTTCCTCTTCCTGATTCTGATACTCCCGGAAGATGGTACCCTTCTTCTGCACCTGATAAAACGTGCTGTAGTATCCGGCCGTCTGCAACGGACGTATCACGCGATACCGATCGCCCAACCGCTGCTCCACCAGATCACAAAGCTTTTCGATGTGGCTTCGTGGGATATTCAGATCGATATCATCATCCCAGGGAATCATGCCCCGGTGCCTGACGGCACCAAGACAGGAACCACCTCCCAGCACATACGGAATGTTCGCCTTCTCACAAAGGTCCATCACATCCCACGCGATCTGCTTCACAAGAACACGCAGCTCCTGCAGTTCCTTCTCTGTCAGCTCATGCAGTCCATCGGTTCTGGATAATTCTTTTTTAAAAAGTTCTGTTGTTTCAAGCTTCATTCGAGCAATCACCAATTGTGTAGTATAACAAAACTACCATTTTTTGACAATTTTCTACTTCTCTATTTTGAAAGTAACAGTCTCCTGCAAAGAGCGATCTTCTCCTCTGCATCCTCTGCCGAGGTATCAAAGGTCACCCTTGCGAGGATCTCCTCGTCACTTTGCGGTGCCGCCGGCTCTGTTTCCGGAATCAACAGTCCTGCCGCAAAAAGTCTCCGTCTCATCTCCCTTGCGGTACCGTTGGCTCCGTCAAACACCCGGGTTCCACCTCCAAGAGCTTCTTCAATCTGATCCGCAACAAAAGGATAGTGGGTACATCCGGTCACCACCGCATCCATGGGTCCGTACTTCCCTCCCGGCGCGTAATCCTTCAGCATCTCCTTCAAAAAAACCAAAACCTCTTCGCTTCCGCCTTTTCCTTCTTCCACGTATTCCATCAATCCGGGACAGGCCAAGGGATATACCTGCGCCTCTTCTCCATACTTCCGTAACAACTGATGAAACTTTTCCTCCCGAATGGTCATGGGGGTTGCCATCACAAGAACCTTCGGATGATCCATAAAAGAAGTTGCCGGCTTTAATGCCGGCTCAATTCCCACCAGTGGCAGCTGTGGATAAGCTTCTCTTAATGATCGCACCGCTGCGCTGGTGGCTGTGTTACAGGCGATGCACACGCCCTTTACTCCCCGTCTCAAAAAATCTCTGACGTGAAGTGAAGTAAGCCGTCGCACCTCCTCCTTGGTCTTGGTCCCGTATGGGGCGTTAAGGGAATCCCCGTAGTAATAGAACTTCTCCTTCGGCATGACCCGAACCAGCTCTCGCAATACGGAAATTCCTCCCATTCCGGAATCAAAGACCGCGATGGGCTCCTGTAACTTTTCCTCCGGAATTATTTGTTTTAATCTACTATCATTATCCATTGTACCAAATGCTTTCTTCCATTTGTTATGCTTGCGTGTTATTTGCCCTCGACACATCTCCCTGCCGGTACTGGCAGTCGGTTGCCAGGCTTTCTTGGCACGTACACTATCTCGTCGGCTCTTTTTATTCTTTCTTGGTGCTTGTACCATCGAGTCGGCTCTTTCTATGCGCCCAAGGTGCTTAACGAGCCGTCGTTACTTGCCGCCGGCAAAGCCGACGGCTTACGTAACGCGACGAGCGAGTTCCAGAGCCGCAAGGCGTCACCGAGGGCGCATAGAAAAAGAGCCGACGAAAAAGCTATCGGAAAATCTATCAAAAAAAGCACAGCAAAGAGCCCTTACATCTTCGAACCCTTCGCTCCCCCAAACGCATTCTGGTCAAGAATATTCGTATCAAAGGTAAAGGTCATCGCGCGATCCTTTCTCGCACGCTTTAAAGCCATCTGGATGATCTGGTCCAGAAGATCGGAATACTTAAGACCCGTAGGCTCCCAAAGATAGAAGGATAAGGAACCCGGAATCGTGTTGATCTCATTGAAGTAAAGCGCACCGTTCTCCTCATCGATCATAAAGTCGATACGAGCCACACCGTTGCAGCCAAAAGCCTTGAAGGCACGAACAGCGTACTCCTGAATCTTCTTGGTAACGTCCTCAGGAAGCTCAGCCGGGATCTTACGGCTGACAGAAGCCATACCCTTGGAGCCGCCGTCCTTGGAGCCCTGTCCCATGTACTTGTCCTCGTAAGAAAGGATGTCCTTAGAATGGAAAGGCTCCTCAAGGATGGATGCTCTTGCACCGGAATCATCACCGAGAACGGAACAGTTGATCTCCTTTAGCTGGGAGATACCATGCTCAACCAGAACAATGGTAGCGTATGTAAAAGCGTCATCGATCGCAGCAATCAGTTCCTGACGATTCTTTGCCATGGAGATACCGACAGAAGAACCGGAGTTTACCGGCTTAACGATGGCAGGATAACCAACCTTGTCCTCCGCTCTCTGAAGCAGAGAATCCATGTCGGCGTAATCGTCCTCATGGAAGCAGATGCAGTCAAGAACAGGAATATCGTTGTCCTTTAAAACACACTTACTGATGTACTTATCCATTCCGATGGCAGCCGCGGTAACGTCACAGCCTACAAACGGAACACCCAGGGTCTTGAGGAATCCCATTAAAGTTCCATCCTCTTCATTGGTACCGTGAACAATCGGAAAAGCAACATCAACCTCGATCTCCTTCATGGAACCGAACATCTTCTTAGGGTATGGGGAAAGAACTACCTTGTCGCCCTCATTGACCCAGATGACCTTCTGGGAACGGGACAGAAGGCCGTCGATATCCTTATAGGCCTCGATCTTACCGATGTCCTCACCTACGTAAAACTGATTGTCCTTTGTGATATATACAGGAATGGTCTCGTACTTGTCGGTATCAATGCTAAGCAGAGCCTGGATTCCGGAAATAACGGAAACCTCATGCTCTACACTGCGTCCACCATACATTACTGCTACTCTTGTCTTCATTTTCTTCTCCTTAATAATTATCCGGTAAATCATTCTCCAGAAGAATGTACTTATGGCCTTCTTCTGTTCTTCCATATGCCCAGTCCAGCGCGCTCTTCAGATCATCGAAGCTACGGAGCTTTTTCTCTGGGAAACCGGAATCCAAGGCTCCATTGCGGATGGGATCTGTATGCGATCTGCGTCCTACCAAAGCAATGTAGTCACAGTTGGCTGCTGCATATGTTCCAAACTTATAGTTGTATTCATCTTCCTTGTCACCAAGTTCTACCATTCCCGGTGTAACCAGGATGCGCAGACCGTCAAACATGTGTAAGGTCTCAACGGCTGCCTTTGATCCCACCGGGTTCGAGTTGTAGGCATCGTCAATGATGGTCACGTTGCCTCTCTGGATCATCTGAAGTCTGTGCTCCACCGGCTCGATCCTTCGAACAGGAACACGAAGCTTCTCAAGAGGGATCCCCATCTCATGGGCCACTGCAATTGCTCCACAAACATTGATAACATTGTGTCCACCGATCAGACGCATGGCAAATCTTGCACTCTGCCCATCCGGCGCAGTTACGGTAAACTCCGTTCCCAGGTTGGAAAGCTTCAGGTCGGAAGCATGGTAGCCGTCGCCCTTTTCGTTGGTGTAGAACACAACCTTCTTGTCCTTCTGATACTTTCCGGCATTGGAAGCGATGTACTCGTTGTCACCGTTTAAAAAGATCCTGCCGCCGACGGGAACCGCATCTGCCAGCTCATACTTGGTGGCAATGATATTGTCCATGCTGTGGAAGGTCTCCAAATGCTGAGGTCCGATACTGGTAATGATTCCGGCATCCGGATGAACCAGATCACAGATCTCCTTGATATCGTTCACATGACGGGCACCCATCTCACATAAAAAGATCTCGTGAGACGGCTTTAAATGCTCACGGATCGTTCGTACCACACCAAGGGTCGTGTTAAAATTGCCCGGCGTGATCAGCACATTGTAAAAATCCTCAAGAAGCGTATTCAGGTAATACTTCATACTTGTCTTACCGTAGCTTCCTGTAATTCCGATGATCTTCAGATTCGGCTGACTGTGAAGTCGCTTCAAGGCATCATGAATGTAATAATGTGTGATGCCGGCCTCCACCGGATGATTGATCCAGTTGACCACCTGCATGATCCAGGGCTGTAGGAAAATATACAGCGTCATAGCAGTCACCAGCGGCAACATACGATCGCAGTTGTCGGCAAAGACCGTCATATGATGCTGTTTGCCACCGACCCGGTACATGGCAATGCTTAAAAGAACCGCAAGAAGCACATTGGTAAACACCTGTCGCTTGACTCTTGCGGTGTAGACCAGTTTCTTTTTTACATCATGCCTGCGATAGGTATCGTAGGCCATATTCACAGGAATCAGATAAAGGAACAGCAAAAATTCCACTGCCAGAACGCCCCAACGCTTCTGGAAGATGAAAAAACATGCCAGGATCAGAACCGCAAAGACCACCAGCGGATAACGCATACGCTGTCTTCGCTCATTTTTCAGAAGCCATGTTCTGTACTCATCATTCTTGTAACCGTTCAACTGGAACATGTGCAGGTTATAGCGCATGGCTCCAAGATAGGTAAAGATCGCCATAATATACGCAGCTTCCCCGATGAAGGACAAGCCGGTCTTTAACCAGTGATTCATGACCGGCCTCCTTCCCCAAGCAGGAAGCTTCGCAGTATGATCTTAAACTCCTGTTGCTTTTCTATGAACGAGAAATGCCCTGCCCCTTTGATCACATAGAGCTGAGCGTCCTGTATCATCTTCTCCATATCCTCTCCATCCCGAAGCGGCGTCGCAGTATCGTTCTCCCCCCAGATCAGATAGGTCTTCACCGAGATCTTCGGCAACAACGGGGACTGATCTTCATTGACCGCTTTGGACATACACTGCTTCATCATCGGTGAACTTGCGCGATAATCTGCAGATCCCTGCTGGCTCTGCCAGATATCCACGGCATCCCCAAAAAGCCAGTAGACTGGTGCAAAATGCGCAATGGCCTTCATTCTCTTATACCGCGCCACTCTGCGTTTCTGCGCCGGTGTCTTCTCTCTCTGGATTCCGGCTCCATCGATCATGACCATCTCCTCGATTGTAAAAGGAAGGTCCTTCGGGTCCCTTGCCGCCATCCGGATCATCATACGACAGCCATAGCTGTGGCCGATCAGTGTTGCCTTCCCGATTTTCATCTCCTGCATAAAGGAAATGAACCAGTTGCAGAAATCTTCTACACTCCAGGGCTCCTTTGGTTCGTCACTGTCGGAAAAACCCGGAAGATTTAACTGAATCACCCGATAGGTATCAGAAAGATCTGCGGCAACGGTATCATACAATTTCATATCGGTTCCCCATCCCTGGAGAATCACTGCTGTTTTAGGGCCTTCGCCCGTCTCTTTATATCGGATACTATATCCATTTACTATTTTTTCCATAGCGATTATTGTAGCACAGAAAACCGGCTGTGTCATATCTTTCATTGTTACAGGAAAAAACTCCGTCGACCCTAAGGCCGGCGGAGCGGTTTAAAAATCAATCCTCGGTATTTTCATCATCGAAATTGTAGTCGAGGGTGAGCGGCTTCATCAAGAAGTCAGCCTCAAACATGCCAAAGGACTGTACATCATCTGCGATCTTTCTGCCCTTCTTTTCATCGGTACAGCTGTATAGCTCGTCGTCATCGTTCCGGTAAAGGATCTCGCCGTCTTTTGAGATCTCTGCCATCTCAACATCATCATCGATATCCTTCTGATCTCCGTCGTTTACCAGGATCAGGTCTGCCTCCGAAATGATCAGGTACTTGTTCTTACTGATTTTTTTGAAGGTGTTCTTGGTACTGATATCGCTTGCAATGGTCTCAACATCCTTTCCGTCATAGGAACAGAGATCACCCTTCTTGTCACTTCCAAGGTCATCAAGGAAATAGATTTTGCCATCTTCCCTGCTGCAGAAGTAACCGTCATGGGACAGCTCCTTGTCCTCCTGCAGTTCTGACTTCTTCAGATCATAAACGGTAAGAGCTGTCTTTTCATTGGCCTCCTCTGAGATCAGAGCCGTCTTATCCCAGGCCTCAACCTTTGCCTGATCGAAGACCACATCCAGGTCTTTTCCCTCTTTTCCGTTTATAGAGACCTTTGCCTTTACATCAGAAGATTCCTGGCTGTCCCGGTCGTTATCACCGTATTTTACCTTGTACTCCACCTCACTTGCGAAATGGATGTTTGAAAGTTTCTCCACTTTCTTGATAGAACCTGCACTAAAAGGCTTGTAAAGAGCAACCTTACCGTCCGCCTTTACATCCAGTACCTGATCGTTCACCTTGATACTGTCCCCATCGGTGTAGTAATACAACTCATAGTACGTGGTATCTTTCTTGTTCGCCTTTAAGGATGCACGAAGCTGATTGCGTCGCTCAACATCACGATAACGATCCTCCAGCTTCACAAACTTTTTCTTATTGAATCTGTAAAACTTTTTCTTGGTATCAGAATAAGCATAGTATGTGTCGTGATGTCCTATAAAGTAAAATACGTAGTAACCCTTTGTCTTATGGATCTGCTTTTTTACTTCGCGGATCAGAGCCGGCTTGGTGAAATTGGTCTTTAACTTACTGAACTTCACCGGCTTCATGAAATCCTTCATCTCCGGCTTCTTTTCCTTCTGATCCTCCTGCAGCTTGTCATCTTCCACATAGTCATACATGGAAACCGACTCTGTCTTGGGCTTTCCATACCAGATCTGCTCCCGGTCACCTCCGGTCGCAGTGAAAACCTTGATATCCTTTGCGATTTCCTTCGCCTCTCCCTTGCTGTCCGCAGAACAGATGGTCTCCTGATTTTCACCGTCCCGGTACTTTTTATAGATCGGGTGTTCCAGACCGTAGAACAGGATCTCCGATACGTGATGATCGATGGTCTTCTTATCCGGATCCCTTTCCAGCGTTGTCGTCTTAAGATCCATGTCGTTTTTATCTCCGCTGGTATAAAGTACCCGATCGTCATCATAATTTACGATCTGATCCACTTCATCATCGATCGCTTTGACATCCCTGCCATCGTAATACTTTAATTCCGTGCCATCCAGATAAAAGATCCTGTTTTTGTTGAGGGTGTAGATCAGTCCAACTCTGACTCCACCTTCGATCTTGTTGATCTTCTTCTCATTGTCTGAGCGTTCGCTCCTGATGGAAGATACCTTTACGCTGCACAGATCTCCACGTTCTCCGTCACTGTCAACGTCTTGATAAAAATAAAGTGTCTTTCCGTCCTTACTGATACTGTTGTAGGTATGGCTGTCCTCCGCCAGCTTGTTTTCCTTTGGGTTGTCCTTCTGGATCCCCCGGAACAGACTGATGTCTCCGTCATTATATAAAACCACGGCATTATGACGCATCGGGTTTCGTGTCAAAAGATAGACCCCTCCAACGGCACAAAGAGCGACACAGGCTGCAACGGCTCCTGCAATTGCGATCACCTTGCCTTTTCCGCCCTTCCCCCGCTTGACATACTGCGGCGGAATTGCCTGCTGCGACTCTACCGCCTGCTGCGGAACCGGCTCCTGCTGTGGCTCTACCGCCTGCTGTGGTTCTACCGCCTTCGGTGCTTCACCAACGCCGGTCGGTTTTCCGCAGTAAGGACAAAACCTTACATGATCGTCCAACTTTTGTCCACAATAAATACAAAACATGAACTCCTCCTTACGTAATTCCATTTATACTCTCCTGTTGACGAGCGCAATTTGCGCACATCTGTTCCATTCTATAACTTTTCCCCTGTTCTCTCAAGTACATATGCCTTGTCCTTCTAGAATTTCTCGCTTATAATATTCATACATTGCATAGAATCTATGTCAGCTTCACTAACACTAATTCTACGCTGGGTCTCATGGAACGAGACTTGAATTATGTATATGGAGGATCATCATGGGGAATACTTCTTTTCCACATCATCATAATGACAACGACGTTGATCTAATGCATCATGTCCCGGGAACCGAAACGGTCACTGCTGTTTCTGAAGCGATGAAGCAGCTGGGCGATCCTACCCGGCTCCGGATCTTCTGGTTCCTTTGTCATACAGAGGAGTGTGTGATCGACATTGCAGCTGCAGTGGAGATGTCAAGCCCTGCCGTTTCTCATCATCTTCGTTTGTTAAAGTCCGCAGGCCTTATCACTTCCAGACGCTCCGGTAAGGAAATGTTCTACCGGGCTGCCGACACAGAACTGGTTCGTTCCCTGCACTATTTCATTGAGAAGATCGCTATGATCCATTGTCCCGGTGATGATAAATAAAAAGGTCAGCCACAGGATCCTCTATCCCGGGCTGACACTTATATAAAGTCTCTTCATTTGCAGTCACACAACCAGACTCCCCAAACAGAACAGGGAAGTTTATATCACGCTACCGGAAGGTCTCTGGTAGCAACAATATCCACGCCGGTTCCGCAAACATTTTCCAGAAGAACATCACCGATCTTAATCGGTGCCGCCACTTCCACCTTCGCCAGTTCCCGGCAGCAGTCAAAAATTTTTCCCTTTGGTATATCCGATGCGGTCTTACAGGAGACCACCGGTTCCGTTCCACCTGTCACACGAACCGTGCTTGTTACGATCCTGGTAGGATCCACCACTTCTTTACGCGCATAGATCTCTCCCCTCTTACAGGTGTTTCCCGTTACCGTTTTTACTTCTCCCTGATCTATGGTTACGGTCACCTGGCATCCCATCGGACAACCGATACAGGTCAACTGTCTTTCTTCCATGACTTATGCCTCCTTCTCGATCCGGATCGTTATTTCCCCGATCTTGGCATCTGCAAGATCTTCCTTTTTCAAGATCACCTGCTCCATCTCTCCCGGAGCAAATACCTTCTTCCTGCGACGGCTGATCTCACGACCGTCAATACAGGTCACCACAGCGCTGTCCCGGTATACATCCCCTACCCGGAAACGCACCGTAACGGTATCCTGCATCTCCTCCGGCCGGATGGTGGAGGGAACAGTATATCTGACGCCATCGATTCCCCGTACCGGCACGGTTCTGACATCCGTCTTTTCCCCCTGACGGATATAACGTGCCGCGTAGGCTCCCGCATTGGCCGCCTCCTGGGATACAAAGTCCACAAGGTCATGCACATGAAGTACATTGCCACAGGCAAAGATACCTTCCACACTGGTCTCAAGCGCATCGTTTACCACCGGACCACTGGTCACCGGATTCAGTGTTACCCCACTGCCCTTTGACAGTTCGTTCTCCGGGATCAGTCCACAGGATAAAAGCAGGGTATCGCACTCGTACCGCTCCTCGGTTCCCGGAATCGGACGACGATCCGGTCCCACCTTCGCAATGGTAACAGCCTCTACCCGTTCTTTTCCTTCGATGTTTACCACCGTATGGGACAGTTTCAGCGGAATGTCAAAATCCTGCAGGCACTGCACAATGTTTCGCTTCAGGCCACCAGAATACGGCATCAGTTCCGCTACCACCTCGACCTTGGCCCCCTCTAAAGTCATACGACGGGCCATGATCAGTCCGATATCACCTGATCCAAGGATCACAACCTTTTTTCCCGGCATCTGACCTTCCATATTTACGAGCCGCTGGGCTGTTCCCGCCGAAAAGATACCGGCCGGACGATAGCCCGGAATATTCAGCGCACCCCGGCTTCTTTCTCTGCAGCCCATGGCAAGGATCACAGCCTTTGCCGGAATGGTAAACATGCCATCCGTTGCATTCATGGCTGTCACCACCTTCTCCGGGCTGATATCCATTACCATGGTATTCATCTTATAGTCGATCCCCCGCTCCAAGACCTGCTGAATAAAACGGCTGGCATATTCCGGACCTGTCAGTTCCTCTTTGAATGTATGCAGTCCAAAACCGTTGTGAATGCACTGATTTAAGATACCACCAAGTTTATTGTCCCTCTCAAGGATCAGAATATCATCTATTCCGTTATCTCTTGCGGCAACAGCTGCAGCAAGGCCTGCCGGACCGCCTCCCACAATGACCAGATCATAATGTTTCATCACGTACCCTCCTTAGATCTCTTTGTTCTGTCCGTATACCAGGACTCCTTTGCCACCGTTTTTGGTGACTTCATAAGGAGACAATCCCGCATGTTTTTCCAGAAGTTCCATGACCCTCGGGGAACAGAAGCCCGCCTGACATCTTCCCATGCCTGCTCTTGTTCTTCTCTTGACACCGTCTAGGGATCTTGCACCGAGCGTTCTTGTGATCGCATCCACGATCTCTCCCTCCGTTACATTCTCACAGCGACAGATGATCTGTCCGTATGCCGGCTGCTTCCTGATCAGAGCATTTCGCTCTTCCAGAGACAGCGCGGAAGGATTTAAGATCCCCTTCCGCTTTCCTTCGAAGGAAGGATTCTTCTCAAGTCCCAGCTTCTCTCCAATCTCTGTTGCCAGGGCAACACCAATGGCAGGCGCAGAAGACAGTCCCGGAGATTCGATGCCCGCCGCATTATAGAAATTTTTGGCATCCTCTGCTTCCCCGATCACAAAATCATTTCCATCCTCATGAGCACGCAGTCCGGCAAAGGAAGTGATGACCTGACGAAGAGGAACGTTCCGGACAGAGCGGGCGGACATGGCCCCCAGGCTTTCCAGACCTTCTCCTGTTGTATTGGTTCCCTCCTTGTCATCTACATCCTCCGCTGTAGGACCCACCAGCAGGTTTCCGTGAACCGTCGGCGTTACAAGCACGCCTTTTCCCATCTTCGTCGGAAGCTGGAAAACCGTATGACTGACATGATCTCCCACTGCCTTGTCCAAAAGCTCGTACTGTCCTCTCCGAGGTGTGATATGAAGCTTTCTTTCGGAGACCATATTGTTGATCACATCGGCATAGACCCCGGCTGCATTGACCACAGCCCGTGCCTGAAGAACCTCTCCTGCGATCTGAGAACCGGTGCTGTTCTCCTTTGCCTTTGTCTTGATCTCATAATGGTCGCCGACGCGCTCCACCTGATCCACTTCGGTATTCATAAAAAAGGAGATACCGTTGTCCGCCGCATTTTCTGCAAACGCAATGGTCATCTGGAAGGGACAGCAGATCGCTCCGGTGGGTGCATAGAGCGCGCAGGTAACATCCTCTGACAGGTTCGGCTCCATTGTTTCAAGCTCTTCCTTTTCCAGAATGCGCAGTCCTTCCACTCCGTTTTCTCTGCCCTGCAAAAGCAGACCTTCAAGGCTGTTGCGGTCCTGATCCTTTGTGCAGACCACAAGGGATCCATTCTTCTTATACGGAAAATCCAGTTCTTCGGAAAGCTTCTCCATCATCTTAGAGCCTTCCACGTTATACTTTGCCTTCAGACTTCCCGGATGAGCATCAAAGCCGGCATGAACAATGGCACTGTTGGCCTTGCTTGTTCCACTACACACATCCTCTTCCCGCTCGATCACACAGGCCTTTACCCGGTATCTTGCCAATTCTCTGGCAATTGCGCTTCCGACAACTCCTGCGCCGATGATCGCTACATCATACATGTTCCACCCTCCTGTGATTCTTCTATGCAAAAATGAGCAAGGCAAACAGACGGATCGCTCCGTTGTTACCTTGCTCACTTCTCATGGTTTATTTATTTCTTACTTATCATAACACCCACCGCGACCCGGGCGCAACCTGAATTCATTTATAAAATATGCAAATTCAACTATCTTTTGTCAATCCATACCGCGGCTTTCATGACAGGTAAAGTATAGGATCTGATACTTCTCAGACAGTTCCTGCAAAAGCTCCCTTGCGCATGCAAGCTTCTCTGCATCGAAATTAACAAAGGGATCATCCAGGATCAGGATCGGCTCTTCTCTCCGGAATAAAACATCCACAAGAGCAGCACGGCTGGCAAAGGATGCCAGATCCTGATAGCCCGTTGACAGATAATCCGCCGAACGTGTACGGCCGCCTCCGCTTTTACCGCGAAGAGACACGGCCATGCTCATATCCAGTTCAAAATCATCCGTCAGAATGGCCGGATCACTGCCCGGATAGAGTCTGCGAAGGTAATGGGAAAGACGGGAACGCAGCGGTCCCATGTAGGCCGCAAGGAAATCCTCCCTCGCCTGAATCAGATACTTCTTGGTATCCTCATACAGATGCACCTGTTCCTCGTAGGCTTCCCTGGTCTTCTCCTGATCCTTAAGAGCTTCCCTTGCCTCCTCACATTCCAGCAGGGAGACAGATCGCTCCTCCAGTTCCTTCTGATCATCCGCAATATATTTTTTCTGTGCAGCGATCTCATCATCCAGCTTCTGCTGGGTAAACTGCAGCTCCTCCAGGCTGATGGCGTTCTCTGTCTCATCATCGATCTTGATGGCAGCCAATTCCTCCTGAAGATCAGCGATCTGCTGAGCCGTCTGCCGATACAAAAGACTCTTCTGCCGGATCTCCTTCAGACCGGAGGCAAGATCGGTATAATCCTCCTCAATAGGGAAACTGCGAAGGATCCCAAGGATCCTCTCGGTCTCGGATCCGATCTCTGCCGACAGTCGGTGAAGCTCCAGATCGTTCTTCTGAAACTCCTGATAGATGGACAGCTGCTCGCTGAGATTGTGCAGCAGCTCCCCCTCGTTGGCATCCTCATAAAGGTTCATACCGTAGACTTCCGCATAAGGACGAAGGGCGGTATACAGATCCAGCTGAAGGGTCGCCAGCTCCTCCATGTTGGATGAGTTGGTGCTGTTGTATTTTTCTTCATTAGCAAGCAGGGAATCATAGCGATCCTTCTTTCTCTGGATCGCAAGGATGGCCTGTCGCACATCCTCCTCCGGAAGAGGAGGGAACTCCCTCAGGAAGGCATCGTTGATGGCTTTCAGATCGTTGTATTCCTTTTGCCTTGCGATCAGATCGTCCCCGGAGGTCTGAAGCTCATTTCCCATGGTCTCCTTCACATCCTTATGACGATTGCGCCTGTGAACCAGGGAGATAAACAGGATCACCAGATCTCCCACTCCGGCTACGACGCAGGCTACCCCAAGAGCAGTGGCCATGGTGCTGCCGGACACTTTGGTGAAAAACAGATATCCGCAGAAAAACAGCGCCAGTGACATCACAAGCAGGATCACCGGTGTGGAGATTCCGTTTTCCAGCTGTTGCATTTCCCGTTTTTCCTGTACCTGATTTTTCATTTTCAGATACTGCTCTTCCAGCGTCTTCATCTGTCCGGAAAGAACATTCTGACGGCTGACAAGATCCAGCTGTTCCGTCAGTTCCTCTGTGGTCGGATTCTTACGGATAAAGAAGGTCTTAAGCTCGGAAAGCTCCAGTCGATCCTCCTCTGTCATCTGAACATGTTCTCCCTTGATGCGGAGATTTTTCATCTGCTCGGATTTTTCCTTGTATTCCTCCAGCGTCTCCGGCTTAATAGGATGCTGATCAAACAGCTTGTGGAGCAGCTCTTCCTCTTCCGGTTCCGGCTGCTTTTCCCTCAGGGCGCTTCGACGGCTTCTGGCCACTTCAAGCTCTCGCTCTCTGCTTTCCCACTCGTCCAGCTCTTCTTCCTCCGGCAGTCCTTTTACAAAGAAATCGTCCAGAGTGGAAATGGTCTCCAACTGCTTTTCCAGAGACTGCTTCTTGGCCTGATAGGCACCCACGACCTGCTCCGTCCGGGCCAAAGTGGCAAGCTGTTCTCCCAGCTGACTTTTCCTGTACTCCATCTTACGGAGGTTTGCTCTTTTATCCATTAACATAGAAGCCTTGGCCTCATATGCCTTCAAAAGCTCCGGTATACGGGCAACCTTCTCTCGGTTCAGAGAGATCTCTTCGTTGAGCTGCCGCAGAAGTCCCGGATTGGTCTTGCTGGTGGATGTATAACGCTTCCTTGCCTCTTCAATGGCCAGCACCGCCTGGTCATAGCGGTTCATATCATCCTGAACGGCTCCAAGTCCGCCGAGCTTGGCGTTCATTCTTGTGGTCATAACCGTTTCCAGAGCTCCCTGGGGAACGTAGATACTTTTCTCGTAGGATTCCCGATCCACCTCAAAAAGCTCTTCACCGATGGCGGAGGAATAATCCTGGGAATCGGCACCGGTCTCAAGGTCAATGAGACGGAAGGTATCTTCCTTATCCTTTTCACCAAAGGTCCTCTCAATGCGGTAGGACTTGTGCCCCACCCGGATGGACAGACTTCCCCCGTAGGTTCCTCCTCCCCAGGGCTTATAGTGCTCACGGTCGCTTAACGCATTCTTCCTTGGTGAATATTCCAGACCGTAAAACATTGCCTTTAAAAATACCGTCAGGGTGGTCTTGCCCCAGCCATTGTTTTCCATGACCTGATTCAGGCCCTCACGAAAATCAAAGGACTGGTCCGCCATACGGCCGAACCCGCTGATATAACAGGAGATCAGTTTCATTCCAGACCTCCTTCCATAATGGCACGAATGCCCGTTTCAATGATCTTCGCCTTACGTTCCTCCGGCTCCTTGTCACTGCTCTGTACAACTCTTACGAAGGTGCCCTTCAAGGATCTGTCATTCTGGAAAATGGCATAGTCCACCTCCACCTTGGTGTTATCCTCCGCTTTAAAGAAAAAGAAACGGTTCCTGAAGTTGCGTTCGATCCAGGAAAGATCCAGATCAAGATCCATGGACTTGTGTCCGATCAGAGAGATCCCCACCAGATCCTGCTGCGGGATCCTTCGCACCGCCTCTTCGATCTTGGCAATGATACCCGACATATCATCGGAGGGCTCCACTTCCACTTCTTCCTTCTGTAGCTGACGCTGCGCCAGAGATACAAACTCGTGACTTTCCACACCGTCCCGGTCGATCTCAAGAAGCACAAAGCCCTTACGGCCGGTCTCATCAAATCCTCTTCCCTCCAGACACCCCGGATAACAGAAAACGCCCCGCTCATCCAGACGCTCCCAGCGGTAGCTGTGGATATGTCCCAAGGCCAGATAATCGATGTAGCGCCCACGAAGCTGGCTCATATCAAAGCTGTAGGATTTATCCTTGATCTCATACTCCTCCGTCTGACCGTGGAGCATGACAATGTTGATCTTGGTCTGATCCAGCACAAGATCCGCCGCCACATCCTTATGATCCGTGTAATCCAGCTCTCTTCCACTGATAACAATATTCTCCTCCGGATAGGTGTAGCGCATCCACTGATCCTTGGAAAAAAGTTTCAGATTCTTCGGAATCTCATCAAAATCCTCGAGGAAATCCGTAATGTCATGGTTCCCCCTCAGAAAGTAAAAGTCCATGTCCGGATGGGAGATAATATCATGCTTTACCTCTTCCTTCACCACCTTACGGATATGCTGTTTATCAAACAGGTCCCCTGCCATCAGAACAGCTTTTACGCCTCTCTGCTGACCGTAGTCCAGCATACGACGAAAGGTATCAAGCATCTCCTCCCGCCTTTGCCTTGCCTGTTCTGTTGTCAGATTGCTCTCCATCTTGGAATCCAGATGAAGATCTGCACAATGCAAAATTTTCAAAATTCCACTCCTTACGTAAAAGATCCCGCGGCTCTATCCCCGGTTATTCTCCCGAAATTCAGATAATCCCTGAGCATTCATCTGCTCGACCTGGGACAAAAATTCTCTGGATGAGATACGGATCCCGCCGCTGCCTGTGACGATCACCTGCTCGGCCCCGTCACTTGTTACCACGCGCACATCCGCATCCTTTGCCAGTTCATGGCATGCCCTTTCGATGTAGGCATCAGCCGTCTGGGCTTCTCTTGTGAAGATCACATGAACGTTGTGGTACTTCTGAATGGATCCTGTTCCGCCTTTTACCATATAGGCATCAAATACAACGATCATTTCCGCACCGTCGTAACCCTGGTAATTCGACAGAATATCCAGAAGCCTTCCCCTTGCTCCATCGAAGGAATGACTTGTCAGTTCTCGCAGCTGAGGCCAGGCATGGATCACATTATAACCGTCCACCAGAATATAGCGTTTCTTCTTTCCTTTGTTCCGGCGCTTCTCCGCCGCACCCTTATGGGTATCAAAGTAGGCTTCCCTTGCCTTTTTTATCTCTTCCTGCTGATTATAATCCCGAAGAACCGGCTGGTTAAGATCAATGGGGCTTTTAATGGGACCAAACTCCCGGATAAAAATCTCCTCGAGTTCCGGGCTCATGCCGGAATATCCCTGATAAGAACTTTTCTTGGAAGAGGTCTTATCCATGGCGCCGCCACCGATCTGTCTTTGACGGTAGGCCTCTTCCTCAGCCTCCAGTGCATCTGCCGCTTCCTTGATCCGTTCCTTCTGGTACGCTTCATCCACGCGGCCACTTCCTGCAAGAGGAGAAGCAACATGAGCCGCCGCATCCACCATAAACCAGGGAACCGTATAACCTGCCCCATGAGCGCAAAAGACGGATGCCGTTGGATTTCTCAGATCCGTCTCACTGTCATATCCCTTTTCTTCTACCACTTCCTCCTGATTATGGCAAGGATAGTATCCCGCCATTTCAAAGGAGATGCTTCCCTCTCCGCCGGTATAGGCCACCACTTCTCTGGCATAGTCGCTGACGCAGGCCACCGGTACCAGACCGGTCAGCCGCCCTTTTCCATCTACGATCTCCGGAGCTTCCATCTGACCGTTCATATTCCCCAGATCTGTCATGGCCCTTCCCAACTGATCCTGAGGAACTTCCAGCACCACTTTATAAAAAGGCTCCAGCAAGACATTTTTTGCCTTTTTCAGACCCTGTCTTACCGCACGATAGGTTGCCTGTCGGAAATCCCCTCCCATGGTATGCTTGAGATGAGCCTTTCCTGTCACCACCGTAAAATGCACATCTGTCAAAGGCGCTCCTGTCAGAACGCCCCGGTGCATCCGCTCCGTCAAATGCGTCAGGATCAATCGCTGCCAGTTCAGTGCCAGCACTTCGGTCTTGCAGTCGCAGTCCACGGTAATACCACTCCCCGGCTCCCCCGGTTCCATCAAAAGGTGTACCTCCGCATAATGCCGGAGAGGTTCAAAATGCCCCACCCCTTCTACTGCATTGGCAATGGTCTCCTTATACATGATCTTACCTGCATCGAAAGTGACCAGAATCCCGAACCGGCGCTTCATGGTCTCCTGCAATACCTGTGTCTGTACCGCTCCCATCAGACGGACATGGATCTCCTTGGTCTCCTCCCGCCATTCCACCGACAACTTCGGATCTTCTTCCTCTAAGATCCGCACCTTCTCCAGCAGAGTATAAATGCTGACATCCGATGGAGGAATGATCCGGTAAGAAAGGACGGCTTCGAGGGTTCCCGCCGCCATCGGCTCTTCGATTCCCAGAGCATCTCCGATCTTCACATGATCCAGACCTGTGACCTCTGCTACCTGTCCTGCAAAAAGCTGTGGCACAGTCTCATACTTATCTCCGTTATACAAACGGATCTCACTGACCTTATCCTCTCCGATACTGTCACGATTTTTGAGACTTCCACCGGTTACCTTAAGATGTACCAAACGGTTGCCAGACTTATCCCGACTGACCTTGTACACCTTCGCTCCAAACTCCGATGGATAGGTGATCTCCCATGCCAGATCCCGAAGCAGGTTCAGCAGTTCCTCCACTCCCTGTTCCTTTAACGCGCTTCCAAACAGAAGCGGGAAAAAAGTTCTCCGGGAGAAGGCTCTTTTTACATCGTCCGACTCTAAAGTTCCCGTCTCCATATAAGAATCCAGAAGCGCCTCATCCGTCATGGCCAGCTCTTCTTCCCGGTTCTCCTGATCCTCCCATGCAATGATGGCATCGGAGAGTTCCCGTCGAATCGACGCTGCAAGATCCTCTGGTGCCTCTCTTGCTATGTCCATTTTATTAACAAAAAGAATCACCGGAATGTGGTAACGTTCCAGTAGCTTCCATAAAGTTCTGGTGTGACTTTGTACTCCGTCCAGTCCACTGATCACCAGAACTGCCACATCCAGAACCGACAGGCTTCTTTCCATTTCTGCCGAAAAATCCACATGTCCCGGTGTATCAATAAAAGAAATGTTCATTCCATCCAAAAGAAGCCGGGCTTCCCTTGAATAAATGGTAATGCCCCGCTCCTTTTCTATCTCATCTGTATCCAACGTGGTATCACCACTATCCACCCGTCCCAATGTACGGATGGTACCAGTTGTATGCAGCATGGCCTCTGATAAAGTTGTCTTGCCGGCATCAACATGCGCAACGATGCCTAAGGTAAGGTCTAATGTCTTCATAAGTCTTGTCTACAGATCCGTCTTCCAGACAATTCCGGTGTACGGATCCAGGTGTGCCTGTAAATATCCTCCCTGAACATCTGCCGAAAGCTGCATGATGGAGTAGCCTCTGGCGGATGTCTTAAAAATCTCTGTCAGTTTACAGTCCGCCGGCACCTCAGCCTTCCAGACAGGGATCGTAACATCCATCTCACTGTCCCCACTGTTGATGGCTATTACCATTTTCTCTTCTTCTGTAAAACGACCGTAGCTGATAAAATTTCTTCCGGTTGCCAAAAAGACCACCGATCCCACACGCAACGCCTTGTTGTAACGATGCATGAAAATAGCATCCCTGTGGTAATCGATCAGATTATAGTCCGCGCTTCCCCATGGGTAGGTACGACGGTTATCCGGATCGGTGAAGCCTACGACTCCGGCCTCATCGCCGTAATAAAGGGTCGGTGCTCCCGGCCAGGTCATCTGGATCAAAACCGCCAGCTTGAAGACCGGAATATTGATATCCTCTCCTGCTGCAGCACTTCCCAGATCCGCCACGCGTCCCACCTTATGATTGGTTCGTGTCAAAAACCGGGAGTGGTCGTGATTACTCAGCTGGTTCATGGAACAATACAGCGACGGTGTCAAAAACTCCGTCATACAATGCCGCATGGTGATCTCAAAGGTCCGTCCGTTGCCGAAAAGATCGCCCTCATAGCGGTCCGAATGCTTCTCCATTCCGGTCAGGAAGAAGGACACCGGCTCCATAAACGCATCATAGTTCATGATGGTATCCCACTGATCTCCTGCCAGCCAGGAAGACGCATCTCCGTAATGTTCGGCAAGCACGATGGCTTCCGGATTAGCATCCTTGACTTCCTTGCGGAAACGTCTCCAGAACTTATGATTATACTCCTGAGAATGCCCCAGATCAGCCGCTACGTCCAGTCTCCAGCCATCGCAGTTATACGGTGGTGAGACCCACTTCCGGCCGATGCCGATAATATAGTCCTCCAGTTCCTTGGATGCCTCGTAATTCAGCTTCGGAAGGGTGTCGTGCCCCCACCAGCCGTCATAGGAATTATTATTCGGCCAATCTCCATCCTCGGAAGAGAAGAAGCGGAAGAAATCATGGTACGGGCTGTCCTTGCTTACATAAGCTCCGAGAGCATAGCCCTCTTCTCCTTCATAGATCCCTTCACGATCCAGCCACTTATTGAAGGAACCGCAGTGGTTAAACACTCCGTCTAAGATAACACGGATTCCCTTCTCATGGGCCTCCTCCACAAATCTTGCAAAAAATTCGTTGGAGGCTTCCAGATTCTCCAGGGCTGTTACCCTGCGTTTGTACTTGGTGGCATGGTGATTGTCATAATCTCCATCCGCAAGACATTCACCACCATCCACCTTGATCACACCGTAATGCGGATCAATATGGTCATAGTCTGCAATGTCATATTTGTGATTGGACGGAGAAACAAACAGCGGATTGAAGTAGATCGCCTCCACGCCAAGTCCCTTAAGGTAATAAAGCTTCTGACGAACGCCCTCTAAATCTCCGCCGTAGAAATTACACACATCGAAATTAGATGGCGGTTCATCCCAGTTCTTGATCCGATGGGAATAGCTGGTTATGTAGTGATATTCATGATCCTCCACATCATTATTAAGATCACCGTCCGCAAAACGATCCACCAGAATCTGATACATTACGGCGCCCTTTGACCACTCCGGAGTGGAAAAATCCGGCGAGATGGTAAACCGATACTGCCATCTCACCTCATCTGCCACGCCAAACCGATCGTAGTAGATCGTCTCTTCCATGGTCCTGATCTCAAAATAGTAGGACACATTATCCTCTTCTAATTCCAGTTCACCTCTGAAATAATCAAAGACCGGATCCGTATTGGTTCTGTCACGATTGCACAGGATCCTCTCGTCTCCTGTACAGATCGTGACAACACAATCCTCGTCCTTAGCCGTTCTAAGGCTCAGACGAACGGTCTGTCCGGCCTTCGGCTCCGGAGGGTTCTGATAATATCTTGTTCCATCACTGAATAACGCGTCTCTATTCATATGGCACCTACTACATATCCTCTACAGATATTCCGTCCTGTTCCGCTACAATATCATCCTTCGGGAAAACCTGATCCTTGAACAAAGCCTCAAACTCTGCTCTTCCGATCTTCTCCTTCTCCAGCAGAAGGTTTGCACTTGCATGAAGAACATCCAAATGCTCTGAAATAAGCTCCTTAGCCCTACTGTAACACTCGTCCAAAATACGCTTTACTTCAGTATCAATATCCCCGGCTACGTTCTCACCATACGGTCTTGCATGACCAAGATCTCTTCCGAGGAATACTTCGTCCGGATCTCCGCTCTGGTAATTGATCGGTCCAATGCTTGCGCTCATACCATAGCGTGTCACCATATCTCTTGCCATTTCCGTTGCCTGCTTAATATCCTGTGAGGCACCGGTGGTAATGTCATCAAAGATCAGCTCCTCTGCGATTCGACCGCCAAAGTCAACAATGATCTCCTCTAACATCTGACCCCTTGTCCGGAACATATCATCCCGTTCCGGAAGCGGCATGGTATAGCCGGCTGCCGATGCACCGGTAGGAATGATCGATACGGAGTACACCGGTCCCACCTTCGGGAGTACATGGAAAAGGATCGCATGTCCGGATTCGTGATAAGCGGTGATCTTCTTCTCCTTCTCGGAGATCACGCGACTCTTCTTCTCCGTTCCGATGCCCACTTTGACAAAGGAATTCTTAATGTCGCTCATCTTAATGTAAGCATGATCGTCACGGGCCGCAGCAATGGCTGCCTCATTCAACAGATTCTCCAGATCTGCTCCGGTAAATCCGGAGGTCGTCTGTGCGATCACATGGAGATCCACATCATCTGCCAGAGGCTTATTCTCTGCATGTACCCGGAGGATCTCTTCTCTGCCCTTAACGTCCGGTCTTCCAACGAATACCTTACGATCGAAACGACCCGGTCGCATGATAGCAGGATCCAGAATATCCACACGGTTCGTAGCAGCCATTACGATGATTCCCTGGTTCTCACCGAAACCATCCATCTCAACCAGCATCTGGTTCAGTGTCTGCTCACGCTCATCGTGTCCACCGCCCATACCGGTACCACGGCGACGAGCAACGGCATCGATCTCATCGATAAAAACAATACATGGGGCATTGCTCTTAGCCTCATGGAAAAGATCTCTTACACGTGAAGCACCGACACCGACGAACATCTCCACGAAATCAGAACCGGAGATGGAGAAGAACGGAACCCCCGCCTCACCGGCAACTGCCTTGGCCAGCAGGGTCTTACCTGTTCCCGGAGGGCCTACCAGAAGGAGACCCTTGGGGATCCTTGCGCCGACCCCGGTATACTTAAACGGTGCCTTCAGGAAATCCACGACCTCTTCCAGCTCTTCCTTCTCTTCTGCAAGACCTGCCACATCTTTAAAGCGGACCTTAACATCCTCCTTGCTTGTCATCTTCGCCCGGCTCTTACCGAAATTGGCCATCCGGGAATTGTTCCCGCCTGCGGAAGCCGCCTGATTATTCATCAGAACCATAATCAGAATAAAGATGGCAGCCACAATGATCAGCGTCGTAAGCATATTGGAGAACCACTCCTCCTCAGGCACATCTGAGATAGTGTAGCTCTGCTTAAGCGAATTCAAAATCTGCTGCGTATTATTGACATCCGATACATAGAAGAAATAACTCTTATCATCATTCTTGAGCTTGACGTCTACCTCTCCTGTCGGAACTTCCCTGTTCTGCCTGATAGTGACAGTTGACACATCTCCGGTTGCAACTGCATTCTGCAACTGTTGCATAGAATAATTGGAGGTGCTCTTACCGGTTACATAATACCAAACTAAAAATACAATCAGGATCAACAGCAGGTAAAATCCAAAACCGCCAAGTCCTCTTGTTCTCTGCTTCATTTTCATCCTCTCATGACTAGGTGTTAACGGCTCGTAAGCATTCCGGATCAGCTCAACTCAACCACACCGATGAATGGAAGATTGCGATACTTCTGATCGTAATCAAGACCATAACCTACAACAAATGCATCCGGAATCGTAAATCCGGTGTAATCCACATCCACATCCACCTCACGGCGATCCGGCTTATCCAGCATGGTACAAAGACGAATGCTCTTAACACCTCTCTCCTTAAAGACACTGGTAAGGTAGTTTAATGTATTACCGCTATCGATGATATCCTCAACGATCAGTACGTTTCTTCCCTCCACCGGAAGATCCAGATCCTTCTTGATCTTAACCTCTCCTGTAGAAACCGTACCGCTTCCGTAACTGCTTGTTGCCATGTAATCCATGATCACAGGAACAGTAATACGCTTTGCAAGCTCACATGCAAAAGTAGCAGCTCCCTTAAGGATGCATACAACAGTCAGCTCCTGGCCCTCGTAATCCTTACTGATCTGCTCACCAAGCTCTCTGATTCTCTTATCTAAATCTTCTTCCGGAATCATTGTGCTAATCTTCTCACTCATGCTCTGATGTCCTCCTAATCAATCATTACGGTATATTGAAATCTCAAGGATCTCCTTTGTTCCCGGATCAATTCCACAGTCGGCAGCCATTCGCCTGCCAAGGATCCAATAAACCTTTTCATTCGATGCCAACAGCAGGAGACGATCTCTCTCCTGTCTCGGAATCTTCTCATCGATAAAATAATCCTTAAGCTTACGTCTGTGCCCTTCCTGATCTATGACAAAAAAGTCACCATTCCGGCGCGGACGTAGACTAAGTCCATTTTTAATCTTATCATAATCAAACCATTTCGTATAGTTCTTTCGGGGAAAATGCCCTGCGTCCTCCGGCTTCGCCGCCCTGCGCTTCATGCGGATCTCCCACATATCCGTGGAAACGGACCACAGTTCCCCCTCTTCAAGAAGCGGCACAAAGACCTCCCAGTCTGCCGTCTCTTCCTCCCGCCGTTTACGCAAAAACAACGTTCCGTACTCGGTCACTGCCTCCATTCCAAAGGGGAGATCTACCTTTTTCCCGGTTCCTGCAAAAAGCAGTTCTCCCAAAAGCTGTACATGCTTCGAGGTGACGTCTTTCATCCCCGGCATTTCCTTCTCCAGATAGGCATAAAGTACCTGCTCTCGCAGGTTTTTCTCCACTCCGGCAAGCCGACCGATCAAAAGAGCACTTCCCTTCTCCGAAGCCGCCTCCTCCACCAGATATTCCTGCAACAGAGCTTCCCCCATCTCTTGTCCACCGGCCCGCAGTTTCCCTGCAGCCTGACAGATATGAAGAACCGCCTGTGGATTGATCTTCATAAGCTCCGGCAAAACCTTCTGCCGGATTCGGTTCCTTGCATAGGTAAGGTCCCGGTTGGTGGAGTCGGTACAAAAGGCCTGCTGCTCTTCAGCAAGAAACGCTGTGATCTGCTCCGGCATCACCGAAAGAAGGGGGCGGATCAGAACATGTCCATCCACCCGGGATACCGGATACATGCCACCCAGCCCCTTCGGACCACTTCCCCGGATCAGACGATACAAAAACGTCTCCGCCTGATCCATGGCATGATGCGCCACAGCAATCACCCCGTCAGCTCCCGCCGCCTCGCAAAGAGCCCTGTAACGAAGCTTTCTTGCCGCCTCTTCCATTGACAACCCCAGTTCCTTTGCATAGGCCGGGGCATCCACAGACACCATCCGGCAGGGTACCTTGTGATCCGCAGACAACATCGCTGCAAAGTCCGCATCTCTTCGACTTTCCTTCCCCCGGATCCCGTGTTCCACCGTTACTGTTTTCAGTTGAAATCCCAGCTCCTCCTGCAGAGAAGCCAGTAATAAAAAAAGACAGACGGAATCGCCACCGCCGGAAAGCCCCAGCACTACGGTATCCTTCTGCCTTATCATATTGTTCTCCAGAATGAATTGCTTCACCTGATCTTTTAATTCTGACACGCTTTACTTTTCCTTAAAGATGATCTCGTTGTCATAGAGCAGTCCCAGCTTGCTACGGGCCGTGCTCTCTGTATATTCCTTCGTCTTGGTATACTTCTCATAATCCTTGAGGTCCTGCTTCCTGTTCTTCTGAACGGTAAGCTCCTCCTGCAAGGATGCTTCCTTATTACGATAACCGACATATCGGGTATAGAGATTCATCATTTGAACACAGAGAATCACTACAAGTACAACGGACAAAACTCCAGCCAGACGACGTCCGGTATGCACCCTATTCCGTTGTCTCACACTTCCGCCCTTGATCTTCTCCATCCACCTGCTCCTCTACACTCAAGTCACGTATCGTCTACGATATAACAATTATACAACAAAACCGAGGATTTTTGTTTAAAAATTTATAAATACTCAAAAAGTTCCGCCGCATCTTCCTTCTTGGTGGTGTTTTGAATATCCTTCACCTTCAGTCGAACGGTCTTATTTCCAAATCCGATCTCGATAATGTCTCCCGGCTTCACCTTTGCCGATGCCTTAGCGGGACGATCGTTGACCGTGACACGTCCTGCGTCACAGGCTTCATTGGCAACGGTTCTTCTCTTGATCACCCTGGAAACCTTCAGGAACTTGTCCAGTCGCATGCTATTTGTATCTTCTGCCATCCTGTATGTCCTCCTGTTTCATGTCTCGCCCACAAAATACAAAAAACCCGGAAGCCTCAACTCCCGGGTCACATATATTGGTTATACCAAATTATGCGTTAACAGCATCCTTTAAAGCCTTACCAGCCTTGAACTTAGGAGCCTTAGAAGCTGGGATGTTCATCTCAGCACCAGTCTGAGGGTTGCGACCTGTACGAGCAGCTCTCTCAGAAACCTCGAATGTACCGAATCCAACTAACTGGATCTTCTCACCCTTTGTAAGCTCCTCTGCAACTACCTGTGTAAAAGCCTTTAATGTAGCCTCTGCATCCTTCTTGGAAACATCAGCCTTGTCAGCGATCGCTGCAACTAATTCAGTCTTGTTCATTTTTATTTTCCTCCTCTTGGAATCTGTTTTTACTCGGGTGCACTCCTCCGCCCCCGAGGACTATTATCTTTTATAAAGGTTTTTCAGATGCTTGTCAAGGAAATGTAACAACTTTTCCTTGTAAAATGGGGCTTTTCCGTATTTTACACAAAAACTTTGTAACAATTTTGTGCATAAATGAAACAAAAAAGTCTTGAATTGTCTGAAATCTAACTTTTACGCGTTAACAAGGCGATCTGCCAGCTCATCCAGGGCCTTTTTCATTGCCTCAGATCTAGCATCTGCATCAGCCTGTGACGCACCCTTGATTCCAAAGTAGAACTTGATCTTAGGCTCTGTTCCGGAAGGACGAACACAGATCCATGCATCATCGCTCAACTCATAATATAAAACATTGGACTTCGGAAGACCGGTCGGCTCAACCTTGCCGGTTGCACAGTCGGTGTAGGTGTCGTTCTGGTAATCTCTTACCTTAAGAACCTTGTAATCACCGATGGACTCCAGCGGATTCTGACGAAGCTCTACCATAATAGAGCCGATCTTCTCGATTCCTTCCTTACCCTTTAAGGTAATAGCACTTACCGCATCCTTGTAGTAACCCAGACGCTCGTAGATGTCGGTCATAGCATCCCAAAGTGTCCAGCCCTTTGTCTTGTAGTAGGCAGCAGCCTCACAAAGAGCCATGGAAGCAACCACTGCATCCTTGTCTCTTGCATAAGTTCCTGTAAGACAACCGTAGCTTTCCTCCATTCCGAAGAGGTAGGTTCCCTTACCGGTCTTCTCAAACTCCAGTACCTTACCGCCGATGTACTTGAATCCTGTCAGTACCTCGATCAGTTCTACGCCGTAGTCCTTGGCGATGGCATCTGCCAGATTGGTGGTAACGATGGACTTGATGAAGGCTCCATCCTCAGGAAGCTTTCCGTCTCTTGCCTTTCTCTGTCCGATCACATAGTCACCGATGAGGCAGCCGGACATGTTACCTGTCAGGCAGTGGTACTCACCCTGCTGATCCTTAACATAAACACCCAGACGGTCTGCATCCGGATCTGTCGCAAGAACAAGGTCTGCATCCTTCTCACGTCCAAGTGCAAGAGCCAGCTTGAAAGCCTCCTCGGACTCAGGGTTTGGATAGGAAACGGTCGGGAAGTCTCCGTCCGGCTTTTCCTGCTCAGGAACAACGAAGACATTGGTGAAGCCAAGCTCCTTTAACACGCGGCGAACCGGTACGTTTCCTGTTCCGTGAAGCGGTGTGTAAACAATGGTGATGTCCTTGCCTACCGCATCGATGGCATCCTGGTGAAGCACCAGACTCTTAAGCTCTTCAATGTACGGATCGTCGATATCCGCGCCGATCACCTGGTAAAGTCCCTTTGCCTTAGCCTCTTCCTTATCCATGGTCTTGGCTGCGTCGATAGGGCAGGCCTTAACCTCATCCATGATACCGGTGTCATGTGGCGGTGTGATCTGCGCACCATCCTCCCAGTATACCTTGTATCCGTTGTACTCAGACGGATTATGGCTGGCTGTAATATTGATACCTGCAATAGCATGCAGTTTTCTTACCGCATAAGAAAGAACCGGTGTCGGGCGGAGAGACTCAAAAACATAAGCCTTGATTCCGTTGGCTGCAAGACAAAGCGCTGCAACATCCGCAAACTCCGGTGACATATGGCGGGAATCGTAAGAAATCGCTACGCCTCTGTCTCCACCGTTAACCTTATTGATATAGTTGGCAAGACCCTGCGTCGCACGACGAACGGTATATTCGTTCATACGGTTGGTTCCTGCTCCAATCACGCCACGCAGTCCTGCTGTACCGAACTCAAGATCCATGTAAAAACGATCCTCGATCTCTTTCTCGTCATCCTGAATCTTCTTAAGCTCTTCTTTGGTCGCATTATCAAAATAATCACTTGCAAGCCACTGCTGGTATGTGTCCTTGTATCCCATCTTCATTTCCTCCTTTTATATATCGGTCATGTACCATCTCAAGGTACTGTAAACCTTGAAACCGTTTCCATTATAGCGAATTCATTCGTTTTCGTCATCTGCAATTCCGCAAAAAGATAGAATTAGTTCGAATTTGAACTTGAATTAAACAAATTTGCTATCCCTTTCGACAGAGTTGTCAAATAATCTTCCTGTGCCTTTTCCCTTGCTTTTTTACTGATGCTGCCGGTTCCGCTCTTGCTGTCTTCCTCCGTTGTGGTCTCCTTATCCTCCGTCTGATCGGAATCCGTTGTATCCGCGCTGCTGTCTCCGTTGGTGGTCATGGTGTCTTTGCTCTTGTTTTTCGTAGTATCCTTGTCCTTCTCGATGTTCAGAGAAATCGTCGCCGACGGCGAATTCACATAGAGCTGCCGTTCCCAAAGGTCATAGCCCGGCGCCTCCACCCGCAGTCTGTGAGCACCGTAGGTAACGGTCAGACCCTTTTTCGCCTTTACCTTCTTGCCATCCAGATAGATCTTGGCTCCTGCCACACTGACTTCAAACTTTAATTTGCAGGTCTTTGGCCCCTCACCTTTTAACTGGTTCAGATCCAGAACCGTGGTCTTGTCCCGTTTGATCTTTACCTTCTTTGTGCCGCCATAACCCTTGGATGCCACGGTCACGGCATAGGTTCCTTCCGGCACCTCAATGGTGGTCTCTCCATCCACCTTGGTGATAACGGTATCTCCGATCTCAATCAGAGTTCCGTCAAAGATCTCCGTATTCACCAGCTCCAGATATCCATGTCCCGTGGTTACCGCCACTGCCAGCACCCGGTTGTTCATTCCAACGACACGGAGGATGTCATCACTGGAGAGATCCGCGGGCTCAATGGGAACATCCTTTGAAAAAAAGGGCGTCATGGAATCCAACTGATACTTTTCTCCACCGATGATCATCAGAGAATGTTCCTGATCGATGGAATAATTCTTCAGATCATCCCATTCCCAGACACGGTCCGACTTCTCAACCGTGGTAAGATCCCCATTACCGGTTCGATCCCCCAGCCTTACCACCATCCCCGGCTGAAAATCCGCAGACGTTGAAACATTACCGTACTTATCCAGAAATTCCGTGGTCAGTGTATAGGCATAGCGGAACTCCTGCCGACTGTAGATATTCATCACCGTCAGATGTTCCCGCTTGGTATTGTTCTCCTCAATGATGTAGAGGGCCTCCATGCTCTCCTGCGCATCACCGGAGACCTGGGTGGTGGTCTTCTTCCCCGGTGTACGGAAGAAAACATTTCCCTTTTTCGTTTCTTTGCATCCACTGAACACCCCAAGAGAGAGTACCACTGCAAACGCGAGCGTCGCCATCTTGGTGGACAGCTCCATCAGCTTCTCCTTCGTGTTGTACTCCGGATGATCGATCACCGCCTGCAACAGACGGTCCAGCATTTTGCCGAGAGCCGGTCCCTTGGCAAGTCCTGCCGCCATCAGGTCCTTTCCCCCCACCGCAAGATGCTTCAGATCCGTACAATCGCCATGATGGATCGCCTTTTGCCGCAGGGCTTCAAATTCCTCCACAGCAGCCAGCTTCTCTTCCTGTTTGTAATCGCTCTGCGCCAACACATCGGCCCGGCGAAGCTCGATCAGCTCAGGGAAAACGTCTCCCATTTCCGCCATACAACGGCGGACGTTTCGCTCCGTCAGCACCGGACGCTGATCGTGATAACGCACCAGGGCACAGACCTTTTTGATGGTGTTGTTATCCATCTTCAACCGCCGCAGCACCCGTTCTGCGATCTGTTCACTCTTCTCCGGATGACCCACAAAGTGATCCACCCCTTTCGGATCGGTCTTTTTCATATCCGGCTTGCCGCTGTCATGAAGAAGCGCCGCATAACGAAGGGTCTTATCCTTTGACACATTCTCCATTACCTTGATGCTGTGCTCTCCCACGGTGTAAATATGATGACGGGTATTCTGCCCGCAGGTCATCATTGCATCCCACTCCGGGAAAAACACTCCGGACAGACCGGTCTCGTAAAGATCCCGAAGCTTCCGAGGATGGTCCGATGTGATCAGCTTTGTAAGCTCTACCTGTATTCGTTCCGCTGACACCTTGGCCAGCTCCGGCGCATGATCGCAGATCGCCGCCCTGGTCTTTTCCTCAATGGTAAAATTCAGCTTGGCAGCAAACCGCACCGCACGCATCATACGCAACGCATCTTCTGCAAAGCGCTCCTCCGCAAGTCCCACACATCGGATGATCCCCGCTTTCAGATCCTCCTGTCCGTGGAAAAGATCCACCAGCCCCTGTTGGGGATTGTAGGCCATGGCATTGATGGTAAAATCTCTTCTCTTCAGATCCTCTTCCAGACTTGCCGTAAAGGTCACATCCTTCGGATGCCGTCCGTCTTCGTATTCCCCGTCGATCCGATAGGTGGTCACCTCGTAACTTTCCCCGTCCATACGAACGGTCACGGTTCCGTGTTCAATTCCCGTATCAATGGTTTTATGGAAAAGTCCCTTGACCTCCTCCGGCGTTGCCGAGGTCGTAATATCCCAATCGTCCGGGTTTGCCCCAAGAAGAGCATCTCTCACACAGCCACCTACGACATATGCTTCAAATCCGGCTTTGTTCAATTGCTGTAAAACCTTCCCCGCCCCCAACGGTATGTTCATTTCCATGACGATCTCCTCAAATCCCTGTGTTTTCTTAAGAAAAATGCACGGCGAACTTCAATTTACTTGAATTCTCCGTGCATTCTCCGATTCGTTCTATTTCTATGCAGGATGCATTCTCTTAGTATGCCTTACCCCAGTATACAAGCTTCTTTGCCGGCTTACCACAGCATACACATACATCACTGATCTTATCCTGCTCAAATGGAATACAACGGCTTGTTGCAGTTGTATCTTCCTTGATCTTGTTCTCACAAGCCTCATCTCCGCACCACATTCCGCGGATGAAGCCCGGCTTGTTCTCAACGATATCCTTAAACTCCTCATAGTTGTGAGCATCATAGATATGAGAGTTCAAATGCTCCTTGGCGCGGGCCAGCATATCAGCCTGCTCCTGATCAAGTGTTGTCTTGACCACTGCTGCAACCTCATCGAGCTTTGCGATGGTCTTCTCGCGATTATCACGACGAACAAGAACACACTGACCATTCTCAAGATCCTTTGGTCCGATCTCGATACGAAGAGGTACACCACGCATCTCTTCCTCAGCAAACTTCCAGCCCGGACGCTTATCAGAATCGTCCACGTTAACAGAGAAGCCTGCCTTCTTTAATGTCTCCCGAACCTCGAAGGCCTTATCCAGAACGCCTTCCTTATGCTGCTGAATCGGTACGATGGTAACCTGAACCGGAGCGATACGAGGAGGCAGAACCAGTCCCGAATCATCTCCGTGAACCATGATCAGAGCACCGATCAGACGTGTGGAAACACCCCAGGATGTCTGATGTACCGGTGTCAGCTTGTTCTCCTTATCGGTGTACTGAACACCGAAGGCCTTGGCAAATCCATCACCGAAGTTATGGGAAGTACCGGACTGAAGCGCCTTACCATCATGCATCAGAGCCTCGATCGTATAGGTAGCAACCGCACCGGCGAACTTCTCCTTATCGGTCTTACGACCCTTAACCATAGGAATCGCAAGAACATTCTCACAGAAGTCCGCATACAGATTCAGCATCTGGATGGTTCTCTCCTCAGCCTCTTCTGCTGTCGCATGAACGGTGTGACCCTCCTGCCATAAGAACTCGGAAGAACGAAGGAAAGGACGGGTAGTCTTCTCCCAACGAACCACTGAGCACCACTGATTGTAGAGCTTTGGAAGATCACGGTGGGACTGAACAATATTCTTATAAAGATCACAGAACAAGGTCTCTGATGTCGGACGAACACAGAGTCTCTCAGGCAGTTCGTTCAATCCGCCCTGTGTTACCCATGCAACCTCCGGAGCGAATCCCTCAACGTGATCCTTCTCCTTATCCAGAAGAGATTCCGGAATCAGCATTGGCATGTATACATTCTGTACACCCGTCTCCTTGAAACGAGCGTCAAGCTCCTTCTGGATGTTCTCCCAGATTGCATAACCATTGGGTTTATAGATCATAAATCCCTTAATGGAAGAATATTCCATCAGCTCTGCTTTTCTGACTACATCGGTATACCACTGTGTGAAATCCACATCACGGGAGGTAATCTCCTCCACCAGTTTCTTGTCTGCCATTTTCTGCTCCTTAATACTACTATGTTAATTCAGCAAACTTAATCATAAGAAATCTACCGGATTCTGTCAATTCCCTTCTTATGAAAAAGCCCTCCGACGTCCTACAGGAAATCGTAGAAATCCTCCCCCTTCGGATTGATTTTAAAGGTCATAGGCTCCTTTGATACCGGATGCTGCAGGTTCAGTTCCACCGCCGCTAAAGCCAGGGCTCTACCGGTAGACGGACCGCCATACTTTACATCCCCAAGGATCGGCGCCGTTCTTGCCGCAAACTGACAACGGATCTGATGGAATCTTCCTGTATCCAGGGTGACCTCCATCAAAGCAGCTCCATCCAGTCGGGTCAGGGTGCGATAATGAAGCACTGCCTTTTTCCCCCGCGGATTTGTCTCTTCCACAACTCTGGCTCTGTTCTTGACCCCATCCTTCACCAGATAGTCTGTCATAGTACCTTCCTTTGGCATCGCCTCTCTTGTCACAATGACATGGTACTTTTTCCAGAGTCGCTTCTCCCGCATCTGAATCGTCAGCTCATTGGTCACATTACTTGTCTTCCCAAAAACAAGCACGCCTTCCACCGGCTGATCCAGTCGGCTGACCACGCCTACATAAGGATCCTCTCCCGCTTTCTTTCGATAATTGGCAAGCTCGGACACCAGATCCTTCTCAGCCACTTTCGCTGTCTCCACTGCCAATCCTGCCGGCTTATACACCACCATGATTGCAGCATCCTCATAAATCATATCCCAGTTATACATACTCCTCCAATCTATCCCCCACAGGCACTTCCCCATGGCGCCCCTTGCGCCAAGTGCCGATTTTATATTTTCATTCGGTAACCAACGCCCCAGACGGTTTCAATGTACTGTGGCTTATCCTTGTTCATCTCGATCTTTTCACGGATCTTCTTAATATGAACGGTAACCGTTGCAATATCTCCCACAGAATCCATATCCCAGATCTTCTGAAACAACTGTTCCTTGGAAAAGACCTGGTTCGGGTTCTCTGCCATGAAGCTAAGAAGCTCATACTCCCTTGTTGTAAGATTCTTCTCTTCTCCGTCCACCCAGACCTGATGGCTTGTCTTATCGATCTTCAGACCCCTGATCCGAATGATCTCATCATCCGCTGTTGCGTTGGCAACATTTACCAACCGCTCATAACGGGACAGATGAGCCTTTACCCTTGCTACCAGTTCACTGGGGGAGAAGGGCTTCGTAATATAATCATCCGCCCCGAGACCCAGTCCCTTAACCTTGTCGATGTCCTCTTTCCTTGCAGAAACCATCAGGATCGGTGCATCCTTCTCCGTACGGATCTGCCGGCAGATCTCAAAGCCGTCCATTCCCGGAAGCATCACATCCAGGATGTAGAGATCGTAGTCCTCATCCATGGCCTTTCGAAGCCCTTCCGTTCCATCCGTGCAGACATCCACAACATAATCGGACAATTCAAGATAATCCTTTTCCAGTTCTGCGATTGCTTCCTCGTCTTCCACGATCAAGATTCTACTCATGCTTGTTCTCCTGTATTCTCTGGCTCGCTATATTTCCTCAACACAAAATAAAATACACTGCCTTCTCCCAGCTTGCTGGTGGCCCAGATCTGTCCTCCATGGTCGGAAATGATCTTCTTAACGATGGACAGACCAATGCCGCTTCCCTTGATCTTCGTCGTTCTGGATTTATCCCCGCGATAGAGCCTGTCAAAGATATGGGGCAGATCCTCCTTGCTGATTCCCTGTCCGTTATCTTCGATCTCCACCTGCACATAATCGCCGGCATCCCGAAGACGCATGGAAATGGAAAGATTTCCTTCCGGCTTCTTATACTTCACGGCGTTACCCACAATATTGTGGATCACCCGGGTCAGCTGCTCCGGATCTGCAATGACGGCACATCCCTTCGGCAACTCATTATAGTAGGAAAGACCAATATCCTGGTTGGCAAGATCCATTCCTACCTCTTCGTTACAGCTTTGGAAAAACTCACCTACATCCAGCGGCACAAAATTGTAAGGGATCCGATCCGTATCGATCTTGGAATAGATGGACAACTCATTTAGCAGAGCGTTCATCTCCTTCGCCTTGCTGTGGATGGTTCTGACGTACTTCTCCTGCTTCTCCGGGGTATTGGCAATGCCATCAAGGATCCCTTCGGAATAACCGGTGATGGACGTCAGTGGGGTCTTCAGATCATGGGCGATATTGCTGATAAGCTGTCGCTGTGCATCCTCTGCCTCAAGCTTCTGGATGGCGTCTGCGGAAAGCCGTTTGCGCATTCGCTCCATTGCCCTTGCCAGATCCGTCAGTTCATCACTGCCCTTCACATCAATGACATGATCCAGCTTGCCCTTCTCGATCTCCTCCGCCGCCTTTTGCATCTTCCGGATCTTCGGCATAATACCGCCGTAGAGCCAGGAGATCAGAACCGCTGCTGTAAAAAGCAGGATCAAAAGAGCCGAAGCCAGATAATCAAACAGGATCTTTTGTCCCTCCGGCAGAAGCCGGTTGGCCGTGGTGAAAACAAAAACGCTTCCCCGCTTGCCGTTTCCGTAACCGTAATCCACCTGCTGGATCGTAACCGGAACATCCCCTACGGTCTCCACCAGAGTCTCGCCGTCCCGTAACCGACCGTACTCCGGAAGTTCCGTGAAGCTCGGGCGAACCTCATCCTGGGATCCGTCAAAAAGGATCTTCAAGCCCTCCCTCTGAATGAGGAAAGAATGCTTTTCCTGAAGGCTCTCGTTCATTTTACGAATCAGGGATTCCTTCTGGAAATTCTGCGGATTCTTCTCCGCCCACTTCTTCAGGATCTCAATCTCATTACTGGTATTGTTTTGCAGAAGTGACAGAGAGTTCGCAAAATAAAGTGCCCTTCTCTGAGAAGCCTCCTGGTCCTTCTGGGCCCGGGTGATTCCAAGGAACAGAAGAAACGCCAGGAGCATCGGTACAATAATAATGATCAAGAAGCTGATGATCAGTCGTTTCTTTAACTTCATTGTCGCTCCTTTCTCAGATAATAGACAGAATAGCCGTACCTTTTCAGTATAACATGAGCTTTATTCCACGAAAAGAGGGGCTGTGAAATAATCAGCTCATGAAAAAAAGAGAAGTAATAGCTGGA
>CAMGZH010000009.1 GCA_946182825.1 uncultured Lachnospiraceae bacterium
TAAATTGTACAAGAAAGTACGCACGTGCGGGAGGTACTCGTTATGAAGCGCTTACCCTATTCCGCAGCCACAGTATTCTTTATAAAGAGCTATTGCAACATCGCATCTATGCCTATATCTTTTGTATGGTGCAATGCTCATAAGAGAACAATTTCCTATATGCCTCCCATCGATTAAGGCAATAAGCATTAGTTCGCGTTCTGCATCTATTTTTGCTTGCAGGAACTTTTCTTCATCCTCTTTTGTTATCGTGATTTCTTCAGGTTCCCTAATTAGATAAGGAGTTTCTGCGCTTGTTACCTTCAAATACTTGACCAAATCATCGGCATCCTCTGGTCTAGCATTTCTTAATATGATTGTTCTCCCAAGCTTGTCCTTAATAGATATTTCTCCAAATACCATTTTCTATATCTCCTCATAATTTATACTGCAATACAATTTCTATTATATGCAAATTCTATACCGTTCAAGATTTACATTATCGCACTCCAGGTATTTTGTCTCAATATATTCTCCACCATTAGCCAAAATAGTCTTCCTGCTTGCAATATTCGTTGGCACACAACTAACGTATATTTCCTTAAATCCAAAAGCCGTTAAAAAATCAAGAGACTTTGCAAGCATTCTTTTAGCATATCCTTTTTCCCTTTCTGATGGCCTAACAGAATAGCCAACATGACCTGTGAAGTCTTTCATACGCTGGGTTAAAACGTTGTGAACCTGCATACAACCTACCATTTTCATATCGGATTTCCTAAATACCATAAGGACATTGCCCCTGGCACCATGTTCATCTGCAACTCTGCTCGGATTCGCCCAGCCTATACAATAGTCTACATATTCCTTTGGATCAGGCATTCTTTTCATAGAAAAGCATCCATCAAAACTTGAATCCACATCCAGCATTTCCTGCCTATAAGCTGTGATTTCGTCTGCAAAAACCATTGAAGGTTCTATAAAAAGAAGTTCGTCGTCAACGGTAGTTTCTTTTCCCAAAGTATATTCAAGAGAAAACTTCTCACATACAACTCTGGATTCTTCCGTAAATTCAATTCCGTCTTCCTTCGCTTCTTCTTCAAAAAACTCCTTATGCACCTCTCTCCAGTATTTAAGGGATCTATCACCCTCTCCTTCAGAATATGCGTGATAAGGAGGCACTTCATTAAACTTTCTTATGTATACATCGTAGTTTTTTATAACGCATACAGCTTCATTCTTACTATTTAACAAAACGCTGTAATCACCTGCCTTAGGAAGCTCATCAAGAGCATCTTCTGCTTCGTATGCATCATAGAGACTAGCTGTGCCAAACTTCTTTCCCGCAAGGACTAGTCGGAGAAGGTCATCTCCTTCTTCATCTTCGCCAAAGCCCCACGCTTCATAAGGGGTATTTTTATCTATTCCTTTTTTGGAGCAATATTCTATCCATAACTGTTCTGCCTTCATTTTTCCTCCATAAAAAAGCTATCATTGTACATTATTCCGCAATAATCTATTCAGAAATACTTATATTTTTACTTTTTTACTTTGCAGCAACTGTTTATAATTATACCTATATCTACCATCCTGTCCAATATTATGTGCATAAAACAAGGGCGTTTTCACGCCCCTGCCTACTGCAACTATCAGTTATTCATCTCTCAGGTCTTAGATTATTCCTATTAAGATTAGAATGTTTTGAAGGCCTTCCGCACAATCGAGTAGGCTGACTCCTACTTGATTTCAACTCCGTTTCACACCTCAAGGCAGAGCATTTCGGTGTTCTACACTCGCCCAAGTCCCCCTTGCAAGCGAGCTTGCAGGTGGGACTTAGGCTCGTTGTTATACAAAAAACACCCTAGGACAGATGTCCATATCCCGCAATGCCATTCGCAGACACTTCGTGTCTTGCTCATGTCGCGCCTTTTTTGAAACAACGCGGCACCTCGATTCCGCTACGCTTCATCTCGGTCGCGACAGTCGTCGCGAAAAATCAAAAAAATAACGCCCTGAGAATGCAAGCATTCCAGGACGCAATTTTTCGATTTTTTGTTCCTCGTTGTTTCGCGAAGATTATCTCTTTGAGAACTTTTTCACTCTCTTAAATGCCTTGTTTTGGGCATTTCTAGGGCGAGTTGCTGTTTACCTGCTGCGTACAGTAGAAAGCTCAGGGCTACTGTATGCGGCTGGTGGCAACTTTAATCACCATTATTCTAGTTTCTTAATCTCCATTAACTCTATATAATACTTTTGAAATCCAAAAAGATTATACTCAATATCCGCTTCATACTTCTTTAATATACGATTGTTTATTTCCTGTTTGAACGCAAAACAAACGTATTATTTTACGTTCATCCAAATGAATTCCAAAACCTCATTATTCTTTACAAATTGCGTACTTTATACTCCCAAGGCTATTTTATATAATTTTTAACACTTTTTTCACATCAAAAGCTCCTTCAAAGCGATTTAATAAACTCCAAATCCTTTTTGAGAACCGCCTCAACTGGCATATCAAGCCAGTTCTTACCAGATTTTGAAACAGAATCGACATAAGCCTTATTGCCAAAAACTCTTTCCACACGCTTAACAACATCATCCATTGTTGCTACGTTTCTAAGTGTTTCATCAGAAATGATATACTTGTCAATACAATCTCTAAGTTGTTCCTTGTCCACCTCATCGCTTAGATAGCAGATATCAAATACATCCTTGTACCTGGTCGATCTACTTGCAAAACGCACAAGTGATTTCAGTTTTTCTGTAATCATCTGAGCCTTGGAATTAATCAAAAGACTAACAGCATCTTCTTGAAATCCTATATCAAAAGCATAATCTTCCTGCTCCAATGATAAATCAGCATGAACACCTATATCCATTTTTAGTGATAAAACTGTATCATCTGAATCCGTTATTGTTATTGTGATTCTTTTTCCTTTGTAATCCTGATGATTTAGTTCAGTTATCTTGCCATCTATAGCAATAGACAGCCCATCTATACAATCAAGACGTTTAACAAACTGCCCTATGGATTCATCAGATATCGAATATCTGATAAAATCAAGATCTATATCCTGCGTAGCACGTCTTGCATTCTTAGAAAGACTTCTCATTACAACTCCGCCCTTGATGGTTGCATTCCTCGCCATCCCACTTTCCGCAATTGCCTTGAGTACTATATCTTGGCAGAGCTTAGATTCTGCGTTTGCTTCGCTATACCCCTCTGTTTTTATCTTTTCCACCTCATCCCTTAAATCCATAAAATCAAAGAACCTCCATCTGTATCTGATTCATAAGTGTATTACCATTTCGGAACATGTAGGCATAATCCTCAACAAGTCCAAAATCCATTTCCTCTACTATGCGCCTATAGTTTTGTATTATCTCTTTGTATAAATCAAATGGTATACTTTTTCTAAAGCGCATAAGTTCTATAAGCATCCTCTCCCTGTCATATATCCTAATACTCGAATTATTATACTTCATCTCAATTATGCCCGGCTCAAAAATATCATTTTTTAGAAAAGACTGTATTACTCTTTGATCCTTAATTCTTGAATCCTCTCGCCGAGTTGCAAGATGAAAATAATCCGGTATCACATCCGTAAGAGAATGGTAATAAAACGCACTTTTCCCGGTAAATACTGCCCTCGGAAATTTTCTTGTTATTATATCAAGATCCGAAACATTTCTTACAGTAGAATATACACCCTTTTCTTTCATAAAGAGCTTTCCATTGCTCAGCTCTTTCTTTATCTTATAATCCGATCCATATTTTTCTATACATTCATTATATGTAAGAACCATATTGTGCCTCCCTTGCTGAAGGTTTAGCGTATTAAAGCAATAACACACACGCATTAGCATTTATGTGTATTTTCACTTTAATGGTACAACATCGCAGGGCATAAATCAATTAATTTTTCAAGTATTCATACACACAACTGGTTGATTATGTGTATTTTTACTATATTATTCTTAATAAAAATGGAAAATTGTGTTTGCTCACCGATACCACATCTCTTGTTTTAGTGAGCAAATGTAGCTTACATGATATGTGAAATGAACTTGTATGGTTCGTACCAAGCTCGTAAAAACCTCGCTAACTACTCTACTCAAACAAAATCCAAGACTAAATCATTTTGCTGTCTACCTGCTGTTTACTCGCTGTTTACGGTACAAAATTTTCTGCGTTTCACCGAGGCTGAATACAATTATAGATAAAAGAAAAACCCCAGAAACACTGAGTACAACGCGGCACCTCGATTCCGCTACGCTTCATCTCGGTCGCGACAGTCGTCGCGAAAAATCAAAAAAATAACGCCCTGAGAATGCAAGCATTCCAGGACGCAATTTTTCGATTTTTTGTTCCTCGTTGTTTCGCGAAGATTATCTCTTTGAGAACTGTGGAGCTCTACGAGCCTTCTTAAGACCTGGCTTCTTACGCTCCTTCATACGAGGATCACGTGTAAGGAATCCAGCAGCCTTAAGAGCCGGACGATACTCAGCGTCTGCCTCAACAAGGGCACGAGCGATACCGTGACGGATTGCACCAGCCTGACCAGTCATTCCACCGCCCTTAACATTAACTGCAACGTCGAACTTATCAACAGTGCTAGTCTCATTTAATGGCTGACGAACTACAACCTTTAATGTCTCAAGACCGAAGAAGTCATCAATGTCACGCTTGTTGATTGTGATCTTACCAGTACCTGGTGTAAGGTATACTCTAGCAACAGAAGACTTTCTTCTACCTGTTCCGTAATATCTGTTATTAGCCAATTTATTTTCCTCCTATACGATTAAAAAGTAAGAGTCTCAGGCTTCTGAGCTTCATGCTTATGCTCTGGTCCTGCGTATACGAATAACTTCTTGTACATCTGGCGTCCAAGAGGTCCCTTTGGAAGCATTCCCTTAACAGCAAGCTCGATTACACGGTCTGGGTGCTTAGCGATCATCTCACGAAGGCTAGCTTCCTTCATACCGCCAACATAATCAGAATGGTGATAGTAAATCTTCTGATCAAGCTTCTTACCAGTTACCTTAATCTTCTCAGCGTTAACAACGATTACGAAATCACCGCAGTCCTCATGAGGAGTGAAGATTGGCTTGTTCTTACCACGAAGAACCTTAGCTACCTCAGATGCAAGGCGACCAAGTGTCATACCCTCAGCATCTACAACATACCATTTGCGGTCCACATTCTGTGGATTAGGCATAAAAGTGGTGTTCATTGAATTTCCTCCTAAAAAATACTAATCACTTGCGACTCCACTACCGTAATGTCCGGACGATAGCTTGTCACGCGTTCTATTAGTTAAAGCAGGATCTCGGGGCTTATTGAAATTCTGCTCCTAAACTATATCAGCTCTACAATTATAGACTACGCACCCTGGCGTGTCAATGCATTTTTGCTGATTTCTAGTAATCAATCCGGAGAAGGATCAATCCTTCCGGCGGCGCTGTGGGACCGGAGCACTGCCGGTCCTTTGCCTCCAACGCATCCCCGATCATCGTCTCCGGCTCCAGACCTGCGCCTACCTTAATCAGGCTTCCTGCGATGATACGGATCTGGTTGTACAAAAATCCGTCTCCTTCCACATGGATGGTGATCACATCCTGTTCATCCCTTGTAACAGAGATCTGATAAATCGTTCTGACAAAAGAATCCGTCTGGGAATGAATGGATGCATAACTTGTAAAATCATGGGTTCCCACCAGAGCCTGGGCCGCCCGATCCATCTTCTCTGCATCCAATGCATGGTGATAGAAATAGGTATACCGCGCCAGAATCGGATCCGGGAAACGCCGGTTCAGAATCTTGTATTCGTAAGCTTTTCTTGTCTTCTGATACCTTGGATGAAAATCCGAAGGAACCTCCATTGACTCCTGGATCACAATGTCATCCGGAAGCCGCTGATTCAAGGCATAGGAGATCTTTTCGGCTGGCATTCTGCTGTCCACATCAAAGACAGCCACATTCCCTCTGGCATGAACCCCGGAATCTGTCCGACTGGCTCCCATGGTCTGGATCGGTGTATGAAAAAGATCCGAAAGAGCCTTGTTTAATTCCTCCTGAATGGTGTCTCCGTTTGGCTGTACCTGCCACCCGCAGTAATTCGTTCCGTCGTAGGCTACAACTAATTTTACCCGCATATGTTTGAACCTTTTCTAGTAGAGGATTGCAACTGCAATACTTGCCGCAAAAACAAACAGGATCGCAACATATGCCACTGCATCGATCCTTCGGTAATGAAGGGGCTTCATCTTGGTTCTGCCCTCACCGCCGTGATAGCAACGGGCTTCCATGGCCAGGGCAAGATCGTTCGCTCTGCGGAAGGCAGAAACAAACAGCGGTACCAGCAGAGGCACCATGGCCTTTGCCTTATTGACAAGACCCTTTTTTTCAAAATCCGCTCCTCTTGCCATCTGAGCCTTCATGATCTTATCCGTCTCTTCGATCAGAATCGGGATAAACCGGAGCGCAATGGACATCATCATAGCGATCTCATGAACCGGGACATGGATATAATTCAACAACCGAAGGCTCTTTTCCAATCCGTCGGTCAGCTGGTTGGGCGTTGTTGTAAGCGTCATGATGCTCGTTCCGATGATCAGATAGGTCATGCGAAAAACCATCAGCAGGGCGGATTTGATTCCAGCCCATGACACGCTGATTTTCCACAGGGTAAAGGCCGCTTCTCCCGGTGTTAAAAACAGATTGAAAGCTCCGGCGATCACCAGCAGTAAAACAATAGCTTTCAGTCCCCGCACCATGTAGGAAAAAGGCACCTTACTCAGAAAGATCACCGTTGCAAGAACGACCGTCATAAGGGCAAACCCGGCCACATGGTCTGCCACAAACAGACAGATCACATACATCAGCGTTCCAAAAAGTTTCACTCTGGGATCCAGTCGATGTACCACCGAGTCCACCGGATAATATTGTCCTAACGTAATATCCTTTAACATTTGCCTTCCTTACCTGTTTCCAAACACCCGCAGGATCTCCTGCTTTGCTTCTTCTACCGTTGTTGCCTGTGGATCCACCGGATATCCCTGATCGTACAGGTCATGCATCAGATAGGTCACCTGAGGCGCCGCCAGTCCGATCTCTTCAAGCTTCTTGTAATTTGCAAAAACCTCTCTAGGGGCTCCGTCAAACAACGGCGCTCCCTTTTCCATTACAATGATTCGGTCCACATAGTTAGCCACGTCCTCCATACTGTGAGAGACCAGAATGATCGTAATGCCACTTTTATCGTGCATCTCCCGAATCAGTCCCAGGATCTCGTCCCTTCCCTTGGGATCAAGTCCTGCCGTCGGCTCGTCCAGAATCAGAACCGCCGGTTTCATGGCGATCACGCCGGCGATGGCGGCTCTGCGCTTTTGTCCGCCGGACAGTTCAAAAGGCGACGCATCATAGTTCTCCTCCGGGAATTTGACCTTCTGGAGTGCCTCAAAGGCGCGAAGGGTCGCCTGCTTGTCGTCCAATCCCTGGTTCTTCGGACCGTACTTTACATCCTCAAAGACCGTTGTCTCAAACAGCTGATGTTCCGGATACTGAAAAACCATTCCTACCTGGGTACGAAGCTCCTTCCGGTCATAATCCTTATCGTAAATGTCCGCACCGTTATAATAAATGGTTCCGCTCGTCGCCTGAATCAATCCGTTCAAATGCTGTACAAGGGTGGACTTACCGGAACCGGTGTGACCGATGATACCAATAAATTCCCCATCTTCAATTTTAAGATTAACATCATTTAATGCCTTCACCTCGTATCCGCTTCCGACACTGTAGGTGTAAGACACATGATCCAGGATCAATGACATAGAGCCTCCAATAATTCCTCACGGGTCAGGATCCCTGCCGGGATATCCATTCCTGCTTTTCTAAGTTCATCTGCCAAAAGGGTGACCTGCGGCACATCCAGTCGATACTGCTTTAAGGCATCCACCTGAGAAAAAATCTCTCTTGGTGTTCCCTTCATGACAACAGATCCCTTTTCCATAACGTAGACATAATCACTGTCTACCACTTCTTCCATATAGTGGGTAATCAAAATGATCGTGACCCCTTTGGTCCGGTTCAACTCGTGCGCCGTTTTGATCACTTCTTTTCGTCCATCCGGATCCAGCATGGCGGTTGGCTCATCCAGGATGATGCACTTTGGTTCCATCGCCATGACTCCGGCAATGGCCACACGCTGCTTCTGTCCGCCGGAAAGACGGTTGGGGGAATGGGTCCGGTATTCCCACATTCCGACTGACTTTAAGGCCTTTTCCACCCGTGTCCAGATCTCCTCTGTAGGAACACCGATATTCTCCGGTCCGAATCCCACATCCTCTTCCACAACAGAGGCAATGATCTGGTTGTCCGGATTCTGGAATACCATTCCGGCATTCTTACGGATCGACAACTCATTGGCCTCAACCGAGGTGTCCTTTCCGTCCACCAGAAGCGTTCCCTCTGTCGGCAGCAACAAAGCGTTGATATGCTTTGCTAGGGTAGACTTTCCGGAACCGTTGTGTCCGAGAATTGAAATAAACTGCCCCGGCTGCACCGACAGATTCACATGATCCACGGCGGTCTCAATAGACTCCACATTACCTTCTTCGTCTCTCCGGTAATATTCATGTACTAAATCTTTTGCTTCAATGATCCCCATGAATTAATCCTTTGTTCTCTCCATAACATCAACCGACCACTTCAGGTGGTGCAGCTGACCTCTCATCTTCATTCCGTCAAAATCGTTCTGGCGAAGAGCCTCGTACAAACCAATGGCTGCCGAGTTCCCCAGATTCAGTGACCGTGTCTCTCCAATCATGGGGATACGGACACAGTGCTGCGGATCCTTCTCCAGGATCTCCTCCGGAATACCGGCACTTTCCTTGCCGAATACCAGGTAGGCATCTTCTTCGTAGGCCACCTGCGTATAGGCGTAACGGGCCTTCGTTGTAAAATAATAAAGATGGGCACCGGGATTTCTCTCTAAAAAATCCTGCCAGTCATCATAACGGGTCACATCCAGCTGGTCCCAGTAATCCATCCCTGCCCGCTTCAACATCTTATCATTGATCTTAAAGCCCAGGGGATCGATTAAATGTAGTTTTGTGCCGGTTGCCACACAGGTACGTCCGATGTTCCCTGTATTTGCCGGAATTTCTGGTTCATATAATACAATATTTAATGACATAATTCTCTTTTCATTGAAAAGGACTGCAGCATAGGCCGCAGTCCCATATCTTACTGCTTCTTTTCCCGAAGCTCTGTAACGAACTCTTCGATTCGATCCAAGGCGGTCTTCAGGCTCTCTAAGGAGTAGGCATAGGAGATTCTGAGAAATCCCTCACCACAGGCTCCAAAAGCCGTACCCGGCACAATGGCTACCTTCTTGCTCTCAAGAAGTCGTGTTGCAAACTCATCGGAGGTCATGCCGAATTCCTTAATGGAAGGGAACATGTAAAAGGCTCCGAAGGGTTCAAAACAGGTCAGCCCCATACCACGAAGCCGTCCGAGAAGGTAACGGCGTCTGCCGTCATATTCCTCACGCATGGCCGCAACTTCCTTGTCACAGTGCTTCACCGCCTCAACACCGGCATACTGGCTGGTGGTAGGCGCACACATAATAGCAAACTGATGGATCTTCAGCATCTGCTCTAAGATCTCCTCCGGCGCACAGGCATAACCAAGTCTCCAACCGGTCATGGCAAAGGCTTTGGAAAAACCGTTGATATATACCGTACGTTCCTTCATACCCGGAAGGGACGCAATGGAGACATGCTCTGTTCCATAGGTCAGCTCGGAATAGATCTCATCTGTCATAACATAAATATCATGACGGCGGATCACATCGGCGATGGCCACAAGATCCTCCATCTCCATGATGGCACCGGTGGGGTTGTTCGGGAAGGGCAGAACAAGGATCTTGGTCTTGTCTGTAATATGCTCTTCCAGCTCCTGAGCGGTCAAACGGAATTCATTCTCCTCTTTCAGGTCAATGGTAACCGGAACACCACCTGCAAGTACGGCACATGGCACATAGGATACATAGGATGGCTGAGGAATCAGCACCTCGTCTCCCGGATCCAGCATGGCACGAAAAGCAAGGTCAATGGCTTCGGATCCTCCCACCGTTACCATGATCTCCTTCTTCGGATCATAATGAAGGTCATACTTGCGATCCAGATAACCGCTGATGGCTTCCTTTAATTCCAGCAATCCGGAGTTACTTGTGTAGAATGTTCTACCCTGCTCCAGAGAGTAGATTGCCTCATCCCGGACTCTCCATGGAGTATCAAAATCCGGCTCACCTACACCCAGGGAAATAGCGTCCTTCATCTCAGCAACGATATCAAAAAACTTACGGATCCCGGAAGGTGCGATACCGGTAATGGTCTGATTCACAGGACGTTTACTCATGATACACCGACCCTTTCATCTTCCTTTGGAGCATCTGCCATGATGGTACCATGGTCCTTGTACTTCTTAAGGATAAAGTTTGTCTTTGTGGATAATACGGAATCCAGAGCTGACAGCTTCTGTGAAACGAACTCAGCCACTTCACGAAGGGTCCTTCCCTCAATGATCACCATAAAATCAAATCCGCCGGAGATCAGATATACAGAATTTACTTCCGGATAATTATAGATACGACGGGCAACCTTGTCGAAACCCATTCCTCTCTGCGGTGTAACGCGAACCTCGATCATGGCTGTCACCTTATCGATGCCTGCCTTGTCCCAATTGATCAGAGTATGGTAGCCGCAGATCACATGCTCCTGCTCCATCTCCTCTAATGTATTCATGACCGCTGTTTCATCTTCACCAAGGATAACAGCCAACTCGTGAAGATTGATCCTTGAATTCTTTTCGATATAGTTAAGAATCTTTTCCTGCATTTTGAACCTCCCTAGCCCAATACTTTGTGAAATTCATCCGTCTTCGGTTGTTCCAGATAACGGGTCTGTCCATCATAGCGAATGGCCTTTTCTCTGCCGGCGGTGGTCTGTCCGATGATGGTTGCCGAAATACCGGCCTCCTCAAGTGCTCTTACGACCTTCATACCGTTCTCAGCAGCGATCAGCATGCTTCCGCTACTGATCAGGCCATATGGATTGAGCTTATAATGATCGCAGAGCTCAACCGTTTCCTGACGGATCGGGATCTGTGACAGATCCACATCCAGCCCGACGCCACTGGCGCTTGCAACTTCCCAGAGGGCACCAAAGACTCCGCCCTCTGTAATATCATGCATGGCAGCGGCACCCGCCGCGGCTGCGATCACGCCATCCTTCTGAACGGACAGGTACGCTGACATATCACACATAGACTTAACGTAGTCCGCCGGGAATACCTGACGTAATTCTTCTTCCTTTTCTTTGGCAATGATGGTCGTTCCCTCAATGCCGATCCACTTGGTAACGATCAGATCCATTCCCGGCTTTGCTCCGGCTGTCGAGATCAGTCGTCCCTTCTTCACCTTGCCGATGCCTGTTACGGATACCAGCGGCTGGTTCACCGCGGCTGTAACCTCCGTATGTCCTCCGATCACCTGAATACCTGCCGCATCGCAGGCCTCATTCACCTGTGCCATGATCTCCTTCAGGACCTTCTCCTTCGTCTGATCCGGTAAAAGGACCGTAAGCAGAATTCCGATGGCTTCCGCTCCGGAACTGGCAAGATCGTTTACTGTGATCAAAACCGACAGGTTGCCGATCTCCTTGGCGGTTCCTGTAATAGGATCGGTTGAAACCACAAAGATCTCATCCTCTTTCAGCTCCAGGGCTCCACAGTCTTCTCCCACGCCACTGCCAAGGATCACTTCTTCTCTTTTTGTCTTAAGCTGTTTTAACACAGAGCGCTTTAATACGCTCTCCGGTACTTTCCCAATTTCCAAAATAATCTTCCTTCTTAGTTGGTCTTCTTTGTTGATTCTTCTTTGGAAGATGGCTTGTTCTCTTTGTTCGAATCTTTTTTCTTATTGTCGTTCTTCTTGTCGTCAGACTTCTTATCATCGGATTTCTTATCGGTATCCTTCTGATCCTTATTGTCTTCCTCCGGAGCCTTCACATTCTTCCACTTTGCGGCTGCTGCGGTCACTGTACTGTAGTCCCCGCTGGAAATGGCAGCATTCACCGCTGCTACTGCCTCCGGGTTGTCAGATTTGGTTCCAACCACATATTCATTATCGGTGGAACGATAACGGCTGTTATTGAAAACCTTCTTGCTGACTACCTTACCATTTTTCTTAACGATCTTCCATAGTCTGGCAACATATCCTGTATGTGCCTGACCGGAGGTTCTCGTAACGGTTCCAAGCGGAAGGGAACCATCCGCCTTGAATACGTCCTTAGGATCGGTCTGTGACACGATCTCGCTGACAAATTCGATGGATCTGTTCGAATCCCTTGTCTCCTTGCCGTATACATTAAAGTGGATCACTCCGCCTGTGGTGTAACCCTCAATATAAACCGGTGTATCGTAGGTATTCTTAAACTTAAAGTCCTTGACATCTCCTGCAATGGCCGCATCATCCGATGGATCCACATAGTGAACCACCATGGAGTGCGAGGAACGCTCAACGACCCCAAGCTCTGCCCGGATCACCGCATTGTAAAGTGTGGTTGACACCTGACAGATTCCTCCGCCATAGGTCATAACGGTGGTTCCGTTCTCATAGGACGGCGCCTGGGCATATCCGTTCTCTGCCGTCATAGGATTCAAAGTCTGCGCAACGGAAAATACCTCTCCCGGATACAGAAGGGTTCCGTCGATCTTACTTGCTCCGTTCCGCACGTTCTGCGCTCTGGCAGCGGTTGAAGAAGAAAAGTCAGTGGAAAAAGATCCCAGTACATCGGTGATCTGTGAAAGTTCCTTCCTGCTTCCTCTCGGCTTGGAGGTCTTCGTCACCAGACGAACCGTATCCTTGCCCTTCAGATAATCCTCTGCCGCAAAATCCTGTACGGCCTGAAGGCTCTGCTCCAGATCAAGGGAATGACCATCCTTACCCGGAACAAATACAAAGGCTCCGTTCTCTCTCTTTAATCCGTTATCCACAGCCTCAGAAACCAGCTGTGCCTCGTTATCCTGAAGATACTGCATGGTCTTGGCCGAATCCACAGAGAGGTTTAACTCGTAATCCTTCTCCTTGCCGGCTGACAGATCCTCTTTATTCATATAGCGTTCCACCAGGTTACCCATGGAACCGTAATTCAGCGCCCGGGTAACGACCTCGTCGCTGTCGGCACAAAGGCCAAGATTGCTGGCCTTCACCTTGACAGAACCATCCTCTGACTTAAGGGTGATCTCCCGGTCTCCCACCTGCTTGGCATAATCATCCAGCGCTGTACCGGCCTCCTCCGCTGTCATTCCGGAAACATCCACTCCTGCGATCTTAATGTTCTTTGGGATCACAGAATTGCTTTCCTGGGAAGCAGAAGCCACCGTAACCGTCTTCTTCGGTGTCAATAAAAAAGCACCGGAAACAACGGTTGCACAGGTGATCACACCAACTGTCAAAACTCTCGATAATCTCATTTCTTTCACGTCCTTTTTCACTTACCCATAATCCATCTAATTGTACAAAACCCGTGCAAGCTCTGGCAAGATGAATATCAACGAATTCCATTGAAAAATCAGGCGTTTTTTAGTATATTAGTTCCACGGGATCAATGCCGCAATGAAGGTGACGATCATGGAACTTACCAGGATCAGTGCAATTGCCGCTGTCATTATTCTTGTGCGCTTTGGTCTTTTATACATGTTTCTCCTCTGCAGCTATGTTGCTCTAGAAAGGTCGTTTATATGTATCCATCCCTAATCATTATACTGACATTGTGCGTTCTTCTGGCCATTCGTCTCGCCAAGATCCGAAAGCACCAGTCCGAAACGGAAAATGCCTTCTGGAATCGGGAAAAGCAGGCTGACACAGCTGTTGACAGGGATCTCAACAGTCTTACCTATATTACCATTCCCCTTGACAAATTTCCATTGCATTTTAGCGAAGACGAAGCGGTGATCATGATCGAAGAGGCTCTGGAAGAGATCGCAACCCACAGGCTCCTGAACTTAAACGGCAAGACCAACACCGATCTTAAGATCGAATACGGTCCCGGTAATCTCGATACGGTTCAGCAGATGGGGGACGACTTCTCCCAGATGACCATTCTTCTCTGTGATTATGCCAAGTGTCTTATGGAAGTAGAGCGTTACCACGATGCCCTTACGGTTCTTTCCTTCGGTGCTTCGGTTCGCTCTGACATCAGTACCAACTATATGCTGATGGGTGACTGCTATCAGGCATTGCATCAGGAACGCAAGATCCCTGCTGTGATCGAACAGGTCAAGTCCCTGCATCTTTTACTGGAACATAAGATCCTCGACTATCTTGAACCTATGGTTCCGGAAGAAGAACAAGAACTGGAGAATTTTAACAAGGATTAAAAAAGGGGGCTGGAAAAAATGAGATAATCATTTTTCCAGCCCCCTTTTATTTTGTAACAGGACCTGCACACAGATCCTGCAGATAACATTCTTCACATTTGGGTCGAAGAGAACTGCACTGCGCCCGGCCCAGGGCGATAAACTGATGATTGACCAGGATCCAGTGATCCTTCGGAATCACCTCCATCAGTTCGTATTCCACCTTCACCGGATCCTTCTGCTCCGTCAGTTGCAGACGTCTGGCAATACGGCCCACATGGGTATCCACTACCACACTGGGTTCCCGGAAGATATTGCCCCGGATCACATTGGCGGTCTTCCGCCCCACACCTGGCAGTGATGTCAGATCTTCCATATCCCTGGGGACCTCTCCTCCAAAATCCTCCTGCAGTCTTCTGGCACAGGCTATGATATTTTTCGCCTTGTTATGGTAGAAACCTGTGGAATGAATCGCCTCCTCCATCTCATGAAGGTCTGCATTGGCATAGGATGCAAGATCCGGATACTTTACGAACAGTTCCTTTGTCACCTGATTCACACGGGCATCTGTACACTGGGCAGACAGAATCGTAGCAAACAAAAGCTGCCATGGGGTCTCATGATCCAAATAGCAGGGAATGTTCGTCCCATAGGTCGCATCCATCCGATCCAGGATCTCCTGCACCCGCTTCGGATCCGTCTTCAACTTTCCTCTACTCATATCCGGCCTCCTGTTCTCTGTCGATCCTTAGCCGATGGGATTAAACATTCCAAGCACATCTCGGAGTAACAGCAGTCCTCCTGCTACAAACAGCATAATGCCACCAATCGCATACAGGCGGCTCTTCGAGCCGTACCCAAAGCGGTAACCGGTATACACACCGCCGATCACAACGCCTACGGTACTGATCACGATCACCAGAAGCATATAATATTCATTGGAACCTACCATGCCGCAGGCTGCCCCGGTAAAAAGGGTGTAGATACTGCTGGTGGCAATGATCCGAATATATTTGCGGATCTGGATCTCACGACGCTTCTCATCGAAATTCTCCTGCCGAAACGCCTTATACATCAGGCGGATTCCTAAAAGGCCAAAGATGATGACCGCAAGCACAGATCCCGTCTTAGGTCCGTTATTCAAATAGTGAAGGTGAAGCAGCTCATAGGAAAAGAAATAGCCGCCAAAGAAAAATGCACACTGCCAGAGCGTCACCACGCCACAAGCGATTCCCAGTGCCTTTTTCTTAACGGTAGGGATCATAGATCCCTCGATCTCCATTGCCGCATATACATCTAAACTGATTCCGATCAGAATCAGTAAATTTTCAAGCCAGTTCATACTGTTCCTCCAAAGAACTGTGGGATGGTCCACCTGTAATCGATTCTAAAAAAAGTATACACGCGCCCGGCTGATTTTGGATATATGCAAACATAATTACCTGTTGCGATCCATTATACATTACCCGGTTTTTGTCGCGCCTAGCGATAAAGATTGGCGATAATGTCGCCCAAAGAATGATTTGCCACATAGATGATGATGTCCACCAGCTCGTTCATGGGAACCGCCATATCGTCTTTTACCCATTCGATGATGGCATAGCTTAGGGACTCCGCAAAATAATCCGCCACCCGCTCCGGTGTCAGCCACTTCTTCGGAAGCAACTCCTCCACCCTGCGCTGGTTCAGCCGCGCCAGGGCCATCTGGGTTATGGCCGACTTAAAGGTAATGGCAAAGGAATTCTGTCCCTCCAGCTTCACAGCATGGGTATAGAAATTCTTCTCCTTTAACATGCTGGTCAGAGAAAGCGTCAGCGCCTCCTTCAACATACCGTTATCGAGCAAAGGCTCCATGGGAGCGATAAGCTCCGTACGAACGATCCACTCCAGCAGCTCATATTTGTCCTGAAAATGATTATAAAAGGTCGGTCTGATAACACCGGCCTTGTCTGTGATCTCACGAATTGTGATCTTCTCTATGGGTCTTACACATGCAAGCTCTTTAAAGCTTTCTGCCAATAAAATATCGATCGCATTATTCCCTTGATTGGTCATAAATCCTCTAATTCTGTCACATAAGTAGCTTTGTGATCGTAATATTCCACGTGCTTCTATCGTCTGTCAGGTTCAGGATCTCTTCTGTTCCAAAAAGCTTAATGGTCGGTCGCATAATGGTTCCACGGTGATTCTCTAAAACCACGGCATGACGTCCATCGGAGAGTTGCACCTCACATCCCACCGGATATACACAGAATTCCGCGATCATCAGCTTTACAACCTCCGGATCAAATTCCATTCCGTTACGTCCCATAATGTACTCAAGTACATCCGATGGAAGATACGGCTCGTGATAGCTCCGGCGTCCGGTCATTGCATCGTAAACATCCGCTACCTTAATGATCCTTGCCAGAAGAGAAATATCCTTCTCCTCCATTCGTCTCGGATATCCGTGTCCATTATACCACTCATGGTGCTGATAGACCGCTTCCAATACATTCTCATTAAAGTGATAATTGGTCTTCAGAAAATCATAGGCCAGTCTTGGATGATCCATCATCATCGCCCGTTCCTCCGGCGTAAGCTTTCTGGGGGCATTGATGATCTCCGGATCCACAAAGACCTTTCCCACGTCATGAAGGAAGCCTGCTGTGGTCAAATCCATAAGTTCCTCTTCCGACAGGTGCAGCTTTGCTCCTAGCACCGCAGAAAGAATCGCAACATTCACGGAATGGAAATAGGTATATCCATCGTAGCTTTTGATATTGATCAGATTATATAAGACATCCTTCTGCTTCAGGGTTGCTTTGACGATCTTCCGTACCTCTTCCTGAAGTGCTGCCTCTTCATTGTCTGTTCCTTCATCCATTGAATAGATAAAGACCCTGTGAATGATCTGAACCGCAGCCTTGTAGACCTCCGGCTCTATAATCTCCTGAATCTGAATATCTTCGGAAAATTCATCATCAATATATACCCCTGGAATTCCAAGGAATGCAATAAAAGCAATATTCTCATCCGTAAGCTCTGTATGCTTACTGATCAGCATTCGACCATCCGCGTCGTATAGCTCCTGGCCTAAGATCATGTTCTCTTCAAGCTGGTGTACCGGTATATATCTCATAGGTAGTTACGGCGTTCTCCTTCTCGCTATTCGTCAAATTCAACTGTAACAAAGAATCCCTTGGGAGTCTCTTTGACGTCTACCACAGTTCCTTCCCTGGAACGTAGTCTCTCTAATGTACTATAGTTTGCAGACATTGCATAAGCCTTGCCCAACGTGTAGTAGTAGGAATTCGGGAGCTTGGATTCTGTAACCGGAAGAACGTCTCCCACTTCCAAAAGACCTGTCCGCTCCATTTTAAATTCCATCTGTCTCACATTCTGCCTCCTTATACATCCTCTTCTCGTGTGATCACCGTGTCAATCACGCGCTCTGCAGAATTGACCTTATGCACCACAAACAAGGAGCTGATGCCATCATACAAAAGCATGATTCCGATGGCAGCAATACTTAGTTTTACGAACTGCCCCGCCACGCATAAAACGCCTAGAGCCAGATCGATTCCTCCCAGTATCAACGGTCCCCACCAACGGGGTGCCTTTGCCGCTTTCCCGGCAAACGCCATGGTCACATCCTGCAAGCCGTCCACAACTAGTATAATACCAAATACCAGAAAGATAAGATATGTAAATTGATTTGGATTCGTGAAAATAAACAATCCTAATGCAGCGATCATAGCCGCTATGATCAAAGCAGGGACGCGAAGTCTCTCATCGGAGATCCTTCCAAGAAACATAATGGCAGCAACCAGCACCAGAACAACTCCGATGATCTTTGCCAGAAAATTCGAAACAGAATCCGGATTCAGAATACAGATCGTTCCAATCACAAGCATCAGTACTGCAGATACCGATACATTCAGCCTTAATGATTTCAGTCTCTTCATTTCATACCCTCCTGTCCTATCCCCCCACAATTACACATCTGGGGTGATAAGCACCTGCCTATTTTATATTGCCTATTCCACAGTTGCAACTATTTTTTGCAATTTAAGATAAAAAAATAATGTTTCTTTCAAAAAGCACCGGCCTTACGACCAGTGCTCTACGAATCCTTCTCCCATTGCTTCACTTACGTTACCTACAATGAAGAAAGCCTTTTTATCATGTTCCTTAACGATATCCTTCATCTCAGGAATATCCTTCTTGGTACATACGCAGACCAGCACTGTTCGGCCCTGTCCTGAGTATACACCTTTTCCGTCCAAACTTGTAACACCCCGATCCAAATTCATCATAATATCCCCGGCAATGGCGTCCGATTCCTTTGAAATGATCAGGGCGATCTTCGCCTTTTTACCGCGGTCTACGACCTTGTCGATGAGCTTACCCATCACATATACGGAAATGATCGCATATAAGGTATGCTCGATGTTGAATACAAAGGCACCTACCACCACGATACTTCCGTCCAGGATCTCAATAATGGTTCCCACCGGAATATGGCGAAAGAAATGCTGCAGGGAATTTCCCAGCATATCCGTTCCGCCTGTGGTCGCTCTTGCCAGAAGCAACAGGCCGGTTCCCACGCCAAACAGAATACCTCCGTAGACGGATGTCAGAAGAAGGTTATCCGGAATCAGGGTGTAATCCGGAAACACCGCCAGCTCTACCGTCATGATCAGAAATCCCACGCCGGTACGGACGATCCGCTTAAAGCCGTCCACCTTCCACGCAAAAAGGAACACCGGAACATTCAGTAAAAGGTTTGAAAGCCAAAGCGGTATCGTCACCGGTCCGTAATGTTGCGTCAGGAAGCGGATGACAATGGCAAGTCCCGATACACCTCCTGTGATCAGTCCCGCCGGATCAAAAATATATTTCACCGCAAAGGATACCATTGTGCTTCCCAGGAAAATTATAAAAAGATCCCAAAGGTACCTTTTCATACTCTTTTTTGTAAAATACTGCGCCATCACATATTCCCCCGTCTTCATGTATATTGTATATTAATGTATATTGCTTTTCTGCCGGAACGCAAAAATGCCTCGGTTGCCATAAATACAACCAAGGCATTATCATACACTTTTCTGTATATAATTGCTAGAGGGGATCACATAAAATCTTTTACATTGGACGCCTCGACCTTATTAAACGGTACCCATACGTACTTTCCGTCCCCGGTGGCACCCTTCACGCTGTCCAGGCGCTTGCCGGAAGCGAGGGTCTTTACAGCCTCCAATGCTGCCTTCGCCTGTCCCGCTGCATTCTGCTGGCAGGTAAACTGCATCTGTCCGTCCAGAATGGACTGACAGCCTTCTGCTGTGGCATCAACGCCGCATACCGGAACCTGCTTCGGATCCACACCGTTGTCCTTCATCCAGTTGATCACACCCACAGCCATGGAATCGTTGTTACAGATCACGGCATCGTACTTCGCACCAACCTTCTTGGCCATATCCATCATCTGATATGCCCCCTCCGGTGTCCAGTTGGCAAAGTCACTGAAGGTAACATTGACCTTGCATCCCTGATCCTTAATATAGTTCTTGGCTGCGGCGGTTCTCGCAATGGTCGCGGAATGGCCCTTCTCACCCTTCAAAATAATAAGATTCATCTCGGAAGGCTTACCCAGCTTGTTATAGACATATTCGCCCTCGTATCTGCCGGCATCCTCCTCCGGTGAACCTACGTAGATGTATTTGTTGCTCTTCAGCTGGTCCTCTTCCGGCTGTGCATTGATAAATACCACCGGCATATCCCCTGCCGCCAGCTCGATCTGATGCGCTGTGGCAGCATCTGCCGCACAACAGATCACACCGGAATACCCATCCTCGGATGCCTTCTCGATCAGCTTGATCTGATCCGCAACGGAATCTCCGGTCTGCTGCATATCGATATCCACGCCAAGTTCCTTCGCCTGTTCGGTAATACCATCGGCCAAAGCTCCACGGAAGGTATCCTCTGTATCCGTATACGCAATCAGGACCTTCCCTCCGGAAGAGGAAGCGGATCCGGATGAACCACAGCCCGTCAGCATACCGACGGTCAGCGTAGTAACACAAAGTGCTGAAATAAATTTCTTAAAAAAACTGTTCTTCATACGATTGCCTCCTTAAATACGGAATCTGGATACATAAGATGCCAGTGACTGAGAAGTATCTGCCAGCTCGTGGGAGTTGTCTGCCACATCCTGGCTGCTTCTTGTAATATCGTTGGCATGCTCCACCATATCCTTGGAGGTCTGAAGGATCTCATCTGTGCTGGCCGCCTGCTCCTCGGAGATCGCAGCCACGTTGGTAGCAACATCCTCAACCTTCTGGATGTTCTGAACCACAGAACTTAATTCTTCATTTGACTTCTTAATGTTCTCATAGATCGTATCGAAGTTGACCACAGCGGTATGGATCAGCTCACTGTTGGCATCAATGCTCTTGGCGGAAGCCTCTGCCTGGCCGACAACGTTGTCGATCAGACCTCGTACCTGCTGAATCAGCTGGTTGATATCACTTGCAGACTGAGCAGAATTATTCGCAAGGTTTCCGATCTCGGATGCAACCACTGCAAATCCTCTTCCGGCCTCTCCGGCACGGGCAGCCTCAATGGAAGCATTCAGAGAAAGAAGGTTGGTCTCATCAGCGATCTCAGAGATCATACCAACGATCTTAGTGATCTCCTCGGAAGCCTCTCCCACCTGATTAATGGATGCAACAAGCTGCGCATTGGCCGACTTGATCTGATCCATAGCGGAACCAAGCTTCTGCATGTCATCACGACCCTTCTGGGTGATCTCAACGGTCTCCCGCATGCTTGCATCTGCACGATCGGAGTTATCTCTTGTATCCGATACGACCTGTGCAAGAGTGGTAGCATTCTCGGCGATCTCATTCACCGCGATGGCAAGCTGATCCACAGTATTATTCAAGCCTTCCATCGCCTCTGACTGAGACTGGGAAGCAGAATACATGCTTCGTGAAACATGGTTGGAGTTATCGGACTGATCCTTTAACTTATCGGACTCCCGGTTGATGCTGGAAAGCATGCCACGCATACTCTCCACAAACTCAGCCACCTTATTACTCATGACACCGATCTCGTCATTGCTCTTATTCCGAACCTCAATGGTGAAATCACCGGAAGACATGGCAATGATATCCTTTGTAATTTCATTCAGAGGTCTGAAGATCCGTGTTACCATCACAGAGATGAGTACGATCAACAGGATGACCGCAACCGCACCTACAACAAGAAGGATCCGTCCAAGAGAATTAACATCTGCAAGGATCAGGCTCTCCGGTGCATAGGAGATCAGCACCCAGGCCGTACCGGAAATGCTTCGGTAGGAAACCATGTTACCGGCGATGGCGCCGTTAATGTATTTCCGATCCGAGATCTCCTTGGCGATGCCCTTTAACAGACTGCTGTCCTGCTTCTCAATGTTCGCTCCCACCATGGAAGAATCCGGTGAGGAAAGAATGGTTCCGTCTGCTGTATCTACCAGGATGGAGCTTGCTCCGTCCATCTTAACACCGGAGTTGACAATGATACTGATCTGATTAAGATCCACGTCTGCAGAAATAACCTTAATATCATCCGATCCGTCATTTAAAATTCCGGAGGCGGAAACAACGTACTCTCCCGCCGCGTTCATGTAAACAGAACCGTAGTCCATATTCACACGTGTCAAACCTTCCTGATACCAGTGGCTGCTCTTCACATCCCCGGCAGCAAGTGTCGCCTGACTGGCCTTGAACACCTTACCGTTGGAGTCCGCAATGTATACGCCATTTGGTGAATACTTGTTGAATCCGTAGTAATTATCCAGCATTGCCTGGAGTTCACTGCCATCTGCCCCAGCGGCCTCAATGGTCTTTTTGGCTGTTGCAAAAAACTGCATATTGTTGTTCATCCACGATTCAATGTTGTCGCCCTGGTTCGTAATGGATGACTCCAACTGTGCTACGGCCTTCTCCTGCAGTCTGGCCTTGGACAATTCGGCGGATAAAACCACCAGTACGATGATGGTGACGATCACCACCGGCATCGTAAACATCAATACCTTACCGCGGATCGTGCGTTGTCCTCTCCGTCTGCTTTCTTTTTGCTTCATATCGGGTTGCTTTGTCATACTTAAACATTCCTCCTCAAAATATAACCAGGAATTAATTAGCCAAGATTCGCCTTGATCGCACGAAGAAGTTCATCATAGGTCTCGAAAGCGGGAATCTGCGGGTAATCCGCTTTGATCTTATCCGTACTCTTGAATAAAAAGCCGGCCTTGCTGGCCTGGATCATTCCCAGATCATTATAACTGTCTCCACTGGCAATGGTCTCAAATCCAATGGATTGCAGTGCCTTGACCGTTGTCTTCTTGGAATCGGATACTCTCATACGAAAGCCTGTGATCATGCCGTCCTCAGACACTTCAAGTGTGTTACAGAAAATGGTTGGCCATCCAAGCTTCTGCATCAACGGTGCAGCAAACTGCTCAAATGTATCGGATAAGATGATCACCTGTGTCAGACTGCGGAGCTCGTCTAAGAATTCCTTCGCTCCCTCCATGGGATCGATCTTAGCGATCACATCCTGAACCTCCTTCAGTCCAAGGCCATGCTCCCGAAGAATATCGATTCGGTACTTCATCAGCTTATCGTAATCCGGCTCATCTCTGGTGGTTCTCTTCAGCTCGGGAATACCACTCTCCTCCGCAAAAGCGATCCAGATCTCCGGTACCAATACACCTTCCATATCCAAACAAACAATGTCCATACGTTACCTCCATCTTTTATCTTTTTCCATCAGCCTATTATAACGAATTTTTACAAGAATACGCAACAATAGTTAACAACACTTCTATTATATCACTTTTTTCAACACTTTGCTGCTCTTGAGGTTTTTTGAGAATCCGTGCGCATCCTCGCGGAGCGTTTAACTCAGTCGGAGCTTGTACCCCGACTGAGTTAAAAAAGTTGCAAGAAACGGAACGTTTCCTGCAACCTCTTCAGTAGCGCTGCTGCGCTAATTTCTGCAACTGCTTCAATAACTGATCCAGAGTCTCCTCCGGCGTCAGATCCTTCTCATCAATGATCACATCCGCATACTTCTCATACAGCGGTGTTCTCTCATCAAACAGCATCGGAAGGGTCTGACCTTCCCGTAATACCACACCGCGGTTCTTCATATTATCCAGCCGCTCTTCCAGCGTCTCCAGATCCACACGGATATATACCACGGTTCCGATCTCCCGGAGGTGGTCCATGGCCTTTGCTCCATATACCACACTACCTCCCGTGGCAATGATGCAGTGATGGCTCTCAATGGAAGCATTCACATCCTCTTCCACTCGAATAAAGCCGTCCACGCCCTCTTCTTCGATGATATCCTTTAATAATTTACCGGTCTGCTGCTGGATCACAAGATCCGCATCAATAAATCCATATCCGAGTTCCTTGGCAAGAATAACGCCAATGGTGCTTTTCCCCACCCCCGGCATTCCGATCAGTACAATGTTGTTTTTCTTGTTCATAAGACTTCTCCTTTTTCTCCGGAGTCCATCTTACCACAGGATCGGCTTCTTCGCCACATCAGAAACCCTTTGTTATCTCATGGATCTTTGCCAGTTCTTCCTCTGTGAAGTTCGTATGCTCGGTTGCCTTAAGATTATCAAGGATCTGCTGCGGCTTTGACGCTCCAATGATCACAGAGGCAACCGCAGGCTCAAACAGCAGGTAGGCAAGAGACATTTCTGTCAGGGTCTGTCCACGCTCCGCTGCCAGTTCTGCGAGAGAAGCGATCACTTCCAGCTTTTCCTCTGTCAGATCCTCCCGGTGAAGATATCTGGCATCCCTTGCCACACGGCTGTCTTCCGGAACGCCCTGGAGATATTTGCCGGTCAAAAGCCCTTGCGCCAAAGGTGAAAAGATCACAAGCCCCGGTCCGTTTTTCCTGCAATACTCCACAGTTCCTTCCCTTTGGGTCTTCTGATCCAGAAGAGACATCCGCTTTTGATTCACCACCAGAGGAAGATGGATCTTCTTCGCATATTTCATGGCCGCTTCCGTCTGTTCCCGGTTATAGTTGGAAATACCGGCATAGATGGCCTTTCCGCTGGTAACGATCTGCTTTAGCGCTTCCATGGTCTCCTCCAGTGGAGTGTTTGGATCCGGGCGATGGTGATAAAAAATATCCACATAGTCAAGTCCAAGGCGTTCAAGGGACTGATCACAGCTCGCCAGCAGATACTTGCGGCTTCCCCAGTTCCCGTAGGGACCGGGCCACATATCAAATCCCGCCTTGCTGGTAATGATCAGTTCATCCCGATATGGCTTAAAATCCATGGCCAGAATGCGGCCGCAGTTTTTCTCTGCCTGTCCGTATGGCGGGCCGTAATTGTTCGCCAGATCAAAGGAGGTAATGCCGTGGTCAAAGGCTGTGCGCATCATCTCCCGCATGTTCTCTATGGTTCCCACGTTTCCGAAATTGTGCCAGAATCCAAGGGATAGAGGGGGAAGCATAAGTCCGCTTCTTCCGGCTCTTCTGTATGAGACCCCCTCGTACCGGTTCTCTTTTGCAAAATATTCATCTTTCATGCGTTTCCTCTTCTATTCCTGTTTCATCCTGTAGTCCTTATCCTCGTCGATCATCTGCAGCATAATATCCGCAAATGCAGGTTCAAACTGGGTTCCCTTTCCCTCCAGGATCTGTTTCCGAACCACATCCTGCGGAAGCGGATCTCGGTAGCTTCGCTTACTTGTCATCGCATCATAGGCATCTGCCACTCCAATGATCCTTGCTGCCTCCGGTATTTCATCCCCCTTCAATCCGTCGGGATAACCGCTACCGTCGATCCTCTCATGGTGCCAGTGGGCGCCAAGGGCAATATCCGGGATCTCCGTAATGTTGCGCAGAATATTCGCTCCAATGGTAGGATGTTCCTTGATCCGCTCATATTCTTCATCGCTCAGACCGGTATCCTTATGGATGATCTCATCCGGTATACCGATCTTACCCAGATCATGCATAAGTCCGGTATAGTAGATCTTGTTGATATAGTCCGCGGACTTGCCCAGCCGCCTTGCGATCTCCTTGGAATATCTGGCCACACGCTGGGAATGACCGTTGGTGTAATGATCCTTGGCATCTACAGCCTTCGCCAGAGCCTCCATGGTCTGGGTGGTAAGCCGCTCAAAAGCCTGCTGCCGCTCTTCTGCCACAGCCGTCTGTTTCCTAACCTCACGCTGCAGATCCTTCTGCAGTGTCTTAAGCTGAAGGATACGTCCGATCCTCTGCTTCATAATGTCTACCACGAAAGGCTTGCGGATAAAATCCAGCGCTCCTTCCTTAAAGCCACGGATCTCGCTGTCTCCATCCTCGTCACCGGTCAAAAAGATAACCGGAATCTCTGCCATCCGCTCCCGTCCCTGGAGCCAGTGCAGCATATCAAAGCCATCCAGTTCCGGCATACGAATATCCAGAAGGATCATGGCCGGCAGCTCCCGATTCTCCACATTCTCCAGATACTCCATAGCCTTCCTTGCCGCATCCATGGTGGTAACGTTGTACTCCTCTTCCAGCATCTTACGGGCAACACTCAAAGAGATCGGGTCATCGTCGATCACAAGGAGACGCTGACGGTCTTCTGTCTCTTCCTGACTCTCTGCCGTTTCCATCACCTCGTCCCCAAGAACTGCCCGGATCCTCCTAAGCAGCCTCTCATACTGCTCTAAGACCTCATCATGATGCAACGGAATATAATCAAGGCGATCCTCCTTCACCGCAAACTCAAGTCCCTTTGCCGCTTCCGACAGACTATGGGCTCCGATGGTAAGCGAGGTGCTCTTCAGGCTGTGCGCACAGATCCGGTAGGCATCCCAGTCCTTTTCCTCAAAGGCACGGCTCAACTCCGGACACTTGTCATTTTCCAGATAGCTCTGCAGGATCTCCTGATAGAACTCCGGGCTTCCGGCACAATACGCCAGTCCGGTCTCCGTATCCAACAGATCCTTCAATCCCTCAACAAAGGCAGGGCTTTCCTCCGGCACCGGACTCTCTGGCTTTGGCTCCTCTGCCTTCTCCATAGGAAGATACTTGGCAATGCAGGCCAGCAGTTCCTTCTTGGATACCGGCTTTAACAGATAGTCAGAAAAACCGCTGGAAAGGTATTCCTTCCGCACGTCCGTTACCGCGTTGGCGGTCAAAGCGATTACCGGCGTATTGGTGCAAAGGTTCTCCCGGCAGATCGTAAGCATGGCTTCCATTCCATCCATCACCGGCATCATATGATCCATAAAGACAATGTCATACTGGTGGGCACGGATCTTGCGCAGCGCCACCTTGCCGTTCTCCGCGGTATCAATGGTCAGATTGGTATCTGCCAGAAGCTTCTGTAACAGAAGAAGGTTCATACAGTTATCATCCACTGCCAGAAGGCGTCTTCCCGTAAGATCGTAGATCTTCTCACCTTCTGTCGCCGTCTTGTCCTCCCACTCTTCGGTTCCTTCTTCCTCCGGCTTCTGAACACGGATCTCACCCATGGGCTGTTGATCCACAACCTCCTGGAAAAGGCGGAAGGAAAATTCCGACCCAAGACCGTAGATGCTGGATATCTCAAGACGGCTTCCCATCATAGACAAAAGTCTTGTAACAATGGAAAGTCCAAGCCCGAGACCTGCAACGTTCTGGTTCTTTTTCTCGTCGAAGCGGTTGAATGCCCGGGAGATCTGGCGGATATCCTCATCCTTCATGCCGATGCCGCTATCCTTCAGATCAAATACAAAGAAGCCGTCTTCCCATCGGATGGACAGATCAATATATCCCTCCTCGGTATACTTTACCGCATTGGAGAGAAGATTATTGGCCACCTGCAAAAGCCGCACCGGATCCCCTCTCAACCCGGAAGGGATCTTTGGATCCACCGAGATCCGAAGCTCCAGATTCTTCTCCTCATTGTAGTAATACAAGCTGGTCAAAATATCCGACACAAAGGATCTGGTCTGATAATTCCGGTTCTCCAGAGAAATGGTCGCATCTTCCAGTTCGATAAAATCCGTAATATTACTGATGATGGACACAAGATCACGGCCCGCTGTCCGGATCAGATAAGCGTATTCCGCAATGTTGCTCTCCTTGGTCTCCTCACGGATCATTTCGTTGTAGCCCATCACGGCATTCAGCGGTGTCCTGAGTTCATGGGACATATGGGATAAAAAGCTGGTCTTGGCCCGGCTTGCCGCCTCCGCCGCAAAGCCCGCCTTCTGCGCCTCTTCCCTGGATTCCTCCAGCTCCTTCATGGTCTCCGTCAGCTTCTGGTAATCCGGCGTCTCTAAAAGGAACATAATGAATACGATTCCAAGGGATACGGAAAAATGTGACAGCAGGATATCCGGCATAACAAACAGCTGGAGCAGGGATCCTGCAAAAGAAAACACCACATAGAAGATCATCAGCAGCTTACGCCCTGTATCCTGCAGTCTGGGAGCCCGGCGAACCGAAACAACGGTAGCCGTCAGCACAAAGATATAGGGCCACACAAAGATCATGTAATACAACGGCCCATGACGATATGCTCCGTCGACGAATTTGCAGAAAAGCCCGAAAAACGGATTCAGGATCAGCACAAGGGTATAGACCAGAGAAGCGATCCAGGTAACCCGCATCACCCCAGACTTCGTCGGTTCCTCTCCGGTCAAAGCAATGGCATATCGGACAAATTGCGCCCCCAGCAACATAATGGCTGCGTAATACAGTTCATTCAAAAACAGATTCACAGCATCCGGAACGAAAGCCGAATTGTCGATGGTAACAGCTGTGCAAATATCCAGAATATCTGCCGCAAAAATCAGAAGAGCAAGGCGCCAGAATTCACGATTGATCTTTATTTTAACGTTATACTGCAAGCGCATATAAATTAGTAGCAGCCCCATAAAAATGGTAGCTGCCACTTCATAATGAACATTATAGTTCAGATTCATATCTCCCTCGATTTCTTCAGAAGTCAGCAATCAATGCCCGTTCCACATGATCCAGCAGATCCTGTGGCATAAACGGTTTCTTAACATATCCGATCGCATCGAGTTCGGCTGCCTTCTGAACATCAGCCGTACCGGATGAAGCTGTCAAGAACATGACTTTCAAAAAATGCGTTGCCGGATTATTCCGGATCAGCTTCAATGTCTCAAAGCCATTCGGGTACGGCATCTCAATATCCAACAGCACCAGATCGATGGTCGGATCGCTTTCTAAGATCTCCAGCGCCTCCCGCCCGTTCTTCGCAAGCCGAACATGGTACTGCTGCTTCTGCTTAAGAATAAATTCAGCCATTTTCAAGTTCATTGGATCATCATCCACCACAAGTATATTAATCATATTCCCTCTCTTCCGCGCAGGTATCAATCCCCCACCTGTCTGCATTCTTTGTTTCTTCTTACACTATACTTGAAAATATGTCATAAAACAAGATAACGAAATCCATAGAAATATACAACAGAAACTGCTATATTGTTTCGTAGGGAGATTTATTCCGGCAACGTGAGATATTTGACCGGTTCATGTTATAGATAAGAGGGAGAGACAAACCTATGGGAAAGTTCATTAGCATCCTACTGATCATCCTTTCGACGGTCTGTGCCAATCTTGGTATCAGTTTCTTTCATAATCAGAAGAATACCGATCATATCCGTTTTTACGTTACACTCTTTAACATGCTTGCGGCTGTCTGGTGTTTTGCCTACGGCTGCATGGGATTTTGCAAGCAGGTCGAAACAGCATACCATCTGCGCCTGATTGGTCTTATAGGAGTTCTGGGCCTCTTTTTTGTTGATGCCTTAACGGTTGCCTATCTCAGCTATCTCCCGGAGAAGACCGAGCGGTTTCTGATTATTTTGATCGCCATCTTTACCGTGACGGACTATTTTATTTTCAGTCAGCGTAACGTTGACTTTTTTATCCTGCATGAAGGCTGGATGACCTGGACCTCCAAGTCCTCCCCTCAGAGGAATTTCCATTCCATCTACGTTATCTTCATGCTGATCCTGTTCCTGATCTTCTCCGTCCGCATGTATCAGAAGGCATCCTCCCGGCGCCAGACGCGGTTTATTCTGTCCTACCTTCTGGCCAACCTTATGATGTTTGCCGGATCCTTCCCCGACACCTACTATATGTCTGCCCAGACCGTCGCCTATCCCACTTCGGGCATCGGCGCTGCCTGCGCCGCCATTGTTCTCTGGTACGGCGCACTGAAGCTGAACGCTTTCAACGTTTCCCTCGAGAACCTTTCCAACGTGATCTACCAGTCGGTGGATGTGGGCATTCTGGTATTCGATCCCTACGAGCACAAGCTTCTTATGTGCAATCCTAAAAGCGCATCTCAGCTTCCATCCTCTCCCCAGGGCATGCACTTTTCCGAGCTTTTCCCTGATCTACACGAGAACGAAGCGGATCATTTTGCCAAGGCAATGGAAGAGGACGGCAGTTTCCTTCGCTTCGAGACCTCCGGCGGCAAGACCTATTCCATGCGTACAACCGCCGCTTATGACACTTACAAGGAGCCTTACTGCTTTGTCTGTGCCGTGTATGACCTGACCTCCGAAGCCAACATCCAGCGAGAGCTGATCAAGGCAAGCAAAGCAAAAAGCGACTTCCTTTCCAACATGTCCCATGAGATTCGTACCCCCATCAACACCATCCTGGGTATGAACCAGATGATCCTTCGGGAAAGCAACGACGACACCATCACCGGATATGCTGCCGATATCTCCAGTTCCGGACGGATGCTGCTCTCTCTGGTGAACGACATCCTCGATTTTTCCAAGATCGAATCCGGGAAGATGCGGCTCTTCCCCATCACGTATGATGTGTCCAGCCTGATTCATGATCTGTGCACCATGGTGGCTCCCCGGGCTGAGGAGAAGGGACTTGAACTCATAACCGAGATCAACCCGGCTCTGCCCTCCCGTCTGATCGGCGATGATGCAAGGATCCGCCAGATCGGATTGAACATCCTCACCAATGCCGTGAAGTATACTTCCGAGGGCAGCATCCGGATCCACTTCGATTACAAGAGCTGCGATGCCAAGACCATTACACTGATCATCTCCGTTGCCGACACCGGTCAGGGTATCCGCAAAGAGGATCAGGCACTTCTGTTTTCCTCCTTTACCCGGATCAACGAAAAGGCCAACCGCAGCATTGAGGGAACCGGTCTTGGTCTTTCCATCACATCAAAGCTTTTGACATTAATGGATGGTAAGTTAAGCCTCGACAGTACCTACGGAAAAGGTTCCACCTTTACCGTTTCCATTCCCCAGACCGTTGCGGATCGTCTTCCCATCGGCAACCTTGCCGACAGGATCTCCTCCAATCGGTCTCTGCCGAGCGACCTGGAGCAGCACCTTTACGCACCGAAGGGGCGCATCCTGGTGGTGGACGATGTCGTAATGAACTGCCGTGTCTTCACCGGCCTGCTAAAGGAAACCGCATTGAAGATCGACACCGCCTACAGCGGCAGGGAAGCCTTAGACCTCTGCAAAAAGCATTCCTACCATATGATTTTTATGGATCATATGATGCCGGAGATGGACGGAATCGAGACCTTCCATCATATCAAGGAGGAATGTCCGCTGAACGCTCAGATCCCCATTGTGATCCTGACCGCCAATGCCGTTGCCGGCATGCGGGAGGAATACCTTGCCCAGGGCTTCTCCGACTATCTGTCAAAGCCGGTTACCGACCGTGCCCTTGAGGATATGATCGCGAAATTCTTACCGGAGGAAGCCTATGAACATGAACCGGAGGCAGAAAGCGAAACGCCGGAGAAGGATGCACCGTCTTCCGCAGAAGATCCTGTTCTGCAGCTGAAGAACGAATACCCTCAGCTGGATATCGACTCCGCCCTTCCCTATTGCATGGGAGATACCGGATTCTTCCGGGAGATCCTGAAGGAATACGTGAACGGCGACCACAGTCAGATGTTAAAACAGGCCTTTGATGAACACGACATCGATACCTACCGCATCAATGTTCACGCAATCAAAAGCACCTCTAAGACCATCGGGGCCCTAGAGGTGTCAAAGGATGCTCTGGCTCTGGAGCAGGCCGCTAAAAACGGCGACCGTGCTTTCATCCAGGCGCATCATCATGATTTACTTTCAAAATATACCAAGCTGTTATCTTCTCTTTCGGCCTGACCTTGCAGACGACTTCGTTGGCTTGATCTTTCCGGTCGTTCTGGAAGATCTGCTCTTTTTCCCCTGACCTCTTCGGCCTTCTGCCCCAGAGGTCTTTTTCTTTCCATGATCTCCGTGATGATCTGTCGCCTTCATCTTATGAGGCGGGATAAGATATTCCCGTCCAAAACCGATCAGATCCTCCCTTCCTTCCCGAAGGAGGGCTTCCTTCACCAGCTCATAGTTTTTCGGATCCCGATACTGGATCAGCGCTCTCTGCATCGCCTTCTCATGAGGATCCCTGGGCACATAGACCTCTTCCATGGTAAGGGGATCGATGCCGGTGTAGTACATGGTAGTGGATACGGTTCCCGGCGTCGGGTAAAAATCCTGCACCTGTTCCGGAATATAGCCCATGTCCCGGATATACTCCGCCAGCTTAATGGCATCCGCCATGGTGCTGCCGGGATGGGAGGACATAAGGTATGGAACCACATACTGCTTCAATCCAAGCTTTTCATTGAGCTTATCAAATTCCTTAACAAAGGCGGTGTATATGCTCGCCGACGGCTTACCCATCTTGGACAAAACATTATCACTGACATGCTCCGGCGCCACACGCATCTGTCCACTGACATGGTACTGGCACAGCTCCTTTAGAAAGGAACGGTCCGGATCTGCCATCAGGTAGTCAAAGCGAAAACCGGAACGGACGAATACCTTCTTCACCCCCGGAAGCTGCCTTACCTCCCGCAGAAGCCTGATGTAATCCTTATGATCCACCACAAGATTTTTACAGGGGCGGGGGAAAAGACACTTTTTGCCTACACAGGCGCCATGCTTTTTCTGCTTGTCGCAGGCCGGCCGGCGAAACTCTGCCGTTGGTCCTCCCACGTCATGAATGTAACCCTTAAAGTCCTGATCCTTTGTCATGACCTTTGCCTCATCCACGATGGATTTATGACTTCTGACCTGAACGATCCTTCCCTCGTGCATGGTCAGGGCGCAGAAGTTACATTCACCGTAGCAGCCGCGGTTACTGGTAAGAGAAAACTTGATCTCCGAAAGAGCCGGGATCCCCCCTGCCGCTTCATACATGGGATGATACTGACGCATATAGGGTAACGCATACACATCATCCATCTCCAGCTCTGTCAGGGGTTTTGCCGGAGGATTCTGCACCACAAAGGTCGCCCCTCCATAGCACTCATAGATCCTTTTGGCGGAAAAGGGATCGGTGTTCTTGTACTGCGTCGCAAAGCTTTCGGCATAGGCTCTTTTATCTGAGACGATCTGCTCATAGTCTGGCAACCGGATTCCATCATAGATACTCGCTTCATCCCTTGTCTTATAGACCGTACCCTCAATATAGGTAATGTCTGAAACTTCGATTCCGCCGGCAAGGGCATCGGCGATCTCCACAATACTCTTTTCTCCCATGCCGTAAGAAATCAGATCCGCCCCCGACTCCAGCAGGATGGAACGACGAACCGAGTCAGACCAGTAGTCATAATGTCCCATTCTTCGAAGGGATGCTTCAATGCCGCCGATGATGATGGGATTCTTCTTGTAGAGATGACGGATCAGATTGCAGTAAACCGTTACCGCACGATCCGGTCGCTTTCCTGCCACCCCTCCCGGCGTGTAGGCATCCTGATGCCGCCGTTTTTTATTCACCGTGTAATGATTCACCATGGAATCCATATTACCGGAGGATACCAGAAATCCCAGTCGGGGCTCGCCAAACACATTGATGCTCTGATCGTCCTTCCAGTCCGGCTGGCAGATCATTCCCACAGAATATCCATGGGCCTGCAAAACTCTGCTGATAATGGCTGACCCAAAGCTTGGATGATCCACATAGGCGTCACCGCAGACATAAACAAAGTCCACCTGAGACAGTCCCATCTCCTCCATCTCTTCTCTTGTTACGGGCATAAATCCTTTTGCCATTACACTACTCCTATTCTTAATCCACATGTATATCCGCAGGTTCTCCTAAGTAGGAGGCGATCGCATCCCTGACAAGATCTCTTCCGATCACGATCACAATATCCTGTCCATCCCCAAGGGGATCAATGGTAAAATCCCTTCGGGTGGCGTTCAACTGATACCATCCATCCCCTTCTTTAAAAAATCCCTTGATCCGGATCACATTTCCACAATCCGGATCTGAAAGAATAGCCTTTGCCTTCTCTTCCAGTTCCTTTTTCCCGTATCCCTTTTCCATAAAGTACAGGGAGCGATATTCGTTCTCCTCCATGATCTGCCGTTTCTCATAGGAGAAATTACAGTGGCCTGCTGCCGCAAAGCCTTCATAATCCTCATCCTCAAGAAGATCCCACGCCTTGGTAAAAAGCATATCCTTCGTATAGCGCCTTTTACAGTGAACCTCTTCCAGTGAGTTATTAATCAGCGTAAGGAGGTTATCCACATATTCCGGCGGATAAAGCTGTGTTTTGCTGATAACCAGCTGTCCGGCACAAGCCGCCTCAGTGGCAAGGACATAGCGGTCTTCCCCGGAAAGACCATCCCCAAGCCCCGCATCCGCAATGCAAAGCACAGAACCGATCTCATACCAGCGATCCAAAGGCTCCTCCCGCAGGGCATCAAAGAACTCATCCGGATCATAAATTCCGGAAGGCTCCACAATGACACGGGTATAACCAAGCATTCCCATGGAGATCAGTTTGCTTTTAAAACGTCTCAGGTGACAATCCCAATCACAACCACCGGCCACCATTTCCATATCCAGCTGATCCCCCATCAGATCCGAAAGCAGCATCATATCCACATTCACCGCTCCGTAATCGTTCTCCAGCAGACAAATATTCTCCCCCTGCTTCATCAGATACTTGACATAGTTGCGAATAAAGGTGGTTTTTCCACTTCCTAAAAATCCTGTGATCAGATCAATCTTAATCATGCTTTCCTTTCTGCTGTCCTCTACCGGTTCACCGCATATTTACCTAAAAGTTCTGTTAAAAATGTACTGGGGGCGTGATCATAGGCAAAAATATTCAGCCGTTTTTTCGCCCTTGTCACCGCCACATAGAAAAGCCGGCGCTGCTCCTCCAGTTCCTGCTTTGTCTTCACATCGCTGCTGTACACCACATTGTCCGGACGCTGATCCGGGAACACACCATCCAGCACATCCAGGATGTAGACCTCATCATACTCAAGCCCTTTACTGGAGTGAATGGTGGAAAGGATCAGAGGGCAGTCTGTATCCTGACGGTGCTGCCGGCAGATCTCCTGCAGCTCGGAAAGTCTTCGAACCAGTCCGTCAAGGTTTGCCTCCCTGCCGGCAAGGGCCCGAAGCACAAAGATCTTGGATCGATCCATCTTCACCCGGTCCATATAGGCCCCGTAGCCCATGGTTCCCAGAATAAAGTTCAGCCCGTCCTTTGCATGGAACCGTCCCAGCTCCTTCAGCTGCCGCTGGAGCTGCTGACAGTTTTCCTGTGTCCGTCTTGGGATGCTTTCGCTTCCGGAGATCGCATCCAGCACCGGGATCCCCTGCGCCCGGCTGATCCCGCAGGCCGCCGTGGCATATTCCTTCGTCAGGTAGCTCCCCACCTTGTAGTAGATATTCATAAACCTCTGAGTATCATAGGGATCCTTCGCAAAGGCAATGATGTCTGTAATATCCCGTATCATCTTCCTTGAGAAAAACACAAGATCGGATCCCCGCATCCGGTAGGGAATACCGGCCCGTTCCAGACGATCGATGAGAGGAAGGGCACTTTCGTTATCCCGAAAAAGAATCGCCGTCTCCTCGGTTGCATCCTTTGCCACCTTTTCCAGATACGAATACTGGGCGCTTCTTGCTGCAAGGGAGATCTTACGGATGGGGAGGCATGCCTCGGCAGAAGCCACCATGGTCTTCTCATGGCGGAACTTGTTCTTTTTGATCAGTCTTGCCGCCGCCTTGACAATATTGGCATCGCTTCGGTAATTGGTCTCCATCAAAAGGATCCTGGCACCCTCGTGCACCTTCTCAAAGGCCAAAAGTGCCTGTGGATAGGCTGCCCGGAAACCATAGATGCTCTGATCCTCATCTCCTACCATAAACAGGTTGTCCCGCTTTCCCTTCTTCGCCAGCATGGCGATCAGTTCATGCTGGATCAAAGACGTATCCTGCGCCTCATCCACACAGATATACCGATACCTGTCCTGAACCAGGGCAAGCGCCTTTGGATCCGCCTGCAGGATTCGATAAGCATACACCAGCTGATCATCAAAATCCATCCGGCTTTCCTTTTTCATGAAGTCACAGTATCCCCGGTAGATTCTTCCGATATCATAACCACATTCTTTTTTCAGATTCTGGATCTGCTGGCTGTCACAGGCCATATTCTTAATGTAGGCGATCCGCATCCTTACATCCTGCAGATCAGCTTCCGTGGCAAAACCTCCGGCCACCTTCTGGTAGGCGTTCCTGAGAAAGGATGCCACCATGGGCTCATTCTCCGACAACTGATAGGGTTCCTTCCCGATCCTTCGACCGTACCAGGTAATGATCTTATGGCACACTCCGTTGATGGTACGAAATTCCAGCTGCTCCGCCAGTTCCTCGGAAAAGATTCCGGCAAAACGCCGCTTCATATCCTTTGCCGCCGCCACCGTATAGGTCAGGGTCAAAATAGACGCCGGATCGATCCCCTTCACAAGGATCATATATCCAAGCCGTGTAACAAGCACCGTTGTCTTACCGCTTCCCGGTACTGCAAGAAGCAGCAGTGGCCCATCCGTTGCCACTACTGCTTCCCTTTGCTGATCATTTAACCTTTGCGCATAGCGCTTTAAAAATTCCTGTTCTGTCATAACTAATACATTCGTTTCCGCTTATTGGCAAGTCGGGCCATCTCTTCCAGATCCTTGACCTCCCTGCCATACACTTCACCGATCCGTGCGAACAACGTACACGGTCTTCCTTCCACCTCGTGGATCCCTTTGATTTCTTCTCCAATACTATAGCACAGGTCTTCCACTTCTTCCTGCTTTTCGTACCGATAGACCACCGAAAAGTTCGCCCCACGCACTCTTCCCACCGTACCGGCAGTGGAAACCGTATTCGTGAGTTTCTCTGCGATCTTCCGTAAAAGGCTGTCTCCCACTTTTTTGCCGTAGGTGCTGACAGCCCTTTCATATTCCGGCACTTCGATCATAAGGAATACAAAATCATTCCGGTTCAACTGATAGTCTTCCATATAGCCCACCAGATGCTCGATAACGGTGCGGACCGCTGCCACCCCCGTAATCGGATCAAGGACTGCCGCCTTTTCATCGATGCCGTCCCGGCTTCTGTAACGCTTTGCATCCACAAAATATCCCAGAAGACCCGCGATCCTTCCATTGTCATAAACCGGGATCTTGGTGGCGAAGATATCATGCACCACACCACGGATCACACATTTGCCCGGCGAATCGATGATGGATCTGCCCTCCTCAAGAACCGCGATCTCATCATTGAAATAGGGACCATCCGAAACGTGCCATCGCATATCCTCGTCGGTCTTCCCGATCACCTCGGATGCATCGGTGAGTCCGTAATAATCCAGAAAGCTCTGGTTGACCCCCACGAATCTGCGCTCTCTGTCCTTCCAGAAGTAACAGATGGGAGAATGGCTGACCAGAGATTCCCAAAGGGTCTTGTCGGAAAGCTCCACCGACTCCACATGCCTTGCCTGTCCGTAATCTCCGTTGTAGTTATCTTTCATAAACTGCGCCTTCTGGATACAATGCAGATAGCGCTTTTCCTGATCCGTTGACGCCCGAATGAGAGAATGGATCACCCAGCGGTAATCTCCGTTCTCCTGCTTCATGCGAAAGGCAGCGTATAACGGGCTTCCATTGGCTTTTGCAAAACGCTCCATCAGGGTGGCCGGATTCAAAAACTCCTGAAGTCTTGCACGATCCTCCGGATACACATAACTTCTGGCAAATTCTTCCTTCTGCTGCTTCAGATTGTATTTACGGTTCTGGAAATAAAAACCATCCTCCGCCATAACACCCTCGCTGTAGTCTCCACTTATGTTGACCAGAAGGATATCGTCATACATGTAATAAATATTCCGCAGAAGATTGTCCATCCTCTCCTGCTGCTGCCGGTTCGCATTCTTGGAAATGTTATCCACATGCAGACATAACATATTATGCCCTTCACATTCCGCGATCTTCGTGGCAGTCAATCGAAGATACTGTCCACGCACCGGATAGGTAAACTCTTCCTCTTCGCCGGAACGGATCACCCGGTCAAAAAAGCTGCGGTACACCCTTCCGATGGAGGATTCATCGTCGTCGATCATACAGGCCAGTTCATGGACATCCCGGATCTCCACTCCATATAGAATATCCTGATACGTCTCATTTAAAAATAAAAACTTCGTGTCCTTTGGCCGTCTCTCCATAAGAGCCAGTGGAAGATCCGTAACCAGATCCACCTGTCCCACCCTGTCGTAGTATTGCCGCCAGGTCCGGTTCTCCACATAAAGTCCCTGCTCCACGCAGTGCCGGATGGACTCTTCATAGGGTCTTGGCTTTCCGAAGTAGTACCCCTGTACCTTTTCACAGCCGATGCTCTTAAGGAACTCATACTGCTCCTCTGTCTCAACCCCCTCCGCAAGGGTCTGGATCCCCACCTTCTTGGACATGCTGACGATGGAGGTGATAATGTCCTTGGATTTCTGGTTGAAATTGGATAAAAATACCATATCGATCTTAAGCTCATCGAACTGGTAATCCTTCAGTACATTAAGGGAGGAATATCCGCTTCCGAAATCATCCATCCACACCTGATAGCCCGCCTCGTGGAACCGGTCGATCTCCTGACTGATTCTGGCAGTCTCCTGAACAAAAAGGCTCTCTGTAATCTCAATATGGATCATGTCTCTTGGGATATCATACTCTCTTACGGCATCCTCCACCACCTGGAAGATGTCACACAACAGAAAATCCAATCGGGACAGGTTAAAGGACACCGGAATGATCGGTACCCCTTCTTTTAATTTGACGGAAAAATTCCGACAGATCTCCCGAACCACATAGGAATCCAGCTTTTGGATCTGATGACTTTCCTCCAAAGCGGAAATAAAATCTCCGGGAGATAAAAATCCCCGCTCCGGGTCGATCCAGCGGGACAGCGCCTCCATTCCGCACAGATTCCCTGTGATGGTACGGATCACCGGCTGATAATACACCTGGATATATCCCTTCTCACAGGCTTCGTCGATATGATTCTTCACATATTCCTGAAGATTCATCCGGGAACGAAGACTCTCCGTATAAAAGGCAAAAAACGTATCCGGACGGTTTCGGATACTGCTGGCCGCCATTCTGGCAAATTCACAGGCCATGGCAGGATCCATGGTAAGATCCTGTACCTGAAAGATCCCCACCTTCGAGGACAGCTTCGCCTCGGGACGGATGGCCCCCAGCTGCCGGCTACACTCCGAAAGATTCTCAAGAAGCCGGGCATCATCTGTCATCACCACAAAATGATCGTCGGAAAATCTTGAGACGTAGGTATTCGTAAAAATGTCACGCAGGACCCCGGCGTACTCCAACAGAAGACGATCCCCCTCCTCAATGCCGTACTGAACATTGAAAAGCTTGAAATTTAAAATATTAAAAAACAGAAAAACCGAATGGGGTGCCGATGGATTATCCATGTTCATGCGAAGATTCCGGGCGGAATACTCCAGAAAACGCCGCATGCCCGGAAGCCGGGTAACCGGATCGATATCGTGGGAAAGATACTTGATCCTGGCATCCTGAAAAAAGACATAGTAAAGATCGCCCTCTTCCGGATCCCTTACAAGACTTCCATAGTCTTCCACGGTACGGATCCGGCCGGACTTGGTCTGAATACGATACGTTACATGATCAAAATGATCATTTCCGGAACGGATCTGATCCTTGATGCTCCGCTCTGTCTCATCAAGGTCATCCCGATAGACCATGCCGCAAAAACTGCCGCCGGTGAGCGCAAAAAAATCCTCCTTTGTCTCACACTCAAAGATCTCAAGTGCATGTTGATTCACGTAGAGGATCTCCTCTGAGGCATCTGCCCGATACACAAGAATGCCACCGGGCATCGCATCCAGTGACCGGCATAAGTATCCCGGCCATTCCTTCTTATCGATACGTTCGCTCATATCACTACTCTTTCTAGGATCATGTCAACCAGGATCCCTTGACGCTAAAAAAAGCAGAAATTCACCTAGTAAGACTGTACCATATCCCCCCATTTCGGTAAAGTATCTGTCCGAAACATTTCATAGACTTTGCCCTGACCAGAACGTATAATAAAGCTAGTTGGAGGGTTAAAATATGGTGATGAAAGATCCAAAAAAGGCAACATTTCATGCTGATCAGCTTCCCGGCGGATTTATGATCTATCGCGCCGAAGGGGACCAGGAGATCCTGCAGATCAACCAGGGACTTCTGGAGATTTTTGAATGCTCCACTTACGAGGAGTTTCAGGAGTGGACTTCCGGAAGTTTCCACGGATTTGTCTACCACGAGGATTTAGACCGGGTATCTGCTCTGATCCGAAGACAGATTGCCCATCAAGAGACGGCTTTTTTGCATGCCACCTTTCGAATCAAGACCAAGAAGTGGCATCTGAAGCACGTAGAGGCTTTTGGTCAGCTTCACTATGATTCCATGCACGGAGATGTCATCCGTTTTTTTCTGGCTGACACCTCACAGGTCATGATGGCCGACGATATCGATTCTTTGACGGAACTTCCGGGGTCCAGGCATTTTGTTTCCGCCTCCACCCGGATCTTAACCGATAATGTGGAGCATGACAGGAAACAAACCTATCATCTCCTCTATTACAACATTCGTAATTTCCACCTGCTTAATCTTCATACCGGCCTTCATATGGGAGACGAATTCCTCCGTCATTTTTCCGACCTGTTGCGCTATACCTTTCCGGGGGATCTCATTGGCCGTCTCTCCGATGACCGGTTTGCTGTACTGACCACCAACAGCTCCTATCTGGATCCTCTGACCCAGTTGCGGGAGCTGGTATTGAAGGAGCGTCCGGACCCTAACATTGATATTGCCGTGGGCATCTGTGATGTACCCATAATGACCACGGATCTGTCGGATGCCCTTCGTCACGCCAACCTGGCATGTAGCATTGTAACAAACGACCATTCCTTTACCTTCTATATGGTCTACTCCCAGGAGCTGGAGCGACAGTACGCCATCGAAAGTTTTGCCGCCTCTCACATCCACGAGGCTATCCGGAACGGTCACATCAAGGTGTTCTATCAGCCGATCCAGCGCACCATTAACGGGGAGATCTGTTCCCTGGAAGCTCTGGCCCGCTGGGAGGATCCGGAACTTGGCATGATCGATCCACCGTCCTTTATTCCTATCCTTGAGGAGACCCGGCAGATCTACGATCTTGACTGCCATATCGTCCGGCTAATCTGCCAGAAATACCGGCAAAACACAAAGGATGGGGTACCGAACCTTCCGGTTTCCTTTAACCTCTCCTATGCCGATTTCCAGACCTGTGATATTTTCCAGGCCATCGAACAGATCCTGGAAGAATACCAGGTTCCAAGGAATATGCTTCATGTGGAGATCACCGAGCGTATCCTTGCAGAGGATTCCTCCCGGATCCGCGCCTGCATCGATCAGTTCCATGACGCGGGCTACATCGTATGGATGGATCACTTCGGCAGTGGCTTTTCTTCTCTGAATGTGCTGAAGAACTATCGCTTTGATCTGATCAAGATCGATATGCTGTTTCTTCGCAACTTCACCCAGAAGTCAGCCACCATTCTATCTTCCATTGTGTCCATGGCGAAAAAGCTCGGCATCCAGACCCTTGCCGAAGGCGTGGAGACAGAAGGAGAAGCCCAGTTCCTGAAGGAGATCGGCTGTGAGAAGATCCAGGGATTTTTCATTGCACACCCCGGGAAATACGAAGATGTTCTTGAAACGTGCATGCAGAAGAATCTGACCTTGGAGCAGCGGGACAAGACACCGTTCTACGACAATATCAGTTCGGTGGATCTGATCACCGATCTGCCCCTTGCCCTGATTCTCGATGACGGAACCCACTTCAAGATCCTGTGGTGCAATTCCGAATATACCGACACCCTCTGTACCATGGGATTTGAGACCCGGGCAGAGGTGGAGACGCATTTTAACGACCTGACAACGCCACTGTACAACGCCATGCGCGGCTTCGTTCAGGTTCCCATTGCCAGCGGCAAGTGGGAGTCCGTTGATTTTATGAACCATAACAACTACCTGCGGTTTTCCATCCGCACCGTTGCCAACTACAACGAGCTGTACGTTCATGCGGCCAGCATCATCAATATCTCCAAAGACATGCATTTGGATGACATCGTAACCATTAACTGATCACATCCGGGACAAAAAATCCCCCTCCCTACATACGTAAGGAGGGGGATCCATTTTATTATCTACTACTGAAGAAGGAATTGACCTTCTCTAACACCGCCTGCTTACCGGCGGTCTTGATCACATAGCCATCCGGCTTTAAGCTCATAACACTCATAACACTTTCCCGATCATTCTTACCTGTTAAAAAGAAAACCGGAATATCCCGAAGTCTTGCATCCGAACGGATCATGCCAAGGACCTGAGGACCGCTGCACACCGGCATCTCATAGTCAAGCAGAATCAGATCCGGCAGATGAGAAGCAAGATAGGTAATGACCTGCGTTCCTGAATTCAGAATGGTGACATCGTAATTGCCTTCCGTCTCCAGCCAGTCACTTGCCATATCCAAAAATGTACTGTCATCATCCACAAGGAGAAGCTTCTTACGATTTGCATCCCCTAGATCTGCCGTGGCATTGTAGTCCATCAGGGTGATACGATCGATCAGATTCCGGATATTCACCGGTCGAACCACAGGGATCGCGATCCGATGTCTTGGAATCACCTTATACAGTGCCTTCATCTCATCGTCATCTCCGATGGCAATGATCTGCTTGTTCGCGCTCTGGCAAAGAGAACCCACCATGTTCAAAAAATCGGGAGATTCAAAGGCATAGTCCCCTAAGTATAAAATAACCAGCTCCGCCTCTTCCCCAAAAAGCATCAACGAATTCTCGTCAACTCCACAGGATTCCACCGTATGATTCGCCTCTAACAAGGAACGATATAATGTCTCAACCATAAAAGATCTTTGTTCACTTATCAAAAGTATCGTCTTTTTCCCTCTCATGCATGCTCCTTCTCTTTATTACCCCAGCAGCTTCTGCAGGCGTTCCCAGTCAGGTCCCGCCGCTGCTTCCTTTAGTCCATCATACAATTTTTGTCTGTCTTCATCAAGTGAGTAACTGCCCAAAGCTTCAAGAACCTGGCGGATACTCTTATGGTCATAAGCCCCCACCAGTTCACAGATCGTCACCATGGCATCCGTCCAGGTTCCGTCATCCATGGGGATCAGATCTTCTTTGGGCTTTTCCTCTTCTGCAAAAACGTTACCCAGATCGCGGTACAAAAGCCGGGCATTAGTCATAAGGATCGGTGTATCCTGAATGATCTTGGCAATATATTCCTCATCTCCCGCCTTTTCCAGTGCCTCGGCCAGATCTGCCACTTCAAGGGCTCCGATGATTCTTGACGAACTTTTCAAGGCATGGACCTTAATAGTGTAATCCTTGATATTACCGGCCTCAAACAGTTCCTCGATCTTATCCAGCTGACCGCTGAGACCCTTGTAGTAGGTCTTCAGCACTTCCATGTAAGTCTTGACCGATCCGTTGTTGCGGATACCATCCTCCAGAGACAGACCCTCCATCTCCAACAGCCGGGGATCCATCTTGCTCACCAGGGCCGGCAGATCCTCCTCCGGCTTCTGGGATACCACCACCGGATGCTTGTTCACCTTCAAAAGCTCCTTTGGCAGATACTGCATCATCTTCTGTTCTAACAGCTCCGGCTGTACCGGCTTTGTGATCACATCAGTAAAACCGGCCTCCAGATAGGTCTCAATGGCTCCCGTTACCGCATTCGCCGTCAGACAGATCACCGGAACCGGCCTCCAGTTTTTCATTTTGAAAATATGCTTCAAGGTCTCGACGCCGTTCATCTGCGGCATTCGATAATCCAGAAGGATCAGGTCATAGGCGATCTCTTTTAACATTTCCAGAGCTTCCTTGCCGCTGGTAGCCGTATCGATCATCACCTCATTCTGAGCCAACAGTTCCTTTAATACCTTAAGATTCATCTCGGTATCATCCACCGCAAGAATCCTTACATCCGGTGCCACAAAGGCTGCTCCCCTGCGCTCCATCGTTCCCTCATGACGGGTCAGATCCAACTCTCCCATTTCCTGCACGGAATGGCTTCCCTGCCGTACAACAAAGGAGAAGGTGGAACCCTCTCCGTATACGGAGTCCACCGCAAGGCTGCTTCCCATCAGTCGAAGCAGGCTTAAGGTAATGTTCAGTCCCAGTCCGGTTCCCTCAATGGTTCGGTTGCGCTCCTCATCCAGTCGCTGGAAGGAGGTGAACAGCTTTTCTTTATCTTCTTCCTTGATTCCGATGCCGGTATCTTCCACCTCCACACGGATCATTACATCCTGATCCTTAACACCGTCCAACAGGATTCGAAGGGTCACCTTGCCTCGTTCCGTATACTTGACCGCATTGGTCAAAAGATTGGTGATGACCTGCTTCATACGGATCTCATCACCGTAAAGAATATCCGGAATATGAGGATCCGCCTCGATCACCAGGATCAGGCTCTTGTCCTCCGCTCTCTTTTTCAACATCTGATACAGATCCCGGATCATCTCGGAAGGCTTATAGTCCACCGGAAGAATGGACAATTTGCCCGCCTCGATCTTGGAGAAATCCAAAATATCATTGATGATTCCAAGCAGTCCGTTTCCCGCCTGCCGAAGATCCTGGGCGTAACTTAGAATGGACTTGTCCTCCGCCCGGCGAAGGATCATCTCATCCATTCCCAGAATGGCATTGATCGGCGTTCGGATCTCGTGGGACATATTGGAGAGGAATTCCGACTTGGCACGGTTGGCGCTTTCTGTCTTTTCCACTGCGTCGTTGAGATCGTCGGTGATCGCCATCATAAAGGCGGCAGTCCGGTCAGCCAGTGGAATCACTTCGTCCCAGTTGTAATAGGTCTCCTCCTTCGCCTCCTCGGTGCTGATCTCCAACCGGGTGATCTCACCCTCTGTCTCCTGCATGGAAACCACCACACTGTTGGCATTTAAGATTGCCCCTTCTCCATTATTGTAAAAGATCTGCGCCGAACTTCTGGCGTAAAAAATATTCGGAAGATAGGACTGGAAGCCCTGCACCTCCACATCCTCTTCTCCCATGGTCTTCCGTCGAAGGACACTTCCAAAGAAAAATGCTGCTTCCGGAAGAATATCCAGAATGATCCGGCTCTTCTCCAGTGTCTCCTCCAGCATCCGCTGAGGGTCCGCATAGGAAAAACAGATCCGGTCATCCGGATAGATATCACCAATAAAGTACAGTTCTCCGGCATCATCATACCGCAGCGGGATCCTTTGGATCTGCTGGGATCCACGCACCAGAGAAAAGGGAAATTCCCGTATGTTCTCAATGAAAGCCGGACCTTTTTTCACTTTCAGATAGTGACGATAAATATCCGCTGCCGGCTGATGATCGATCTCAGCGACCACCGTCTCACCCACCGACAGATCATCCACATATTCTCTCACCTTCAGAGGGAAGGATCTTCCCAGCATCTTCCAGCCGTTCAGAACAAGGGTCTGGATCTGAAGACGCTCACCCACCAAATAAAAACCTCCGATGCCGCTTTCCATCTTCTCATCCTTAAAGATAAAAAACTCCTCCGGCGCCTCTCTGGTAAGCTCCGTTGACCAGAGGCCAAAGATCGGAACCCCGGTACTCTCCTCCACTGCCCCAAGGGGCATGGAAAGCTTTAAGGTGTTACCGGCGGCAAAACAGAGAACCCCCTTACAATGTTCGGTTTGAAGGATCGTCTGTTCCATTTCCAGACAGGCCTCCCAGATCTCTCCCTTCCCGGTGTGATAAGAAAAAGGAATCGCCCTGGAATATTCCAGAAACAGAAAGGTCATTCGGATCACAGGATCTTCGCCCTTTTCCAGGCGCTTGGAAATCCCGAGAACATATTCTTTTTTAACGCCACTGCTGGCACGGTCCATCAATTGATTCAACTCGTCGGGAGAAAATCCCATGGAGAACACCACCAGTATGGTCTGGCCCGTTTTACCCTCGATGGTATCCCGCCATTCCCTTGCGGCATCCACGACTTCTTCCTGCCGGGAGCCCGTATAGGTCAACTGGATCATAGGCTCTCTCCTCTCCTGCCAATGATCTCACGTAAAGGCGTACTGCCTTCGTAGATCAAAAGACGTTGCTTGGCATCCAGAGCGGAATATTTTGCGAAGCAGATGTCTGCCTCGGAATCTACCGGATAGCCTGCAGCAACGTTGATCGTTGCCAGGCCGTCGTATAACGTCTGCAGCGCCTGTTCCTGCGTCATATTGCCGATATTGGGATGGAACAAAAGAAATCGTCCATCCCCGACAATTACACCGGAATCCCCCTGCATCAGCGTGTTGCGAACCTTGGTCGCACACTCCACCTCCAGCAGTTTGGCCGCTCCTATGCCATATTTCTCCCGGAATTCCTTAAAATGCTTCAAGGTCACCTCCGCAACGACAAAATCCTGCTCCCACAGCTGATAGGCATCCTGATAGGGCAGCATGGCATGGGCAAGTCCGCTCCGGTCGTAAAATCCCGTTGCCTGATCGATAAAGTGATTGGATGACAGGATCATGGCGCCACCGTTGGAATAGCGTTCCATAAGGGACGCTGCCTGTTCCCGGTGTTCCCGATCCGCCTGGCATATGGCAAACAGCACCATTTCCTGGCGTTCCTCCGTCACCCGCTGAATGATGTATTTCTTCTTGATATAACGGCCGTCATCCATCCTGGTATCAAAATGCAGTGCAATATACTCCGCATCCTCTGTTCCGAGTCGATCGTCCAGGGTACTAAGATCCACAAAGCCGATAAAATCCTCTCTCTGATCATCCGCAATATATTTGGCCGCAAACAAAGCCATCACATCCCGGACATTCTGTCCCTCATGCAACGCTCCATACTCCGATGTATTCAGATAGGTGTTCAAGATCAGACCGTCTGACTTTCGCACCAGATCAAGCCGGTCAAAAATACGATAGATATTTCGCAGGGCAACTTCAAACTTCTGCAAACGTCCCGTACTGTTGGAATCCATCAGATTCTCCTTACGGACGATCATGGCAATGCCTCCCGTCCGCGGATTGGTGGCAATGTATTCCCCCCACAGATCCACCACCTTGCCGGATGTAACAAAATCCAGGTGAACTCTCTGCTCTCCGGCGATCATTCGGCGCACAAAGTCACGGATCTTCTCCTGGAACATACCGGATCTCTGGTTCAGGTAATTCTCTGTCGCCACCTCACTCATCAAACCGAGATTCCGCATATACTCCCGGTTGGCCTCATTCTGGTACAGATAGAAAAACCGGCGGTCCCGGAATTCCATAATGGACAATGGCTCCTTGATATCTCTTCCGTCCCGCCTCAGTGTTACGCCGCCGGGATTCACCTCGATCTGACCAATCATCTTATAGTAACCGGCTTCTTCGATGGCCTCAAAGATATCCTGCTGCTCCAGAAACTGCTCCATCGGAATGGGCTTGCAGAACAGATAGCCCTGCACCATCTCCACGCCCATATCCTTTAACACCCGAAACTGCTCTTCTGTCTCCACATTCTCTGCCAGAGCTGAGATCCCCATATGCTTGGACATATTCGCGGTATAGGAAAACATGGTGACGGCACGCTCCCATGTTCCATGGTCTTTGGCATCCGAAAGGAACCTTGCATCCAGCTTTACCGTACTGTAGGGATAACGCTCAAGGGCTTCAAAGGAGGAACCTTTGCCAAAGTTATCCAGCCAGATCTCATAACCGGCCTTCTGGAACCGGTCAATGGCCTCGTCGATCACCTGATCCCGTCGCTTCTCTCCCTGCTCAATGATCTCAATGTGAATGATATCCCGATGGATCCCGTAAGAAGACAAAATGCGCTCCACCTCAGTGAACATATCCGTCTCATAAAAATCCTTCCCTGAAAAATTGATGGAAACAGGAATCAACGGAATGTTCTGCTGTCGGCAGAGCGCAATATCCTTGGCTATCTGCTCACAAATGCACAGATCAAGTCTGTGCATCATGTGATTTTTCTCGAGCACCGGAATAAATTCTCCCGGTGCCAGATTTCCTTCTACCGGATCGATCCAGCGGGCCAGTGCCTCGGCTCCGCAGATCCTCCTTGTGTACGAACGAACAACAGGCTGATAGTATACCCTGATCCAGCCTTCACGAACCGCCTGTTCAAAATGAGTTAACACATATGCTTCACGTTCCATAAACTCTCCTAGTCTCGATCCGTCTTAAGCCCAAACTCATCACGATATACCGTACAACCGCAGCGGGTCGTATTCTTCGTATAGTAGAGGGCTGTATCGGCCTTCTTGTAAAGTCTAAGTGTAAAACCTTGAATAGAAAAAGCTACGCCGGCAGAAACACTCGTTGCCGGAGTGGAAGCTGTAGCCTTTGATAGCTCGACATTCATCAAATGAACACGGGAGACGATCTCCGGCGCGCTCTTCTCTGAAATATCCTGAATCAAAACAACGAATTCATCACCACCCATGCGAATATGGGCAATGGCCTCCGGGAATGCCAACTTCAGAAGTTCTGAAACCCGCTCCAGTACATGGTCTCCCTTCTCGTGACCGTATGTATCATTGATGGTCTTAAACTTGTCCACATCCATGATCACAAAGGCCAGCTGCTTCTTGCTTCTGCAAAGCTCCGCTGTGATCACATCATAGGCGTATCGGTTCATAAGCCCTGTCAGTCCGTCATGCCTTGCAGCGAAATGACTACTCTCTTCTCTGTCCTGCAGAGAGGAAAGAGCGATCCGGAAACCTTCGGTCAACGTTCCGATCTCATTGGGAGCCTGCTTGGGCAGTTCAACGTTGTATACGCCTTCCTTGATGGAAACAACCGCAGCAGTGAGCATACGAAGGGGAACTGTGATCTTCTTCATGAATACAAGCGCCACACCGATGGCCAGGGCACTAAAGAACACGCAGATGAAGATCTGGATCTTAAGCAGCATCCTTCTCGCTCCGTACACCTCATGATAAGAATCACAAAGCACCAGCTGGAGACCGTTCCGAAGGGTCACAAAGGTCTGTACACAGTCCTTACCCTGATAGGAGTAACGGATGACCTTCCCCTTACTGGAAGACTCGTTCCAAAGCTCCTCATTACTGATTCCGTGGTCCACCTCATCCCCGTGAACCTCGCCCCGAAGAAAACCGGAGTGATAATGCTCCGTGTGATCCGCATTCTTGAGGTAGGCATATCCGGACTGATAGAAGTGGATCTTGTCCACCTTATTGATCATCATCTCGAAATCCAGATCCATTCCCAGACTGCAGACAAACACCCCGTTCACATACACCGGATACACGTAGCTGACCAGGTATTTCTGCTGGTTCTTATTGAAGTAGGGACGGATCCACATCGGCTTGCCCTCATCAATGGGCAGGTAGTACCAGCCCACATGCTCGATGTCATCCTGCTTGTATTTCCTCACAGGCGTAAGATTCCGCTTCCGCATCTCACCGGACATCACGTCTCTGGTGTAAAAGAATCCGTCCTCTCTCCCAGCAATATTAAGAGAAAAAATCAGATAATTCGCCTGCACCATGCTGATGGTCTGGCTGGTCTGCTGAAAGAGATTCTCAAGCCTATGGATCAGCTTCTGTCTCTGCTCATTATCCCGAACCACCGTCGTACTGGTAATGGACTCTGACGCAAGCGCCGACATGGCATTTACCGCATCCTCGATCTGGATCAGATTCTGATCGATCTTCGCCCCCTCACTGGCATTCAGATTGTTCATCGTGGCCGCGATATTGGTATTCAGCGAACCCGACACGAAAAAAAAGCTTACACCGCTGATCAGCACCGACAGCGCAAGCAAAGTAGACACTATAAATATCATTGCCCTGTTTAACAGGGACCCCTGTTTTCTATATTCCTCATCACCCATACTCTTATTTTACATTGGAGTTTCACAAAGATAAAGGGTTTTTCGCAATAATTTTCGGCACTTTTGCATTAATCGATCCCCTCATAATTAAAGTCTGGAATAAAGCTTTCAAGTGCCACATCGCCCTCCTGAAGAAAGGCGTTTTCCACCCCCAGGGAAATGGCGAAATCCAGCACCTCATCATACTCTTTTGCAGTCACTTTTCGGTTCAGTTCCGGATAATCTGCCACATTGAAAAGAGGGGTAAACTGATTCATGATACTGATGTAGATCTCGTCTCCATAGGTCTCGTACAGATAACGGATCACCGCCTTGGAGTCCTCGGTCTGCCCCGGCAAAAGCAGGTGCCGCACAATGGTTCCCCGGCTCATCAGGATCTCCACCTCGGGATCGTCGCAGATCTGGTTGTATTCCACCGAATCAATGCCACAGGATGCCTCCTTTTCCCAAAGAGAATATGCCATGGTCATTTCATGCTTCTTCTTGACGTAAAAAACCGGCTCCCCTGTCTGACGCACCATTTCTTCAAGGGCCCGTGAAGCTTTTTCAAAGTAGTCCTTCGCATGGGAATACCGGGCGGAAAGCTGTGGACTTACATACTTAAGATCCGGAAGATAAATGTCCACCAATCCGTCCAAAGCCCGAATGCTGTCAACCTCTTCATACCCGCTGGTATTATACACAAAGGGAAGGTCAAAGCCTTCCTCTCTGGCCCGTTCCATAGCCTTGATCACACCGGGCAGAAAATGTCCCGCCGTTACCAGGTTGATGTTATTGGCTCCCTGCTCTTTCAGTTCAAAGAAGATCTGTGTCAGCCGTTCCGGCGTGATCTCCTTCCCCATCGTTCCTTTGGCGATGGCTTCGTTCTGGCAAAAAACACACCGCAGGTTACATCCACTAAAAAAAACGGCGCCACTGCCGTCTGCGCCGGATATACATGGTTCCTCCCAAAAATGAAGGGCAGCCCTTGCTGCCCTTATTTTATCACTTTGTCCACAAACGCCTGTCGCTCCGGAGGTACGATCCACACCGCAGGCTCTCGGGCAAAGCATACAATTCTTATACTTCATATATCTATCTTCAATCTACATTTAACTGCTCAACGATCTGAGGGAGGAGCTGATCCACCTTGTCATTATCCAACTGGCAGGTTCCGGCGTTCTTATGACCGCCACCGTCGTACTGCAGGCAAAGGGATCCGATATCCACGTTGCTTGCCTTATTCACAATAGACTTACCGATCATCACCGCTGTGTTCTGCTTCTTGAAGCCCCACGCCACATAGATACTCATCTCGCACTCCGGATACAGTGCATAGATCATAAAACGGTTACCGGCATGGATCACTTCCTCGCCGCGGAGATCAAAGATCACGGTCTTGCCCTCGACTCTGCAAAGGCGCTTCAGCTGCTCCTTAAACAGTTCTTCCTGTTCAAAATACAGATCCACCCTCTCCTTGACATCCGGAAGCTCCAGCACTTCCTTGATATCATGATCCAGGCAGAAATCAATCAGCTCCATCATCAGATCGTAGTTGGAAATCCGAAAGTCATGGAATCTTCCAAGACCTGTTCTGGCATCCATTAAGAAGTCCAAAAGCACCCAATCCTTCGGATGAAGGATATCCTCCATGGTAAAGTCTGCGGAATCCCCCTTATCCACAGCATTCATCAGATCCTCAGAAATTCTCGGGAACTTTTCCTTACCGCCGAAGTAGTTATACACGACCCGGGCTGCGGACTTCGCATCAGGATCGATAATATAGGTTCCACCAACCTCTGTCGCCTTCAGTCTCTCCTCCTCTGACGCATGGTGGTCAAATGCCATTCCCACCCGCGGATCATAAGGAAGATTGGTTGTAATATCATCCTTTGTCAACTCGATCTTACCGTCCTGTACATCCTTCGGATGCACAAACTTGATCGTATCGATCATATCCAGTTCCTTCAACATCATGGCACAAGCCAGTCCATCAAAGTCACTTCGTGTAACCAGTCGCCTAGTCTTCTTTTCTTCCATGTTTGCCCCCTTATAGCTTATAACATCTTACATCAGCCAAGCCATACCCCGGGCACCTGAAAAGGCGCCCCGGTTCTTTGCCCAACCAATAGAATTCTACCACGACCGGGGCATCCCTGCCAACTTAATCGAGATTTATTTTCTTACGTGGAATCAGATGACAAGCTACCAGTGACACCAGAGCGATCACCAGGATCACAGCGATCTGTCCATACACCATGGTGTCATAGATTCCAAGATATTCCATATCAAAGCCGGTGGCTGTTGCATGAACCGTCGGCTGGTTCATGTAGGAGAAGAATCCGCCTCCTACTATAACGATCGTATTTGCCACCTGCTGAACAATATATACACCCACAAAGGCAATGATGGTTCCAAGTACCTTGTGCTCCTTCATAAGCTGTCCCACAGTGATACAGAAATATCCGATGAAGACGGATGCAATAACACCGATCAGAAGCAGCATCAGCATCGGAAGGATGAAATGGCCGGTGATCTCAGAAGGGATCCCGTGAATAACGTCATGGAGATTCACACCTGCCTTGGACAGGTAAAAGGCTAACAGCCAGCAGAAGCTTCCTACGCAGATCACAATGTTCACAATGCTCCAGATCACACCGTTGATGAGCTTACCGTTGATCAGAGTGCCTCTTTTCACCGGAAGGGTCCAGGAAAGGTAACCGTTGCTTCCATACATCGTCTTACCATATCGGATCAGGATCACCAGATAGCTGACAAAGCTTGAGATCGCAAGTCCTACGATATACATAATGCCAAGCATCAGCATAATCGCAAAGCTTGTACTGTTCTCCGTTCTCAGAATCTCCTCCACATCCAGATTCGCCACATAGAAAAAACCAATGATCGTAGAGAAGATGACCATGGCATTGATGATCGCCATAGGCTTAATTGTAGCCTTCATCTCATATTTTAAAATTTTACTTAACATTTGAACTCCTTTCTGAAGATCGCGTCAATGGACTCTCCCCGCTCTGCACGCATATCCTCTACCGATGCCTTATGTAAAAGGCGGCCATACTGGAGCATGATCACATCATCCAGGATCTTCTCCACATCCGAGATCAGATGTGTGGAGATCAGGATCGTTGCCTTAGGATCATAGTTACTGATGATGGTCTCTAAAATATAATCTCTTGCTGCCGGGTCCACCCCTGCAATGGGCTCATCCAGAAGGTAGAGATCTGCCTTGCGGCTCATCACAAGGATCAGCTGAACCTTCTCCAGCGTTCCCTTGGACAGCTTATTCAATCTGGATCTCTTCCCAAGCTTTAATCGCTCCAGCATGTCCTCTGCACGCTGCATATCGAAATCCTGATAGAAATCGGCATACAAAGCCATTGCCTCCTCCACTGTCATTCCCGACTCAAGGAAGGGACGATCCGGAAGATAGGACACATGGGCCTTGGTCTCCGGTCCCACCGGACAGCCTCCAATGGTCACCGTTCCTGCTGTCTGTGTTAAAAGTCCCGCCAGGATCTTAATCAATGTGGTCTTACCGGAACCGTTGGGTCCAAGCAGACCGTAGATCCGGCCGGGTTCCAGTGTCAGTGTAAGATCTGACAGAGCCAGAAATCTTCCATCATAGTTAAGACTGACATTCCGTAAGTCTGCCAGTGGCATCTGTGCATTCTGCTGTTCCATCATTTTCCTTCCCCCTTACGCATCTCTTCCTTCAGAACGGTCAATAATTCCTCTCCTGAATATCCCAGCCTTCTCATCTGCTCTAAAAAACGGCTGATCTCTCCTCCTGCCAGTTCCTTTTTCAAAGCTTTTATCATACTCTCATCCTCCGTTATGTACCGTCCAGATGTTCTCTCGGAATGCATCAATCCCATTCGTTCCATCTCAGAAAGCGCTCTCTGCATGGTGTTGGGATTCACTGCGGCCTGCGCCGCCAGCTCTCTGACCGAAGGAAGCCTCTGTCCGGGCTCGTACACGCCCTGTACGATTTCCAATTCCATATGCTCAATGATCTGTTGAAAGATCGGTCGGTCTGAACTCAAATTCCAGGGCATAGCTCCTCCTTTCCAAACATTGTATTGTTGTTGTGTTGTATTAGTCACTTAATACAGTAAAACAATAATACAATCTCCTTCCCTTGTCAATAGCATTTCTGAATAAGATAAAAAAAACCGGACGGCCAAAGCCGTCCGGCGAAGAGTCTTCCTTCTTCTCTTATCTTACTGAAATTCTACTGAATCTTAAATTTGCTCAATGCATCGTTGATGGAACCGGCAGAATCTGAAACAGAATTTGCTGCGTTCTCAACATTGTGGCTGGTATCCGCAATATCCTGTGCGCTCTTCGTCAGCGTCTCTACCGTTGCCATAACTTCCTCGGTACTTGCACTCTGCTCCTCGGAAATCGCAGCAACAGAAGATGCAATATCGTTAACATTGTTCATCATACCGATCATGGTCTGCATCGTGCCTGCTGCATTGTTCAGCTCACCCACAATGGTAGAGAAGCTTTCTCCTGCCTTCTTCACTGCCTCACTGCTCTCTTCGATGGCGCCCATATTATTCTTGGACTGGTCGGAAAGATTGCGGATCTGCTGGGTGATCTCTGCAATGATTCCTGCGATCTCCCGAGCAGCCTCCTGGCTGTTGACTGCCAGCTTACCGATCTCATCAGCTACAACCGCAAAGCCTCTGCCTGCTTCTCCTGCTCTCGCCGCCTCAATGGAAGCATTCAGAGAAAGGAGGTTGGTCTGTTCTGCAATGGAATCGATCATGCCAACAATATCTGTGATCTTCTCGGCAGACTCACCTACAACGCTTACCACCTGGTTCATCTCGCCCATGGATGCTGTGATCTTATCCATGTTGGACTCTACGCTGTTCATATCATTCTTGCCCACATCCGCCTGCTTCACCAGATCCAGCATAACATCGTTGGTATTATTACCGTTCAGCGTAAGCTCGGATACAGACTGTGCCAGATCCGTGGCATTCTCGGCCAGCTCGGTTACCGCTCTTGAAATACCGTCCATAGCCTCCTGGATCTGTGCCATGGATACAGACTGCTCATTAGCCTCACCGGTCATAAAGTTCGATGCTTCTCTTGAAGAATCCGAATCGGAGCGCAACTGGGTTGCCCGGTTCTGGATGTCAGCAATGGTATCCTTCATCCGACGTACATAGCTCTGCATCTCGCTGCTGATCAGACCGATCTCGTCTCCCTTGCTCGCCGGCATCTCAGTGGTAAAGTCTCCGTCAGAAACACGGATAATACTCTCGGAGAGCTTTCCAACCGGCTTGGCAATGATTCTTCGGATGGCAATGAATACGATCAGTGAGATCGCTACCAGAATGATGACCATGAACATAATGGCAAGATTACGGAAGGTCGTTGCTTCACGAAGGACATCCTCCTCAGCCACAACAGCCAGCAGAGTCCAGCTCGTACCCGGAACCGCATACTTGGCAACATAATTCTTGACACCCTTGTCTGTGGTAAGTTCTACAATATCGGTACTCTTACTCTTGGTGTATTCACTTAAATTCTTCGTGTACTCGGTTCCCACCTCTTCGATGGTCTTACCGTTACGCTCTGTCAGGTAGTAGTAGATGACCTGCGTGTCGGAAAAAATAGCAGCACGTCCGGTTCCCATCGGCGCGATCTTCTTCATAGTCTTCTCAAGATCTGTAAGGAAAATATCCACTGCCATAACAGACGTTCCGCCATTCTTCAAGTCCACCCTCCGGGTGCAGGTAACGCAAAGCTTATTGGTAGCTGAGTCTGTATAAACATCCGTCATCTGGAAGGTATCATTATTGAGACCTGTCTTATACCAGTCCCTTTCTCTTGGATCCCAGTCATCCGCCTGTACCGTTCCATCGGCAGAAATATAGGAACCATCATCAAATCCCATGTACAGACCTGTGTTCTCCACCGGCTGGAAATCCAAAGAGGACTTAATATATTCAAGAATCGCCTCATGATCTTTGAACGGGATCCTCTGCATGGTATCCGCGTATTCCTCATACTTGGATATCAGCATCTGATAGGAAGATCCAATACTCCTTGCCTCTTTCTCCGCTTCCGCCTTAAGAGCCGTTTGTGATAATGACATAAGAGAAGCTGATGCCTGATTGTTCAAGAAGATAATAATCGCTAAAATTCCAATGGTCACGATTGGAAGGATTACCATCAGCAGTGTGGTACTAATGCTTCTCTTTACTTTTCCGTTGTCCTGCTTTTTCTGAACTTTTGTCTTTCCCATAGTTTCTCCTATTCTATAACCTGCCCCAACGATTCCTCCTCTCATCGTAACAATATTATAACCCCATCCAACCTATAATTGCCAACACTTTTCTATGTAAAGTTCCTTTTTTTCGCACTTTTCTGAATATAACATCAAAAAATAAACACAAAAAAGACTGCAGCCCCTCTCCGGGGAATCTGCAGTCCTATAAACAACAGGATTAGAACATCGCTCCTGTATATCCTTCTCTTGGCATCATCTCAAAATCATAGGTGGCAAGCTCTTCCACATCCATCAGATTCGTATGGCTTCCCTCATGAATCATGAGATTAGAGGATTCACCTAACTGAACAACCACCACCGGCTTGTGGGTGCCATAAGCATAACCACACTCCCAGGCTGTTCCGGAATCACTGTAATTGCCCCAGTAGAGCATGACCACGATCTCAGCCCAGTCGATGCCCGCCTTGTCATTTAAAAAGGTCTCCTTACTCCAGTCCGGCTTACCCACGTTACCATCCCGGACCTCATGCTCTCTCGGTGAAAAGACAGAGAATCCACGACCCTTTAAGATCTCTTCCGCTCTTGATAAAACTTCAAACTCTTTTTCATTGAAAAAAGGCGATGCAAGATAAATTTTCATATTGTATTACTTCCTTTCGCTTCTTACAGAAACTGCCGAACTATTCTATCCTATTCCCATTATAAAAGAAAGTCTTTTTTTCTCCAATTATTTATTTCATATTGAATCTCACCCATTATCATAGTAAAATCGATTCATTGCGTAAAAAAGAGAGAAAAGGAGTTTGACGTGAGTAACAGTAAATTGGTACCTGCCCTTTTTACCGTATTAAAGGGCTATTCAAAAGAACAGTTTTTCAAGGATTTTATTTCGGGAATCATCGTTGCAATCATAGCACTTCCCCTATCCATCGCCCTGGCCCTGGCCTCCGGTGTGGGACCTGAGGAGGGTCTCTATACTGCGATCATCGCCGGTTTTTTAATTTCCTTCTTCGGGGGAAGCCGTGTCCAGATCGCCGGTCCTACCGCTGCATTTGCCACCATCGTTGCCGGCATCGTAGCAAAGGACGGCATGGACGGTCTGATGCTTGCCACGATTATCGCCGGTATTCTTTTGATCCTGATGGGAATCTTAAAGCTTGGCCGTCTCATCAAGTTTATTCCCTATACCATCACCACCGGTTTTACCGCCGGTATCGCTGTTACCATTGTCATCGGTCAGATCAAGGATTTCCTTGGACTTTCCTACCCCAAAGGAACCGTGACCATCGAGACCATGGACAAGGTCAAGGCTATAGCCGGTAATATCCATACCTTCAATCCCAACGCTCTTTTGGTGGGCCTTGTGTGCTTTGCCGTCTTACTGATCTGGCCCCTGATCCCAAAGATCGGAGATAAGATCCCCGCTTCCCTCATCGCCGTTTTTGTCGGCATCGGAATGGTACGGGGTGCAAACCTTCCGGTCAATACCATCGGAGATCTCTACACCATCAGTAACCACCTGCCAACCTTCCACCTTCCACAGGCCATCACCCTAACTTCCCTTCAGGGCGCTGCCACAAACGGTGTCACCATTGCAGTCCTTGCAGCCATTGAATCTCTGCTGTCCTGTGTTGTGGCTGACAGTATGATCAATGCCAACCACCGTTCCAATATGGAGCTGGTAGCCCAGGGTATCGGTAATATCGGTTCTGCCTTCTTCGGCGGCATTCCTGCAACCGGTGCGATCGCACGTACTGCTGCCAATATCAAAAACGGCGGGCGTACCCCCATCGCCGGTATTGTTCACTCCATTACACTGGTTCTGATCCTGGTGGTCTTAATGCCTTATGCAGCACTGATTCCAATGCCCACCATTGCAGCCATCCTTTTCCAGGTCGGCTACAATATGTGCGGACACCGAACCTTTTTCCATATTGTAAAGACTGCACCCAAGTCCGATATCTTCGTTCTTGTGACCACCTTTGTATTAACCGTTGTCTTTGATCTGGTGGTAGCCATTGCCGCCGGTATCGTTTTAGCATGTATTCTTCTTATGAAGCGTCTTGCAGATGAGGCTAGCATCGAGGGTTGGGTCAACTACGACGACGGCAAGGACGATGACGACATCGAGCTTAAGAGGGTCCCGGACCATGTTCGTGTCTATGAGATCTCCGGCCCCATGTTCTTTGGAATGACAGACCTTATCACCCAGGTGAAGGCGGAGGAGAACACCAGAGTCTTCATCATCCGTATGCGTGCCGTTCCTGCACTGGATGCATCCGCTATGCACAGCCTGGAAGATCTCTACAAACGTTGCCAGAAGAAAAACATCGGCCTTGTGTTCTCCCATGTGAATGAACAGCCGATGCGGACCATGGTAAAGGCCGGCTTTGCCGAAAAGCTGGGAGAGGAAAACTTCTGCCGTCATATTGACGATGCCTTAGAGCGGGCCGCAGAATTTTAATCTTCATCTGATTTCAAAAAGGAGATGCCTGAAAGGGCACCTCCTTTTCTTATCTTTGACTCATTTCATAATAGCGGGCGTAGGTACCTTCCTGGTCCACCAGCTCCTCATGACTTCCCTGTTCTGTAATGCGTCCCTCCTCGATCACAAGGATCCGGTCTGCACCCCGAATCGTAGACAGTCTGTGGGCAATGGTGATGGTGGTTCTGCCTTCACTTAACTTCTCAAGACTTTCCTGAATATACTGTTCGCTTTCATTATCCAGCGCCGAAGTCGCCTCATCCAAAATCAAAATCGGCGGATTCTTCAAGAAGATTCTCGCTATGGATATTCTCTGTTTCTGCCCTCCTGACAGGCGGGTTCCCCTCTCTCCCACAAAGGTATCATATCCATCGGGAAGACCCTCAATAAAATCGGCGAGGTTTGCTCTTTTCGCTGCCAACCGAATCTCTTCCTCTGTTGCATCCGGCTTGCCATAGGCAATATTATCCCGGATACTTCCATCAAAAAGATATACCTCCTGCTGCACGATTCCGATATTCTTGCGAAGGCTTTTCAGCCTGATATCCCGGATATCCTGCCCCCCAATGGTAATGGCGCCTTCTGTCACATCATAAAACCTGGGGATGAGAGAGGTAATGGTGGTCTTGCCTCCACCACTTGGTCCCACCAGGGCCAGGGAACTTCCGGAAGGCACCGTCAGATTCACATGGTGCAGGACCTTCTCCTCTTCATCATAGTAGAAACTTACATCCTGAAAACGGATCTCTCCCTTCGGATCCTTCATCTCTACCGCCTGCTTCTTATCCTTAATATCCGGTGTCGTTTCCACCACCTCAAGGAAACGCTCAAATCCGCTCATTCCCTTCTGCAGCATCTCTGTCAGCTCCACAAGAATCTTGATGGGGCTGATGAAGACTCCGATATACAAAGCGATCATGGCCATATCCTCCGGTGTCATCTCACCTCTGGCGATCAAAACAGCTCCCACCACCAGAGTCAGCACATACATCATTCCCTGGAAGAAGGTATTGCTTCCCTGAAAAAGTCCCATAGCCCGGTAGTTATCCTTCTTGGATACAAGGAAGGCCTCATTTCCTCTCTTAAACTTCCTGCGCTCGATCTCCTCATTGGCAAAAGCCTGAACGATCCTAATCCCCGCCAGAGAATCCTGGAGGGTGGCATTCACATGACCGATCTTCCTTCGATTATCCAGAAAAGTGGCATGCATGGAACGATTCTGTTTAAAGGATACAAATCCCATAACCACCACTGTCGCCAAAAGCACCAGGGCCAGCTTCCACTGGATCAGAAACAAAAAAATAAAGGAACCGATGATCTTCACCAGGGAAATAAACAGATTCTCCGGTCCATGGTGGGCCATCTCGGATATATCAAAAAGATCGGAGACCAGCTTACTCATCATGGTACCGGTGTTATTGCTGTCATAGTAGGAAAAGGACAGCTTCTCATAGTGCTCGAAAAGCTGCTGTCTCATATCCCGTTCCATTCTCGCTCCCATAATATGTCCCTGACAGGCAACATAATAGTTGCAAAGGGCCTGCAATACATAGGCCAAAAACAATATGATCCCAATCAGCGGAAGCTTCTGCAGGATCACACTTTTACTTTCCAGAAAAAGTGTCTTCGTCAAAGTCCGAAGGATCTGGGGATAAGCAAGGTCCACCAGGCTTACAAAGGCCGCACACAAAAGGTCCAGGAAAAAGACTCCTTTGTAGGGCTTGTAGTAGGAGATAAACTTCTGTATCGTTTTCATGTTCTACCTCTTTCTATCTATGCACAATTGCCAACCATTATAGCATAAAAAAGCGCATTCCCGTATAGGAATGCGCTTAAGATGATCCTTTTGATCCTTTACCCCCACGAAGCTTTTATCTTGGTCAAAGATTCCCCGGCTGAGATAAAAGCCTTACCGTCTGACTGCCAAGTGCAATAAAATTCTTATGGTGTCCTCTGATAAAATCCATATCCTGGTTCCGGGCTGCAGACTCCAACTCCTTTGCCAGATCCGAAAGGTCATCGGCCCCTATGGTCTTGGCAGTACTCTTCATAGCGTGTACTGCAATTCGATAATCGTTCCAGTCTTCCTCATCATAATAACCGGCGATCATCTCCTTCTTATCCTTCCAGGACGAAGCGAAATCATCCACGATCTCCAGATAGAAATCCTCATTGTCCATGGCATATTGCAGTCCGCACTCCACATTGATCCCGTGACGTTTCAATGCTTCGATCCTTCCCTGGGCCTCCACTTCTTCCTCCGTCAGATAGGATCTCTCGTCGACTTCATCCTCCGTCGGCTCACCTTCCCGAATCAACTCCTTCGGCAACATCTTATACAGGACCTCTGCCATTTCCTCCTGCCGTATGGGCTTGGCAAGATAGCCATCAAATCCAGCCTCCACATAGCTTGTCTCGATTCCCCGAAGTGCGTTGGCTGTAAGCACAATGATCTTCTGATCTGCTCCGCCCTCCATACTACGGATCCGCTCCATGGTCTCCACACCATCCATTTGCGGCATCATATGATCCATGAAAATCAGGTCATAGGTATGATGCTCCAGTAGCTTTAAAGCGCTTTTTCCGCTTTCTGTACATACCGGATGGATTCCGTATGGTTTAAGAATTCCACTGGCAACCTTCAGGTTCATCTCGTTATCATCCACCACCAGAATTCTGGCACCGGGAGCGGTAAAGGCATTGACAAACACATCGGCCTTTGTATTTTTCGTCGCTTCCGACAGATCTCCGACTCCGGCCCAGTCAATAACCCTGCTGACCATGTCAAAGGAAAACTCCGTTCCTTTTCCGTATTCACTTTGAACCGAAAGATCGCCTCCCATCATTGTCACCAGTTTACGGGAAATGGCAAGTCCAAGACCGGTTCCTTCCTTGGAACGGTTCTTTTTGGTATCCACCTGGGTAAAACTGTCGAAGATCTTCGCCAGCTCCTCCTTTTTAATTCCCATTCCCGTATCTGCCACCGCAAACTGCAGACAGCAGGTATCTTCTTCTATTTTCTTATACCCCACGGTAAGTCGGATCTGCCCATGCTCTGTGAACTTGACCGCATTATTTAAAATATTGATCAGAACCTGCTTGATCCGCACCTCATCCCCATATAAGGCATCAGGGATGTCCGGATCTATGGATACCACAAGCTTCACATCCTTCTCTCCCAAACGGATACGAATCATGGTCGCCACATCACAAATCAAAGAAGACAGGCTGTAACGATCTTCTATAATCTCCATCTTGCCGGACTCTATCTTGGAGAAGTCGAGAATATCATTGATAATGGCAATCAGGGAATTCGCTGCGGATCGAATCATGGCAGCATGTCCTTTCGCCTCTTCATCAAGGCTGTCCCGCAAAATAAATTCCGCCATTCCAGTTATGGCATTCATAGGGGTTCGGATCTCATGGGACATATTCGCAAGGAAATTACTCTTTGCCTTATCGGCATTAACCGCCCTTTCCTTTGCCTCCATAATCTCCGTCATATCCGAAAAGATAATACTAAGTCCCCGCACATTATCATTGGGCTCCTGATAATAGCTGATATCATATTGCAGAATCTTCTCTTCTCCCAGAATCGTTGACGTAAGCATATTGCCTTCTCCGTCGCCCTCCTCCTCGTGGGAAGAAAGAGAAAGCGACTTATTCAGTGCATCCTTGCACTTATCCACAAAGGGGCCGATCTGTTCGTTCATAAGTAAACATGACAGAGCCTGCTGCAGCGTCAGCCCTTCCTTCACCTGATCATGGTTCATGCCGGACAAGCGAAAGAAGGCCTCCGAAGCCATTACCGTATTCAACTGCTCATCCACCATAATAAGCACATAGGGGAAAGTCTTCAAAAGCTGGTTATTATAACAGATCTGTCTCCTGTTCTCCTTCTGGATATACTTCTGTGTGGACGTAACCTGCTCATTCAGTCCCTTGAGCATGGTAAGTTCTGCCTGCATCCGGCCATTTTCACGGGTAAGCCGCCTCACCTGTCTGGTCAATTCTTTTAACTGATCCTCTTTCTCCATACGCCTTCCCCACTAGATGCACATGATGGTAAAAGTAGAGTTATGAAAAACATTGTACTGCTTCTCTTCTCCCACCGGAGCAAATTCACCGAAAGAATACATTCCAAGAAGTGATACATCTTCCGGAATACGTCCCTTATAACAGTCCGCTTCTGCCGATATGTTATTCCCGAGGGCGATAAATCTGGCGGCACAGGAGAAGCAAAAGACTGTCTTATACTCCTTCTGTTCCTTCAGCCAATTGCAGATCTCATCAAAGGCTTCTCCCACGGAACTTTTTACATCCTCTGTATTCAGGATGCCGATCTCTATAGAGGAACCTTCCATCACGCCACCAAGGAAATAGCCGCTGCCATTGGTATGATCGAGTCTGGTAAGATTCCTAAGGGCCTCAACGGTCTGTCCATCCGGCTTCTTAACGGAGGTAATAAACGGGGTCTGAATATATTCCGGAACCACAAGATCCTTCTCGCACTTCATCCCCGCCCTCTCCAGTGCATCCACAAAGGAGGTGTTGCCTACTTGAAACACCTGATTTCCTTCGGATCTTGTAACTTCGTATGAGAAATTGGCTTTACCGGAAAGGGACTGCACATAAAGGATCTTCGGATCGACATTCCCTGATATAAGAAGAAATACCTGTTCCTTGTTGGATACCCGGCCATTACAGAAAACCTGATAGGACTGAAACGTAAACATATCGGAGGCAAGTCCTCCGTAGACAGGAACATCCATCCCCAAATCGTCGATGGCAGATAGGATATCATCTCCTGACATCTTCGACATCATAGCCGCCAATGCAATCACCAGTTTGACTTCTTCTCCCTCCAGTCCCTTTTCTGCTTCATCAAAGGTCCTTCGAATCTCATCCTCCAGACGGTCAACCGAAAGATCCTGTGTCATACCCACAGAAAAATTACAGTCATCTGAAGTCAGAAGCATCATGGAAACACCACCCTTTACAAATCCTGCTTCCTTCATCAGAAGACCAATGGTCGTGCAACCGATCATTGGGAACTTCCATTGGCTGGACAAAGCCTCATAGAGTTCTTCGCACTCTGTATTATCCTCTATATAGATGATTCCCACCGTATTCCTTCGAAAAGAAAAACCCTGTGCCTGCTCAAACAGCTCTACTGCTGTCTGCTCAAAATCATCCACCTCTCCTGAATATAACACTTTTGAATCGATCATATTCCCCCCTACACCGCTTTTACACTGTAAACTGTCAGATACTTTCACTATAAGATATGAAACATTTTTCGTCAATAGGGCATAAAATAAAAAAGCACACCCAAAAGGATGTGCTTATATGAGGAAGAAAAGCTGCAAGCTTCACACAGATCTTATGCCTGATAATCAATGTGACGATTGAGCTTTCTGGAAATCTTGGTAAGATCCTTCATAAACTCGGAATCCTTACCAAACATTTCCTCGTAATTCTCTCTGCTGATGTTGTCAAAGGAAGAATTGGACATCTTCATATATCCCTTCTCATCAAAGGTAATACCCAAATCCTCCAGTTCATCCTTGTATTTCTTGCGAAGGGCCTTCATATCCTTGGATGCACGCTTAGCATCATAGGTACCAAGCTCCTCCGTAGAGCTGACGGTATAATTATAAGAATCTGCAAAGGACTTCATCTGAAGGTAAAACTTCGCCTTGGCGGCCTTGGTATCCAGCTTCTCATCATCGCTGTAGGACTGTGAAGTAAGCACCTTCGCGCCCTTGATCAATGCATTGGTGTCCGCGTGAACAAGGGCCTGCTTGCTGGCGTCCTTCCTTTCACTCTTCTTGGACAACTCCGCATTCCCACGATATAAAGAACGCAGATATGCGTTATTTGTTACATCAAACTTAAGACTCATAGTTGCCTCCCTGCAGAACGTGTGATCCATCGCCTTTATAAACTATATATCGGCATAAAAGGCATTTTTCTTAACGCTTTACTTTTTCACCAGCTGCCCAAAAGAGCATAAAACAAAAGATTTTCCTTATTTTGCCTCAATTTCCATCTTTTTCCTATGTCTTCGCTCCATCTCCTCCGGCGCGTGTGCATCATAACCTATGATGACCGCATCTCCCTCTCCGACATTTGCCCAAAAGGGCTTCCGGTACATACCATCGGATTCCATAGAAGCCAGATTCTTCTCCAGTGGGATTCTTTGCTCCCTTGCCACACGAATCAGTTCTTTGGAATCCAGATTCATTTCCCTTGTCCACTCTCCCATCTTCTGCAGACAACGATCCGGATGTGCCAGAACATCAAAATATCCTGTTTCCAGTCCTTTGATCTGAGCCTCAAACAGTCCCATGGCATTTACCTCATCCGACAACTCTACCTCATAATTCCAAAGCCCCGGTTTATATTCAAATATATGTTGCCCCAACAGTAATACATCAAACGCTTCCGATGCTCTCAGTTCTTCATAATAGTTCTTAAAGGTTGGCAGATATTCTATTTCCAGGCCGCATCTTACCTCTATGCGTCCTGCATACTTCTCCTGCAATCCCCGTATGGATGTAAGATACCCATCCAACTGCTCACACTTCATCCGCCAGGCAAAGAAATCTCCCGGAAAGGGGGCATGATCGGTAAATGTGATCTTATCAGCTCCCAGTTCGATTGCCTTTTTTACATAGGCCTCATCCTCTACCTCTGCCGCATGTCCGCAGCGGAAGGTATGCACATGAAATATTTCATTCTTCTCCATTGTAACCTGCACTCTCTTTCGTCGTTCCAATATAACCTCTTTGGCATTATAACACTTCGTAAAAGAAGCCCTCTACCACCATATATCTCCGAAGGATAAGCGTTTCATCCGGTTGATTGTATCCTGGGAGAATCCACAGGAGATCTATATTGCCATTGCCAACAGCTACTGCGGACCTCTTCGCCAAATAGAAAACCGATACCTCTCCACCCATAAAGGGGGAAGCGGTATCGGTCTGCTGTCCGTTGCGGCAACTGCCGCCCGCTATGACGGAACTGCCACCTTCACACACGATGGTACCATCTTCTATTCCGATGTTGTAGTCAAGACTCGCTCGCGAGTCTTGCGCGCCGGATTCGGGTCTGCTTCAGCAGACAAATTCCTGTCCGAATCCGTGCGCATCCTCGCGGAGCGTTTAACTCAGTCGGAGCTTGTACCCCGACTGAGTTAAAAACAATCGCTTCTGCAAAAGAAGATTTGTTACACTAAGATTTACTATTTTCTATCTGTTTAGCGATTTTGCACTGCTCCAGTCTCCGGGGCCATATGCATTATAACCTCTCGCCTGCACAGTGACCTTCTTTCCTTTTGTCACTTTGATCAAGAAGGTGTTGGTCTTTGCCGCCCTGACGGTGGTCCATTTTTTAGAACCTAAAACTTTGTAGCGGATCTGATATTTCGTAAATCCGCTCTGTTTCTTCACAACGACCTTAACCTTGGCCCCCTTAACATTCGAAAGCTTCGTAATGCTTCCCTTGCCCGGTGACACATTGCCCCACTGGTAGGTCCAGCAGGTTGTCATGCCTCCGACATACTCTCCCATACTCATCTGCCCCTGAGAGGTGATGGCCTTGATTGTCATCTTATCCCCTGCTTCTCTTCCTGCCGGGATCTCATAATAAACGGTCTCACTTGCCTGCAGTACGTGCCCCGGACCTGTGGAAATCGAGAGATTGGAACCACTGCTGGAATCGTCGCTTTTCCTGTAGAAACGGTTCGTATCATTCAACCACACATTCGCAGAATTCCCATGTATAAAGTTTTTCATGTTATTGTCCACAGAGGATGAAATTGCCACATAGACCTTTTCTCCACCGCGAATAATCTCCGGAAGCAAGGTATAACTCGTCTGAAACCTTCCTTCCACATGTCCGTCGCTTTGGGTATCATAACTGGTTGTCCTGTTATGGGTTATCACCCTTGCCTTTGCATCAAGTTCGTACCCCAGCTTATGGAGCGTGCCATAGTATTCTTCCAAACCGGGGCTTGTCACAGGTCCCTGCACAAGCTTCCAGCCATAGACAGCCGCCCGGGCCTTCTCCACCATGACACCGGAAAAGATCGTACCACACAGCAGCACACCACTAAGGGTTCTGGCAACCCATCTACATAATACGGTTTTCTTCATAGAACTCTCCTTCCTTCTTATTTCTTCTTATTCCCTACTGCTTCCTGCTGTTCCTTTAGCATTTCCAGCATGATATCTGCAAACTTCGGATCGAACTGCGTCCCTTTGCCTTTTTCAATCTCACCCCGGACAACATCCAAAGGAAGCGCGCCCCGATAACTTCGATTACTGGTCATAGCATCATAGGCATCCGCAACTGCAATGATCCTTGCTTCTTCCGGAATATCATCTCCTGATAACCCTTGGGGATATCCCTTCCCGTCATACCTTTCATGATGCCATTTCGCCCCTGCTGCTAGCTCCGGCATTTCCTTAATATTCCCAAGGATCTTCCCGCCGATTCCCGGATGCTTTTTCATCAGGGCAAACTCTTCCTCTGTCAGCCTTCCCGGCTTATTGATCACTTCATCCGGAACTCCGATTTTACCAACGTCATGAAGAAGTCCCATCATAAAAATCTTCTCCTGATGCTTTTCATCATAGCCGTATCTTCTTGCAATCTCCTTTGCGTAGGCTGCCACTCTTCCGGAATGACCCTTGGTATAATTATCCTTCGCATCGATGGCATCTGCAAGACATTCCACCACATGCAAAAACAGGTTCTCGTTCTCTTTGGTCTTCTCATCGACCATGGTTTCAAGATCTCTCTGGAGCCGTATAAGTTCCACTGCATGCTGAACGCGAAGCACCAAAACATCTGCCACAAAAGGCTTACGGATAAAGTCCATTGCCCCAAGGGAAAGCCCCTTTGTCTCGCTCTCTTCATCCTCACTGCCTGTCAGAAAAAATACAGGTGTATGCCGCCAGCCATCTTCCTTCTTTTTCAGTTCTCCTACCGTCTCAAATCCATCCATCTCGGGCATACTGATATCCATCAGGATCAGATCCGGTGCCGGGCTGGTCTTCGAATATTCCAAAAGTGCATCTCCTGATTTCATCAGGATGACCTTGTATCCGGCATTTGTAAGGGTATTCCATGCCCTCTTTAATATGATCGGATCATCATCAACCACCACAATCTGCGGCATACTTCTCACCTCCTGCAAACAATCTTCTACCTCCCATATTATCGCAAGCCACTTGCCACAGCAATTCCAATCTGTTCCTTCTTCCCCAAACCAAGGTAAATCATGCTATACTAAGGGGCATGGAGGACTATGCTATGGATAGAAATATACCCGGTATCGATATAGAACAGGCAATCCAACACACCGGCTCAGAGGAGGTATTCTATGAGCTCCTTCGTGATTTATATCATCTTATGGATGAGAAGATTGCATTGGTGGAATCCTCCCTTCTTCAGGAGGACATTCCAAATTATACAGTTTACGTGCATTCCCTTAAAACCACCTGCCGCATGATTGGCGCCGTGGAACTTGGGGAGCAGTTTTATTCCCTTGAAATGCTTGGCAAAGCTAACCGGATCGTACAGATCAAAGAACGAACGCCGGAAATATTGGATGCATTTCGCTCCTTAAAGCCTTACCTTATGCCCTTCGCCTCCGACCACAGCGACACAGGCAAACACTTTGACCGAAAGTCCTTTTCTGCTATCCTGCATAATCTTAGCGATGCGATCGCAGACTTTGATCTCATCGCTGCAGAAAACGCCACCCGGGAACTTTCTTCTTTTTCCCTGGAGCCTTCTCTTACCGAAAAAATCAAAGAATTACAGCGCCTTGTCTCCAATATCGATTATGAAGATGCCAATGCTTTGATCCTGCAGATCCTTCAAAGTCTTTGACTTGCCTAATCTGCCGGGAGCCTTCCATAGCCCCGTACCGCCTCATCCACCGTCATTTCCTTATTGACTACCGCGTATGCCGCTGCGCGAAACTGTTTTACCGCCGTATCATATAGTAAAACATCTCGGAAATTGATCCTCCTCTCCTCCGGAAAATCAGAAAGGGACGCATACACTTCATCCAGCGAATAATCCCCGGTTGGTGTTATAAGTCGCTTCTTCTCTGCCATCAACCCCAGTTCTTCTTCTCTTGTCATAAACCGGATAAATTCATTGGTCATGGCAAGGTCATCACTTTCTTTGTTGACACAAAACAGCACGGAAATGGCATCCATATAATATCCCCCCTCATCTCCGGAAGGAGCCACATAAAAATCATAGTGGAAGGGATTGGAAGAAAAGGCCTGTGACTGTCCCTCACGCTTTTTCGTTCCGGAAACAACGTCTCCCGAACACAGCATCATAGGAACATCGCCTTCAAAGAACCGCAGGATCACGGCGTTGTAATCATCCTCCATTTCCTTCGCACATTTAGCGACATCGATATCACCACTTTCCACAAACTCCCGCAGTCTACGAAGGGCCGGTCGCATCACCTCCCCGGCTGATGGCCGCAACTGATTCAGATCCTCTTGCGCCTTTTGTTCTTTTACGTTTTGGGCAAACATCGGATAGGCAAAGGCATATCCGATTCCCGGTGTGGTGTCCGTATTAGCTCCCATGACCGGTGACGCATAGCCGGCCTTTTTTAATTTTTCACATACAACCTTTAATTCTTCAAATGTCGTTGGCACACTAAGGTTGTTTTTCTTAAAAATATCCCGGTTGACCAGCATCCCATAGGATGTGGCAAAGATCGGTAATGCGAGCACTTCTCCCTTCTTTATCTTCCATTGCAAACCGGATCGGATACAGTCCAAGGACAGAGCAAGCTTCGGATCGGAGAGAACCTCTGCGTGTTCAAACAATATCTTAAACTGCTCATCCCCATACATCCACGGCTGAACCATATAGATATCCGGCGCCTCCTGTCCTGCCAGCGCCTGCACGATGGTGTTTCTGTAATCATCCAGGTATGTATACGTAATCTCACCCTTGGGATAGTATTCATAAAACCGGTCAATGGTGCTTTCAAGGGATTCAAAGTTAGAATAGCTTCCGGCCACAGATACCTTATACTCCGTATCCGATGCGTATTTGGGCGAAAACCCTTTTGCCGTATCCTGCTCCGACTTTTCGCTCTGTCCTGTTTTGCATCCCATCAGACTGCATAGCAACATGGACAATAGCACCATAGCAATGATTCCCTTCCCTTTTTTCTTCATGCGTCCTCCTTTCTTTGCCATCTAACGTTGTAAAAAATCCTTTACTTTTGCTAAGATCTCCTCCCGTTTCATGTCTTTGAAATGATCTCGCAGGACGTTTTCTGCTTTTATTTCCTCCCCCCTTTCCATCTTCGCATCCATCAGGATGGCTGCTACCTCATGTGTTTTTAAAAAAGTCACTGCCTGCTGCAGATTTTTTACTGCGGATACTTCATACGATTCCGAAAGCACACCCGCCACCTTGCGCAGCCCTTCGATCTCTTCCTCCACAACCAGCAGCCGCTCCCTCCGGACTTGCGTATTCTTTCCTTTTTCCTCTGCTTTCTCGATCAAATCCGAAGAAAGATACGTAAGAAGCATCTGCTCTAACCTTCTCGTATCGATCGGCTTCGTCAGATAGTCATCAAACCCAGCCCGAAGATACATTTCCCGCATTCCAGATACCGCATTGGCCGTAAGACAAAGGATGGGGGATCTGTCATTTGGCGTATCGGTACAGGCTTTCATTTCTTTTATCGTTTCGATTCCATCCTTGTCCGGCATCATATGATCGAGCAGGATGACATCATAAAAATTACGCTTATACAGTGCAATGGCCGCATCCCCGGATTCAGCCGTATCAATCTGTATCTTCGTCTGTCGAAGCAGATTGACAAAAACCTTCAGATTCATCTCATTATCATCCACCACCAGAATTCTTGCCTCCGGTGCCACAAAGGACACCCGGTATTGCTCCCTCTCCAAAAGGAAATGTTTGTAAGCCCCTTCAAATTCACCGAGCATCTCCCAGCTTGTCACCTTCTGCTTTAGATCAAAGGAAAACTCTGAGCCTTTTCCATATTCGCTTTTTACCTCGATCTTACTGCCCATCATATGCAAAAAGCTCTGAGCGATCGCCATCCCAAGACCGGTTCCTTCCACATTACGATTCTTATGTTCGTCGATTCTCTCAAATGCTACAAACAGCCGGTCCAGATCTTCCTGCCGGATTCCTATCCCCGTATCCTTCACACAAACCTTAAGCATCACACAATCCGGTTCCTCTTCGCATTTGCTACTGCGCATGGAAAAAACAACACCGCCCTCTGTGGTATATTTCACTGCATTGGAAAGAAGGTTGGTGATCACCTGTTTGATTCGGATCTCATCTCCATGAAGAAATCTCGGAATCTTCTCATCCACATCCAGCTGAAAGGTAAGATGCTTTTCATCTGCCTTTCTCTGCACCATATTCACAATATCATTCAAAAGAGAGACCACATGATAGTCCACTTCCATAACTTCCATTTTCCCGGCTTCGATTTTCGAAAAATCCAGAATGTCGTTGATGATTCCAAGCAGAGTATTACCGGCCGTCCGGATATTTTCCGCATACATCAACACATCTTCTTCCCTGCTGTCCCTTAGAATCATTTCGTTCATACCGATGATGGCATTCATCGGCGTACGAATATCATGGGACATGGTTGACAGAAAATAGGATTTCGCTTCATTCGCCTGATTGGCTGCCTCTGCCGTCACAATCAGCTTCCGGTTATATTTCTGAAGCAACAACAGGTTAAAGTGAAGAAGAACCATAAGCCCAATGGTTACGATGCCTAGAATCAGCCAATCAATTGACCGATTGACAGTTAATTGCGATGCCGGAATATAGGCTACCAGAAACCATGACACCAAACCGCTTAAGGGCGTATAGGCTATCACACAGTCTTCCTTTTTCGAATTGTGAATATGCATGGACCCTATCCCGGCACGGATCGTCTCTACCGCCTTACGGTAGTTCTGCGACGACATCGGATTATAGGACTTTATATATTCAAAGAAATTACTGTTTTTGAGGGACTTGCCATGGATCATATAGTTGCCGTTCCAATCAATTAGGGATATTTCGACATGTTCCCACTCCCCCTTCAGGAAAACAAGCTTTTGCTCCAGACGACTGACCGGCACCACACGGAGCATAAGCATCTCCCGTATCCCGCCCTTCTTCTTGTCCAAAACCTTAATATGATTCCAAAATCCAATGGACTGCACACCATTCATAGGATTCGTATAGGCACGCGTCAAATGGACAACGCCACCTCCACTATGGTCTTCCTGATGTTCAAATATATCGATGTGGGAATAATTCACAGAATAATTCGACGGATCCGTAGAACTGGAGGTTGTTGAAATCCCCTCCATAGAACCGTCATCTATAAAAATCAGATGTCCTGATATCTCAGGAGAAATTTTAGCTTTTCTAATATAGGAAATGGCCTCATCCGCTGTCATGGGAGTATGCGCCTTAGCCGATCCATTGACATAATTGGCCCAGATATCACAAAGGTGCTGCTCATCCTCAAGGTAGTTGGCTACGATCTGTTCCGTTGTAGTGGTCATTTTCTCAAAAGACGCAATCGAAGCCTGGTTTGACTCTACCGCTCTATCGTTTGCATATTTCGCAATAATGGAAAGAATCAAGCCTACGATCAAAATATTGATAACAATAATCTCTCTCTTCTTCAATTCCCGTCCTCTATAGTAAACGCAAGGTTACGCAACATATATACTTCTATTATATCATGTCATATTAAGAAAAAAAGAGGTGAGATGCTCTCACCTCTTGTTAGCCTCATCCGATGATAACATCCGCTTCAGATACCGAACTTCACGGACATAGTAGCTCTCCTTTGCCTTCACATCATCTCTTACTGCCATGGAAGTCATAACCTGCATCCTGGGGCAGGAAAAATATCCGGCTGTGCAGGTATGGATGGTCTGTCCCAGAATCAGATTGATGGCCACCGCCTTCATAAAGGTGGATTTACCGGAGGCATTTGCTCCCATCATAATGGAAAGGTCCGGCAGGGTCACTGTGTTCCTCACTGCCTCTTTTACCAGAGGATGGTAGACCTCCTCCATCCAAATCTGCCTTCCCTGCTTCAAGCCTCCTCCTGCAAGACCTGGCACGGACTTTACGTCAGAGGAACGATGATCTCGGTCTGAGATTGTAACAGCATCTGAGATAAACTCCGGACAACAGTACAGGTCCAGACTTCTCCGAAAAGACCCTATGGATATCGCCATATCCAGCTCTCCCACATCACAAAAAAGATGCAGGATCACCTCTTCCTTATCCTGTAATAACCCTGCGATCCGGTTATACGTGGTCAGATCCCACAGGGTGATCCCCAGAAGATACTCCATTATAACTCCCTTGTCATCAAAGCCTGCTGCCAACTTTTTAGCAAGGAAACGTCCGGACAGACGATAGAGCTTTCCAAGAGAGGATATCTCCTGCTCAAACCCTTCTCTCTGCCAATGTACCGGAAGGTTTTTTCTGATATATTTACAGGTCTCCAGAAGAGCACATACCGGTACAAATCCCACCTTACCGGAATATCCGATTCCAAGGATCAGCGAAAGAACCAGGTGCAGAGTCAAGGTTTTTCCGCATTTTTCTGTTTTTCTTCCTGACTTTTCCAACTCAGCCGATTATTTCCCTACAGACTCTTATTTCCTTCAAATCCCGCCGGAAGCTTTCGCTCCAGTTCCTTGGGAGAATGTGCATCATGCCCTATGATAATTGCATCCTCCTCCATAGCTTCTGTCCAGTCCTCAATCTTCTGCAGACACCGATCATACTCCATCCACACGTTTTTGTCTTCCTTTATTATATTCTCTTCCCCGTCGATCCGTTATGATTCGGCTGCAACTTCCTGAAAAGGAAAAATCTCTCATTCGCCTGCCCCCATAAGATTCAACAGACATGCTACAATTATTACATCCGTTACATTTAGAAGGAAATACAAATGAACCGTCTCTTCTCTTGCGACATTATTATAAGTGAAAGGGCACTGATCAGTACTTGAATTTATAAAACCATGATGACGAATAAAGATTTAGAACAGCTTATAACAAAATATGGCAAAGATATCTACTCCTTCTGCATTCACCTTACCGGGAATTGCGATCTGGCAGATGAACTGTATCAGGAAACATTTTTAGTAGCAACGAGACGACGGAGGGCACTGCCTGCAATAGATGAAGCCAAAGGCTACCTACTCTCTGTAGCCGTACACATCTGGACCAATATGAAGCGTAAATTTGCAAGACGCTCCCTCATAGCCCCGGTGTCATCCTACGAGGAGACAATGGAAATGACAGCCCCGGATGATACCCAGGCAACCGTCCTTAAGACAGAATGCTGTCAAAGCGTTCAACAGGCAGTAAGCGCTCTTCCGGAAAAGCTTCGTATCGTTGTCCTCCTGCATTATATGGAGGAACTTAACATTAAGCAGATTTCTGTAGCACTTCATATACCGGAGGGAACAGTCAAAAGCCGACTGTCCAACGCAAGGAAGATTCTAGCCGAAGAATTGGAGGAATGGATCGATGAGTAAATTAGATCAAATATTATATGAATCATTAACGCCCTCCCACCAGCCGTCCGATGATCTGAATCGTCGCATCATCCGTAGGAGGTCTGATATGAACCAGAGTACAATGATCAGAAAACGACTGGCAACAGCAGCAGCATTGGGATGTGTCATTTTAGCCGGCGGTACAACGGTTTACGCGGTAAATCATTATCTGCAGCCATCGCAGATCGCCCGGGAAGCAGGAGAAAAGGATGCCCTGGCGAAGGCATTCGATTCCAAAACAGCCATCCGGGTCAACAAACATGAGACGACAGGGAACTATATTGTTACATTACTTGGAATTGTAAACGGTCAGGATTTAAAGCAGTGCATTTCAAATGAGAAGGGATCTTCCTTGCGGGGTGACCGCTCCTATGCGGCCCTTGCAATTTCCCGTACCGATCAAAAGCCAATGAAGGATGAGGCAAAGACCATATCTCCACTCATCTGCGGCCTGAACTGGCAGGATGTGACCCTTGCCGATCTGGATGCCACACTGCATCATTTCACCAAAGACGGTATCCTCTATGAACTTTTAGAATGCGACGATCTGGAGATTTTTGCAGGACGGGGCGTCCAACTGGGCGTTACCGACCAATTCGGGGAAGAGGGAAAAGCCTTTGTCATGGACCGATCCGGAACATACCACAAAGCCAAAGGATATGCCGGCACCAATGCATTGTTTTCTCTGCCCCTCGACGCCTCAAAGGGAGATGAGGCAGCCGTAACCGCTTACCTCGAAAAAATAAAGGCAAAGAAAAACAGCACCCTGGAAAAGGATGCTGTAACATCCGAGGATACGTCGCGTTCCTCCTCTGTCGATAAACTGCAGAATACACTGGCCGGAATGTCTGTAACCGATGCCGCCACCTATATCCAACGGCATTTCCACAAAGTAACCTCCTTCCGATGCACCTGTGACAATAACGGAGATGTGTCGTGGGATGAAACAAAAACGGTCTCTTCCGGAATGGTCAATATTTCAGGGTATCCAAAGGATGTACCTTCCTATTGCCAGCTGGATACTGACGGAACGATGGAAGGTACAAATCTAATGCTTGTTACCCCGCATAAAAACAACCGGGTAACCTTTGACATTTACACGATAAACTAATCTTCCTTTGACAGATATTCCGGACGCATCAGACACTTGTCATAAAAGGTATACTCCGGCGTCCGGAAGGGGTATACCACCTCATCTTCATAATACCAGGGGTCTTCCTCATGGGCGTTGTTTTTCAGCACATGGAACTGTTGTGCCGGCATATAACCCTGCGCCAGAAGGAAGGCCTTTTTCCCGTTATGTTCACAGGTATCCACCACCATGACCACATGTCCCGGAGATCCGCCTTTGATAAAAATATCCCCGATCCTGATATCTTTCGTCTTGACCGGTTTTGATTCCTTCTCCAAAGACAGCGTACTGGCGTAACTGAATACCGTCTCCAGATAACTTTCAAAGGATGCATCCGAACCCGATGCGGCTCCGCCACCTTTCCAAAAGACCCGGTTGCCGTTTACACCAATACGTCTTCCACTCTTGTAGCTCTTCCAGTCGCATGCAAATCCATTGACAAAGTGAAACAAGATCCGATTCTCCCTTCCGGAAGCTCGCATATATTCAGCATACACCCGGATAACAGAATCTGCGCACTGCTGCAGATCCTTCTTCCCTAAATGCATGTTAAAAACACAGGCGGCATTCCCGGAATCCTTTTCATTCCCATCGTATAAAAGAATCGGACTTTGATCCGGTAATACCGCATAGTTTCTCAGGAATGTTCCCAGGCTGTCTGCCTTTTCCTTTGTTCGCCGATAGTCCTTTGGAACACAGATCCTCTCTGCAAGAGTATTCCCCTTTTCATCGATCAATGACACCTCCGGTTCCTGTTCCTGCTCCTGCTTCTGCGCCTTAGTGACCTCCTGCTTCGAAGAAGACCTTCGATCGGAATTCGACGGATTCACCGCCGCACTTTTGCACCCAGCTAACAACGAAACCACAAGCATTCCCGACATCATCTTAACAAACGCTTTTCTCCTCATGACCATACGTTTCTCCCCTTTCATACCTCCCCTGTTCTCAGGACACACGTACCTTCCCTAACACAGCGAACAGCAACATGGCGCAATACGGACAGCAGAATAAACCGGCCGGAATGTCTGCAACCGACGCGCTTTTGAACGATTTGTTATGTACAATGTCCATATTACAACGAAGCTGCAGTTTCTTCAAATTCGACTGCCTCAGAAAATGTGAAGAAACTGCAGTATCATCTGTAAAAGTGGAATGGTAAATACCGATAACAACGTTGTAAAAGCGACACACTCCGTTGAAAGCTTCTGCCCGGTTTTGAACTGCTCCGTGAACATAACAACCATACTTCCGACCGGCGTTCCAAACACGATCAGACAGACATGCAACATCTCGGTTCTTACCCCGGCCTTCCACAAGATCAGGATCAAAATCAGCGGAAGCATCAACAGCTTTACCACGGAAAACAACACAATGCCTCTGTCCGTTATAAGTTCCCTTAGCCTTGTGCCATAAAAGGAGGCTCCAATCACCATCATGGAAAGCGGAGCTGCAATACTTCCAAGCATCCGAAGGGGTTCATACAAAAGCCCGTGACATGGAACCGAAAAAATATAGATCAGCATCGCCCCCACCGCGGCGACACTGCCGGGATTGACCAGACTTTTCAACAGATCTGCGGCAGAGGTGCTCTTTCCACTGCCACAGATTCTTCGCACCCCATAGGTATAGATCAGCAGGTCATAGGGAATCTGAAACACCGTGATGTAGAAAAACTCCTTGGGGCCATACACCATCTTCACCAGTGGAATTCCCATAAAACCGATGTTGGAAAATATCAGCATCAATTCATAGATCGTTTGGTTCTCCCCATGAAAAAGCATTGTCACCGCTCTGCTTACCGCTATGAGCACGGCATAGATCAGAAAGGAAAAACCAACGATCCGAAGCAGTTGGAACATAGAAACATGAAAGGAGCTTTCCATACTCGCACTGAGGATCAGTGCCGGATTTGCGATCTGCGTTACCAGAAGAGACAGGGGCGTGGCCGCTTGTTCCGATAACACCTTACCTCGCAGAGCACAATATCCTACCAGCATAAGAGAAAACAGGATCAGCATCTGTCGAAATAAGATCATAGTTCGTCTCCAACCGTTTCACAACCGATATACCCCTGAATACCGTCTGTTTCCCCCGCCAGGAACAATCCCATACTTCGGCCGCTGATCTCTTCCAGTGCCCGGTTGGAATCCTCCGAATAGAATGCACTGTGGGGTGTCAGCAGCACATTGGGCATGGAAACAAAGGGGCAGGTCGCAAGCTTCGGATCTTCATCTTCTAAAACATCCAGTCCGGCAGAAAGGATCTGTCCCTCTTCCAGTGCCTTTTGAAGCGCCGCTTCATCTACACTTCCGCCTCTTCCCACATTGATGAAGATCGGAGTCCGCTTTAATCCCCGGAAGAACGCCCCATTAAAGTAGTGCTTTGTGGCTTCGTTTAAAACCATGTGATTGATCATCGCATCCGATGTTGCCTGGGCAACCTCCTTGGACACCAGTGTCACACGGCTGTCCCTTGCCGCCTCCTCTGTTGCATAGGGATCCACCGCCTGAACGGTCATTCCCAATGCATTCGCAAGCTTTGCCGTCATCCGTCCGATCCTTCCGAGACCGAAGATCGTCAGGGTCAGATGATCCAGGGTCCGCCTCGGAGCCCTGTCCATATACTTCCATTTCTTTTTCCGGCAGATGTCATCATGGTATTCCGGCATCCGTTTATTCAAAGCCATCAGCATGGAGATGGCGTGTTCCGCCACCTCTCTTGTACAATAGGATGTAATATGACTCATGGCCACCCCATGGTCAGCCAAAGCTTCCATATCCAGGGAATTATAGCCGGTTGCGTTGACGGAAATGAAACGCAGGTTGGGGGCCTTCTCCAAAAATGCCCGATCCACCGGAAGGAACGCGGTGATCAGCCCCGTGGCCTGCTGCAGGATCCTCCAGAATTCCGGTGTCCCATAAGGTTCTACCAGAAATTCCAGCTTCTCCCCTCCATGTCCTTTGTATGCCTTTTCCACTGCTTCTTTGGTAAGCTCATAGCTGTTTAAAAGCTGATCCTCATAGTCACTAGCAAGCACGATCATATTGTTTCTCCCTGATTTCTCCCAACTTCAAAAGAACCTGCTTCATTTCCTCTTCGGTTCCGATGGTAATACGAAGATACTCATTGATCCGCTGGTCACTGTAGTGACGAACCAGAATTCCGGACTTCTTCAATTCCCTGCAAAGCACCTTGGCCGGTACATCCGGACAATGGAAAAATGCAAAGTTCGTCGTTGTCCGGATCACGCCAAAGCCCATGTCCTCCAGAGCATCTTCAAACATTTCCCGAACCCGCTCCACTTCATTGATACACCGGTGAAAATAGTCCTTGTCCTGGATGGCGGCAGCACCACCCACAATGGCAAGTGTGCTCATATTGAAGGGATTGAATGCAAACTTGATCTTGTTCATATCCGAAATGATATCTGCAGAAGAAATCGCAAATCCGATACGGGCACCCGGCATATTTCTTGACTTGGAGAAGGTCTGGATCACCACAAGATTGCTATACTTTCGCACGAGATCCACACAGGACTCATTTCCGTAATCCACATAGGCCTCATCAATGATCACCATACGCTTTGGATCCTGCGCCACAATACGTTCAATGTCCGAAACCGGAATAGCCTTTCCCGTAGGATTGTTGGGATTCGCCAGAATAACATCCCGATCCGTATGCACATAGTCCTCCACATCGATACTCAGATCCTTCTTTAACGGAAACTGTACAAAATTCAGGCGGTAGGTGGTGGCATAGGTCCGGTAAAAATCGTAGGTAATATCCGGGAAACATACCTTCATTCCCGGCTTAAAAAAGCTCATCATACAAAAACCCAGAACTTCATCTGCCCCGTTGCCTACGAAGACCTGCTCCGCCGGAAATCCGTATTCCTCGCCAATGGCCTTTCGCAATTCCATACAATGGGGATCAGAATAATGAGCCATGGATTTTACCTCGGTAGAATTCATCGCCTCCAGCACTTTCGGCGATGGAGGATAGGATGACTCATTGGCATTTAATTTCAAATATTCTCTGTCTTTTGGCATTTCACCCGGCACATAGGATTCCATGTGTTCGTATTCATCTAAAAAAAAGTAACTCATCTTTCTCTCCTTCTATTCTCGAATCAGCGGGAAGGTCATGCAGTGCGGTCCGCCGCCTGCCTTTAGGATCTCCGTTACCGGAAGCTCGATCACACGCATGCCATGATCTTTCAACTGTTGGTTGACCTGTGTATTTCTGGAAAGGGACATGACTCTGTGATCGCCTAGTGCCTGAAGATTACAACCATGAAGGAAGATCGCCTCTTCCTCCACCCGGATCAGATCAATATCCATCGCTTTTAATTTCTTACGGAACTCCTCCGGAAGTCCTTCTTCATAGGTAACCGCCAGATGATCATCCACCAGGTTAAAGCACATATCCAGATGCAGATAGGCAGGATTCAGTGGAACTCCAATGACCTCATAGCCCAGGGGCTGCAGTTGTCTTCGGATCTCCTCCACGCCCTCTGGGTTACTCCGGTCTGCCATGCCGATGGCAATGGTCTTCTCATTTAAGAACATGAAATCTCCACCTTCAAACAAGCCCTTTTCCACTCTTGCAATACATGGGATCTTCAGCTCCTCCATCCGCTTTTCATAGTCCACATGCTCCTTATAACGAAGGTCCAGCTTGAAGTTTCCCAGGATATAACCTTCTTTTACACAACCGCCAAAATCTCTTGCAAACACGCTATTCGGCCGCATCGGATCCGCATCCAGATACACAACTTCCACACCCTCATGATGATAGGCATCGGTCAAAAGCCTGTGTTCCTTTTCCATCAGGGCCACATCCAGTATCGTGTCCTTCCATTTTCTTGCAATCTCATTGATGGGTGCCGGCTTCAGATAGGTCGGTCTGCTGACCAGAACCTTTTTTAGTATTCCTGTTCCGTTTTTTACAAACATGATTCTCCTCCCAAATACGCAAAATGCTTCAACGTTACTCTTAACAAATGGGGCAGCACCTCGAAGGTGTACGGAATGTGAACCCGCTCCGTCCATTTGTGGGCATCTTTTCCATAACAACCGAAATCCACGGCCGGCACATTCAGCTCCCGTATCTTCTCGAGAGGAACCGGATAGAGTCGTTCCATCACCGGAAAATTATCTTTTAAGGTTTGTATGGATTCCTCTGAATCATCGATCTTTAGATAGCTGCTATCGGATAAGCTCGGGAAGAAATGCATCAGACGATAGGTAAGATCTGTGTCCTGTTCCATGGTTGCTACGATCTCTTTTATATCCTGTTCCAGATCCGCACATTCCTTTTGCAACATGTTGTGCGGACAGTAAGGCGGAGCAAAATAGATCACGATCACAGAATCATTGATTCCAAGTTCACCCAGCAGATACCGGATGATCTCCACCGGGATCTCCCGCAGGTCGGTTCCCTTTTTCTCCTCTGCCAGAGCGATCTGCTGTTCCTTCTCCTTTATATGTTCACGGGAAGCTCCGGTCCTTTTCATCACAGCTTCCACCAGTTCCTCATACAGCATCACCTGCTTATGAGACGGGGCCGCCGCCTTTTTCCCCTCCGACTTCTGATGGCCCAGGAAAGCTCCGGTTTTAAAATACCGTGCCGCTTCTCTTTCCACCAGCTGCTTCGTATCGGAAAACGCATCCTCTGCTGCCTTCACCAGCTTCTTTTCGATGGATCCGATCTCCTCGTTATATACAAACCAGTTAAAATAAACAAGGGCTTCCTTTGCCGTCTGAACGTTATACCACGGCTTCAGATCCTTCATTTTCAATACGGAAGGCGGCATGGAAGCCTCCCCGTCGTAGACATCGCTGTAATCCATGTTCAAATGGATCCGGTCAACCAGTCTGGCGGCTGTATATGACGCATCCATTCCTTCAAAACACTGTCCCACATGGGTTTCCTTTCCCCTGATATAAAAACAGGGCAGAAGCTTTCCCACCACACCGGTGTACAGAGTGATCTTCGGATCTCCCTCATACAAAGGACAGGTATAATCATTATTAATGGCCAGCTGATAGGTCAGTCCGTACTCCTTTTTCCAACGCAACAGTGTATCGATTCCCTCCAGGATTCCGGTATGCAGGTTTTCCTCCACAGGATTCAGTGAGATGACCACATTTCCCGAAAGCTGCGAAACATGATTGGAAAGCCATTCCACCAGCGAAATAAAGACCGCATCTCCACTTTTCATATCACAGGATCCGCGTCCAAAAAAATACGCTCCGGATTCCAGATCCCTTTTCACCTCTTCCGGCAGATCCACAGTCTTCATACGCTCCATCAGAGCGTCCGGATCAAAGGCAACATCCTTTAATCCGCCAAAATCCTCCACCCCCACGGTGTCGGTATGTCCATGCAAAAGAAGGGTCTTTGCCTCCCGTCTTTTCTCTCCGATCACCAGTGCCATTACATTCCTGCGACCAAACGGATCATCCTTTAACCCGGTAACAGCCAACTGTTCCGGATGCTTTTGAAAGTACGGCATTGCCGTAAATACCTGTTCCAAATATTCTGCTATGTGCCGCTCGCCTTCTGTCGTATTTACACTTGGAATACGAACCATTTCTTTGGCGATCTCCAAAGCACGCTCATCTCGTTCCAACCTTGTCTCCTCTCTATGGCATATCCTGTCAAAACGCTTCAAAATAATTTTCCACTCCTGCCTTATATTGGAAGGCAAACCAGATTGCCTGCTGGTACTCCATATCCTTTCCTTCCAGGTTCAGTATCTCCTGGGATTTCTTTATCCTGTACCGGACGGTATTCACATGAATGGACATGTTCTCTGCCGTCTTTTTAATATCACAATCATTCGCCACATATGCTCGGATGGTCTCATAGATCTCAAGCCCCAGCTCACAGTTTGCATCCTTTAGCTTTCTAAGAATGCTGTTACAATAATTCCGCATCCAGACATTGTCCCGGTTGGGAAGGATCATCTGCCAGATCCCCATGTCTCCAAACCTGCACTGTTGCATTCCGTTTTTCACAGCATATCGTTGGGCATACACCGCCTCCCGGATCTCATTTGCGATCTTATCCGTCTCGTAACTTCCGGAACTGATACCGATCAAATATCGGTCCGTTTGGAGTCCCAGTTCCAACAGCTTTTCTTTCACCGCTTTTTCATCCATCCCCATGGCACAGACCAGAATGCCAAACTGATAGGGAAGGATCTCCCATCCATCGATTTTTCGATTGCGCAAACTCTGGATCCTGTGTTGAAATTCATAGGTGTTTCTGGGATGTTTTGACACCAGATAAAAGAACTGATAGGGAGCACGAAAGGAGCTGATGATCTCTCCCGCTGTGGCAAGTCTGGTTGCTGAACTGACCTTGTGCTGAAGAATAAAATTGATCTTCTCCTCCATCTGCACCAGGTTCTCGCTGGACTCAATGGCCTTCGTCAGTCCGATCACAACATTTTCCGAATAGGTTTTCTCCGATGACACTAAGATGATCGGAAGATTTTTACTCTCTGCAAATGCTATCACCTCACGGGGTAAACTTTTGAAAAAAGCCTGAATGATGGCAATCGCACTGACCCCATCCACGTACAGCTGCCGGATCACACCAGGGATCATATCTTCTCGATCCTTGGCAAACAACATGGATGTCACCACAATGGATTTCTGATCGAAGATTCCATCCGGAGACTCCCCCGGGGGAACCTGGGCATCGTATTCATAATCCAGCAGATTCACATGCTCCACCGTCCTTGCTAGACCACCTCGTCCGGCCACCAGTGTAAAATTATCTGCCACCGGTAGTTCAAGTATCTCCGCAACCGTCAGACTCATTTCAAATCCCCCCTACGTGTCCCATGATCAAAGAATCTTCGAAAGGAATTCCCTGCATCTCGGATTCTTCGGATGTGAGAAGAAGTTTTCCGGATCATTTTCTTCCACAATATATCCGCCATCCATGAACAGGATCCTGCTTGCCACGTTCTTGGCAAATCCCATCTCATGCGTTACAACCACCATATTCATTCCGCTGTCTGCCAGCTCTGTCATTACATCCAGCACCTCACCTACCATCTCCGGATCAAGGGCTGAGGTCGGTTCATCAAAGAGCATGACCTTCGGCTTCATCGCCAAAGATCTTACAATGGCAACACGCTGTTGCTGTCCGCCGGATAACTGGGACGGATAGGCATCGGCCTTGTCCGCCAGACCGATCCGTTTCAGAAGGGAAAGTGCCAGCTCTTTTGCCTCCGCCTTTTTCATCTTCTTTGTTTTCACCGGAGCAAGAATGATGTTGTCCATAATGGTCAGATTCTCAAACAGATTAAAGTGCTGAAACACCATTCCCATCTGCTGTCTTACCGTACCAAGATCCGTATTCTCATCCGTCAGCTCCCTGTCGTTGAGCCAGATCTTTCCGCCTGAGGGTGCCTCCAGCATATTCAAGCATCGCAGGAAGGTACTTTTTCCGGATCCGGAAGGCCCCAGTACAACAATTTTTTCTCCGTCTTTGATCTCACAGGAGATTCCCTTTAAGACTTCCGTCTCACCATAGGTTTTCTTCAAATTCTCAACACGTAGCATCCTGACGTAACCTCCTCTCCAGATTTCCAAACAGAATCGTAAAGATCTTAATGATCACAAAATAGATCACCGCCGCTCCAATCAACGGCATAAAGGGCTGATAGGTCCTTGAGGACACCTGGTTTGCCACCCTGGTCAAATCGGCAAGGGATACATATCCGACGATGGCGGTCTCTTTTAACAGCGTGATAAACTCATTGCACAAGGTCGGAAGGGCGTTCTTGAAGGCCTGCGGCAGGATCACATACCGCATCGTTGTAAAACGACTCAGTCCCAAGGCATCTCCCGCCTCGATCTGTCCCTTGTTGATAGACTGGATGCCGCCTCGTATGATCTCTGCCACATAGGCTCCACTGTTAATTCCAAAGGAGATCACGGCAACAAGCACTCCATTGGTGCTGGCACGTAAAATAATGAACCACATGATCAAAAGCTGCAGTACCGACGGGGTTCCCCGGATGATATCGATATAGGTCACAGCGATATAATGAAACACAGTGGGTCTCCCGTTTTTAGTTGTGGACATATTCATAAGGCAGCAGATGGTTCCAAGAGTCAGTCCCAGGATCGTGGAAAATAACACGATCTCCATGGTCGTCCCAAGTCCCTGAAAATATAATTTCCATCTGTCCTCCGTTATAAAGGCTGCTGTAAACTGTTCCATATATTTACTCCGTTTCAATATACTGTCTTACCAGCTTGTCATAGGTTCCATTTGTCTTCAGTGTCTTCAGTGCAGCATTTACCTTTTTGGTAAGCTTTACATCACCCTTCGGCATTGCGATGGCATACTGCTCCGGCTTAAACCCGAAGGCTTTTCCGTCCATGGCCTCGATCTTGTCATACTGTTTTGCAAACACCTCTGCCGGATTCTTATCCAGGATAACGGCATCTAATCTTCCGCTTACCAGATCGTTCACGGCGTCGATTGCCTTATCATAGGTATCCACCTCTGTGCTATTCTCATCCTTTTTGATATCTTCACTCAGTAAGTCTCCAGTGGTTCCCATCTGAGATCCGATCTTCTTTCCCTTCAGATCATCATAGGTTTTTGTTTTAGAACCCTTTGCCACCAGAACATACTGCACCGCCTCGTAATACGGATCAGAAAAATCAACTGCCTTGGCTCTCTCCTCTGTAATGGTCATTCCTGCAATGGAAGCATCCACCTTGGTTCCGATGGAAGCCATCAGGGAATCAAACTCCATATCCTCAATCTCGACCTTAAGTCCCAGCTCATCACCAATGGACTTCACTAAGGCCACATCAAATCCATCCGGCTTTCCATCATCTCCTACATACTCAAAGGGAGGGAAGGATGCATTGGTCGCCACCACCAGCTTTCCCTTGTTCAAAAGTCCATCGGTATTGGTTCCGCCTGCTTTTCCTGCTTTTTCCTTGCATGCGATCAGAGCGGTGGTACAAAATAACGCCATAACTACGGCTATAATCCTTTTTTTCATAAATTGAATTCTCCTTTTCTGGTGCGTCCTGCTGCTGATTCAATATTTCTCGAGAAAAAAGAAAAAGGGGCTGTGAAATAATCAGCTCATGAAAAAAAGAGAAGTAATAGCTGGAAACAGCCGATTACTTCTCTTTTTTCATGGTAAAATATTACCA
>CAMGZH010000010.1 GCA_946182825.1 uncultured Lachnospiraceae bacterium
TTTCTCTTCCTCTCCGGGGGAATTTGACTTCCTCAGTTCTTTTCCATTCCCCCGCAGACTGCCATTTCTCTTCCCTTCCGGGGGAATCCCCCACCTGCCTCCAGTTCCCAGAAATAACCGGCTCCACACAAGCCGGCTTTCCTATGCGACCGGGGAGCTTTACGAGCCGTCGTTACTTGTCGACGGCAGCGCCGGAGGCTTATGTAACGCAACGAGCGAGTTCCAGAGCCGAAAGGCGTCTCCCGGGGCGCATAGAGAATGCTCCAGCGTAAACGTTTCAGCACCCATCCCAGCGCCCACCCCCGGCATATATATCAGCATAAGCCTTCCAGCGTATATACCAGCCTATACCCCGGCGCGGAAAACCCTTACATCGCTTCCAGTATTTCCACCGCATGACGAATGCAGTCATCACATTCGCAAAGCACCGTACCGGTTGACACGCCCTTCAGGTCACCGCAAATGGTTGCACCGCTCTTTGCCTCGAATTCCGCCAAAAGCTTCTTCGCCATTGGAACCGTTGGCATTCCGGTGGTATTCGTCATTCCAAGAACCATATTGGCTCCGATCAGGGCTCCGCAGGTGGACTTCATGCAACCCATACCGGCACCGAAGCCAGAACCCAGAGCACGAAGCTGCTCATCGGAAAGATCCAGACGATCCTCAAATACCTTTAACACCGACTGACAGCAGTTGTAACCGTTATGCTTGTAATAGACTGCCTGTTCTTTTCTCTCTGTATTATTTCCCATATACTTTCTTCTCCTGTTTTAATCTGCAGATTCCCTGTGTCATTGTGCCCATAGGGCAAAAGGTACACCAGGTCCGCTCCTTGTATAATACCATACATATAAGCCCGATGATGGTGGAAGTCAGCATCAGACTGTAAAATCCATAGCCAAACTGTGCAACCCAGTCCGGAAAAATGCTCCCCTGATAAGCCCACTTCCATGGCACCTGAAATGTCCATAGAATCTTGACCGCCTTTTTCAGTGACGCTGCGCCGGCAAAGACCTGATACGTCGTTATCAGCATAGTCATAAACATCGTCAGGAAAAATACCAGAAAGCCATATCGGAACCACACGGAATGCAGCCATTCCGGCGTCGTCTTACCTCTGGAACATTTTCGGTCTCTTCCAAGCTTCCATAGCAGCTGGCTTCTTCCGCACATATGATTACAAAACCACTTGTTACCTCCGAAGATTGCAAATCCCAATGGCACAAGGAAATCAAACAGTCCAAGCCACGCAAACAGGATATTAAAAAATCCCAATGTGAAGTATACAATGGTCCAGATCCACAGGTAATCGTACCAGCGGGTCTTTTTCATCTTCCCTGCCGTCTTTTTCATTTTCCTTCACCTCTTTCTACTATTGTAATTGCATCTGCGGGACAGGCTTTCCTGCACAGACCACAACCAATGCAGGCATCTGCATCCACCTGTGCACAGATTCCCCTCACCACCTGTATGGCTTCCCTGGGACATTGGTGAATGCAGGCGCCGCAGGCAACACAGATCTTAGGATCCGGTTTTGCAAGTTTTAGGGCCATATCTTTCTCCTCTCAGAATTTTGTTGCTATTTTTTAGATGCCTTTGTATATTATATGTGGTACGGAAAATGTATCAAGTACGCAATATAAATTGCCCTGGTAAGAAAAAACTGACTGGATTGGAGGGAAAGGCTTATGAACAAGAAAAAAGAACCACTATGTGATGACATTGCAGGGGATGGATGTGGATTAAAAAAAGTGATTGGTATCATCGGCGGCAAATGGAAGATTATGATCTTATGCGTAATTGACAACAACACCGTTGTCCGCTACGGGGATCTGCGCCGCTCGGTTTTTGGAATTACAAATACCATGTTATCCCAGTCTCTAAAGGAGCTGGAGCAGGACGGACTTGTAGAACGGACACAGTACAACGAGATGCCGGTCCGGGTGGAATATTCCCTGACGAAGAAGGCCATGACCCTGATTCCCATCCTATTAGAATTAAAAAAATGGGGAGAGATCAACCTGTAATCTCTCCCCACCGGGTATACTTTATCTTTATGCTTCATCCTGAAGGGTGAAGAATTTCATTTTCTCATTTAAAGCCTGAGCAAGCTGACGCAGATCCTGAGCAGAATCAGCAATCACAGTAAAGGTTGCATTCAATTCTTCCATAGAAGCATTGGTCTCCTCAGAAGAAGCTGCATTCTGCTGGGAGATTGCGGACAGATCCTCAATGATCTCATGGAAGCTGGCCTTCAGTTCGTTCAATACGGTCACCTTGTCAAAGATCACCTTTGCACTCTGATCCACATTGGCAACATTCTCAACTACGCCGTCCATATCGTTCTTCGTCTCATTCAGATGATGATTCTGAATCTGGAAGGCTTCATTTAATTCTTCAATGGTATCCACGCTCTTCTGGGATTCGCTTACAAGCTGGCCAACGATCTGACCGATGGACTCGGCCGCTTCCTTTGACTGAACGGCAAGAGAACCGATCTCAGAAGCAACCACTGCAAATCCCTTTCCGTATTCACCGGCACGAGCCGCCTCAATGGACGCATTCAAGGACAGAAGGTTGGTCTGCTCTGAAATTGAAGTAATGATGTTAGAAGCCTCTGCAATGTTCTTCACCGCATCATTTGTGCTGTTGATCTGACCATGGATCTGTGACATGGAATCCATAACCGCACGGTTCTGATCCATCAGACCATGGATGGCATCAACGGTTCTCTGGGCATCCTGCTGCATCTCTGTTGCCGCACGATTCAGGGTATCGACATTTGATGTAATCTCTTCAATGCTGTTACCCATCTCTTCGGTATTGGTAAGGGATGACTCTACATTCTCAGCCTGGGAAACAGCTCCCTTGCTGATCTCCTCCACGGCACTGGTCACCTGCCCTGCAACACGGGAAGCTGTATCGGAAGAATCCGCCAGGTGATGGCCGGAATCCGTAACCTCATCCGACAGATGCATGGTGGCCTTGATGACCTCCTGCAGCTTATTCCGAAGCTCGGCAGCGCTGGAAGCGATGATACCGAGCTCATCCTTACGATTAAAGGTCTTGTCATCGATATAGAAGGAAAGCTTTCCGTCTTCCAACTGATGTAATCCGTATAAGATCTCGTCCATTGCCTTATTGGAACGAACCACTACCCAATGTCCTATTCCAATGTTCAATACAGCAAAGAATATCAGTACAGCGACCATCGTAAGAACGATTCGCAGGATATTCTGATCAACCGACTTTGTCTCTCTTCCTGCAAACATCATACCGATGATATTGCCACTGGTATCCTTAACCGGCAGATAATAGGCATAAAAGTTCTCTCCACCGATATCAAAGTTCGTTTCAAGATGCTCCTCACCCTTTTTCAAAACTGTATTCACAATGGAATCCGCTGCCTTGGTTCCTTCCATCCGCATACCGGAATTTGCATCGGTAAGGGAGGTTACATATCGGGTATCTCCATAGAAAAAGGTAAAGCTGATACCGGTATCGTTATGCAGCTCGTCCAGCGTTGTCTCCAACACATCATGGATCGGGGTGCTTCCCTTGTAGACAACACCGGATCCATCCTGAGACCAGGCTCCGTCCCACTTGCTTGTGATCTGATTCCTCATCATAAGCGAAGCAGCATGAAGTTCCTCCTGAAAAGACTCATAGTATGCCCTTCTCACAAAGTGGATGCCCAGGGATGAAATCGCAACCACCATAACAAGAGCAAGGGCCGTCGTGATCAACATGACATTTCTTGCCAACTTCTGATTTTTTTTCATTCGCTTCCTCTCATTTTTTAAACATTACCATCGGTTACAAATTTTTAACTTTTTTCGCGAAATAATACACGAATAGCGCTGATTATATATGAAAATGATTGTTTACGCAAGACTTTTATGACCTTCCACTTATTTTTCTACGTTTTGTATAACCTGGCTATTAACGAAAAAGATTTTATTGTATTTTTGTGACAAACTGAGAACTATGAGAAAAATTATAATTTGGGTCACAATCTGTGCCCTGGCATTACAGACTATCTTTATCGTGACAGCCTCTGCCAAAACCGATCAACGGTGCTACGCCAAACGGCTGGGTCATTTTTTACAACCTGACAAGAAAGGGACTTAATTCACTGCAGACGACTCCTTCCAGTTTCCCTTCCATGTGTAAAGAACCATCATAAGGGCACACAGGAAAATAGAAACCGAGTACGTCAGATATACGCCCATAATGCTATGAAACAGCGGCGCCACAAAACGGATCCATAAAATTCGAAGGGCGCAAAGGTTGATCAGAATAATGACCATAGGGGGAACCGTATGACCGGTTCCCCTTACTGCTCCCGCCAGGGAATGAATCACCGCCAACAGACAGTAACATGGAGCCAAAGCCCAGACACACAGCACCCCGGATCGCAATGCAGTGGCATTGCTTGTAAAAAATGAGATGATAGGATACCGGAAAAGGATCATGATAGCCCCCATAATAACGGTATAGACAACACTCATCAGAAGCACTGTCTTGGTTCCTCTCTTCACGCGATCCCAGCGCCGGGCACCGACATTTTGTCCCACAAAGGTGGTTGCCGCAAGAGAAAAGCTCATAACCGGCAAAATATTAAACCCGTCCACCTTAATGTATGCCGTAAAACCGGAAGCTGCCAGTGTTCCATAGGCGTTAACGCCACTTTGAATCAGAACATTGGAAAAGCAGATCACAGCCTGCTGTACTGCTGTCGGAAATCCGATACGAAGAATACGTTTTGCCATCACCGGATCCCATCGAATCTGCCGAAGGGAAATACCATAGCTTTCTTTTGTTCTTATCAGAAATCCCACAGCCAACACAGCTGAAACAGCCTGACTGACATCTGTCGCAACAGCCGCGCCTAAAACTCCCATGTGAAAAACAGCCACCAGTGCAATATCCAAAACGATATTTGTCACAGAGGAAATCACAAGAAACAAAAGTGAAAGTTCCGAACGTCCAACGGCATTCAGAATTCCTGCCACCATGTTATAGACAGCATTAAATACCATTCCAATGAAAAACACCCGAAGATATATCATCGCCTCTTTCAGCATATCCGGCGGAGTCTGCATCCAGATCAGTGCCCTCTTAGAGCCAAGCAGTCCTACTGTCATGATGAGAAGTCCCGCCATAACCGCAAGTAGAACCGTAGTATGGCAGGCTCTCTCCAGTCGCTTCCGATCCTTTGCCCCAAAATACTGCGCAATCACAATTCCCGCTCCGGCGGATGCTCCCCAGAGGAAGGCCAGAAGAAAATTAATGATCTGTCCACTTCCGCCCACCGCTGCAAGCGCCGCATCCCCCACATATCGACCAACAATCAGGGAATCTACGGTATTATACAGTTGTTGCATAAAATTTCCTGCAATCAACGGAAGAGAATATAAAAGGAGGGCACGAAAGGGCGAGCCTTCTGTCATGATGTTACTTTGTGTCTTACTTCGTCGAATATCCATGCCCTATAGTATAACCTTTTTTCAACCAAAAAGACCATCCCCCGGATGATGAAATCATCCGAAGCGATGGTCCCCTTCCCTACCTATAGATATGTGCAAGACTCGCGAGCGAGTCTTGACTTACTTACCTTCGTAAGGAACAACAGCTCCCTTATAGTTCTTATTGATGTAGTCCACGATGGTCTTGTCGTGAAGTGCCTTTGTTAATGCCTTGATCTTAGCTGAAGACTCATTGCCTGCCTTTACTGCAATGATGTTAACGTACTGCTGGATCGCAGCTCCATCTGCCTTCTCCAGTGCAAGAGCATCCTTCTCCACCTTTAAGCCTGCCTCAAGGGCATAGTTTCCATTGATCACACCGAAAGCAACGCTTGGAAGCTGCTTTGAAACCTGTGCTGCCTCAACCTCAACAAGCTTGATGTTCTTCGGATTCTCTGCCACATCATTTACGGTTGCAGTTACATCCACACCGTCCTTTAACTTGATCAGACCCTCCTGCTGAAGCAGAAGAAGGGCTCTTGCCTCATTGGTGGTATCGTTTGGTATTGCAATGGCATCCCCTTCTGCAAGATCCTTTAAGGATTTCTTTGTGCCGCCATAGATTCCGAATGGCTCATAGTGGATCTTACCGTTCTCAGCCACTGCAAGATGTGTCTTGTTCTCCTTATTGAAGGAATCCAGATAATTGATGTGCTGGAAGTAGTTGGCATCGAACTGGTCAGACTCGACCACATTGTTCGGCTGAACATAGTCATCAAATACCTTGACCTCAAGCTTATATCCTTCCTTCTCAAGAAGTGGCTTTACCTGCTCAAGGATCTCGGAATGCGGTGTCTGTGACGCTGCAACTTTGATCACCTTAGAATCGGAAGATGCTGACTTGGAACTTCCACATCCTGCCAATGCTCCCACTGCTAATGCTGCTGTTAATACAGTTGCTACGATTTTTTTCTTCATAATCTTCTCCTCTTTCCTATCAAAAATTTATTATTTTTTTCTGCGATCCAGCTTTGTGGAAATCATGGTTCCTATAAACTGAAAGATCTGCATCAAAAGAATCAGTAAAATTACAGTGACCCAAAGGATATTGGCCTGATAACGGTAATATCCGTAACGGATGGCGATATCTCCAAGACCGCCACCTCCCAGGATTCCTGCCATGGCAGAATATCCGAGAATGGTTCCCACGGTAATGGTGGCACCGGCGATCAGTGAGACCCTTGCCTCTCCGATCAGCACTTTGAAAATGATCCTAAGGGTACCTGCTCCCATGGACAGGCTGGCTTCGATCACACCCTTGTCCACCTCATTCAGAGAGCTTTCCACCATACGTGCGATAAAAGGTGCCGCAGACACGGTCAACGGAACGATCATGGCCGTTGCGCCATAGGTCTGTCCCACGATGAGTTTGGTCAACGGAATGATCAGAATCAAAAGAATCAGGAACGGTACAGATCGCATGACATTGGTTATGATATCAAGGATCCGGTACAGCCCACGGTTTGGCTTAAGTCCATCCTTTCCACTGACGGTAAGGACAATTCCCCAGGGAAGTCCGATCAAATACCCAAGGAGCGTGGACACAACGGTCATATAAAGAGAATCCCGAAGACCCTCTAAGATCATTGAAATTTCTGCTGAACTAAACATCTTCTTCTACCTCCTCTACTTCTAACTTTCTTTCCTGCAGGTAGTCGATCATCTGCTGTTGAAGGGTAGTATCATCCGGAAGTCCGAGGATCATCTCACCTCTTGCCGTTCCTCCAACATTTTTGGTATCAGCTTTCAATATATTCACCGGGGTCTTGAATTTCAGGATCATATTGGCGATCACCGGTTCATAGGATGAATTGGTGGTGAATACAATACGGATCCGGCGATGCTCCTTTAACAGATCCACCGGAGCGTACTCCATGGCCTTAGATCCGATCTGTCCGTTGTTTTTCTCCCATTCATCCGGGTCCTTACCCTCAATGATCAGTCGTTTTGCCGCTCTGCTCTTGGGATGTTCAAAAATCTCCTTCACAAGGCCGTTTTCTACCAACTGTCCCTGTTCAATGATAGCCACATTGTTACAGATCTCCCGGATCACAGACATCTGATGGGTTATGATCACAATGGTGACGCCCATCTCTTGGTTGATTTTCCGGAGCAACTGCAAAATGGATTCCGTGGTCTGAGGATCCAGTGCACTGGTAGCCTCGTCACAAAGAAGGATCTTCGGGTTATTTGCCAGCGCCCGGGCAATGGCGACACGCTGTCGCTGTCCTCCGGAGAGCTGGGCCGGATAGGCATGGATCTTATCCGGAAGTCCTACCACTTCCAGCAGTTCCTTTGCCCGCTTTTTCGCTTCTGCCTTACTTACTCCTGCAATGCGCAAGGGAAAGATTACATTGGCCAGTACACTCTTCTGCATCAGAAGATTGAAATTCTGGAAGATCATTCCGATGGAGCTTCGAAGCCGGCGAAGTTCCTTTTCTGATAGGGAAGCAAGATCCTTATCTTCCACCAACACCCGTCCGGACGTTGGCCGTTCCAGGTAATTCAAGCAGCGGACCAGGGTACTCTTTCCTGCTCCCGACATACCAATGATTCCATAAATATCTCCTGCTTCGATTTCAAGAGATATACCTTTTATGGCCTCGAAGGATCCGTCTTTTGTGTCAAACGTTTTGTTCAGATTTTCTACAGTGATGATAGCAGACATCTGTTTTCCTCCATTTTTTGTATACAAGAAGTATATTCCTACTAAGTTTGTGGGTAAAATATATATATCCTTTTTTAACCATAGTTTTTTTCTATGGTTTGGTATATAATCAATCTATAAGCTATAGATTTTGAGGATATACTATGACAATAAAGCAACTACAATACATCGTAACAACAGCAGAGACCGGTAACATCACCGAGGCCGCCGGCAAACTTTTCATTTCCCAGCCGTCTCTCACCGCTGCCATTCACGAGATCGAAACAGAATATAATATAACACTTTTTCACCGTTCTAAGAAGGGGATTGAAATAACTCCTGAGGGAGATGAATTCTTAGGATATGCCAGAGCCGTTTTAGAACAGACCACCCTGATGAATGAACGCTACAGCGGCAAGATCCTTCGCAAGAAGCATTTTGCCGTTTCCTCCCAGCATTATTCCTTTGCTGTGGAAGCCTTCGTTTCCCTCCTGAAGAGCTACGGCGGCAAGCAGTACGAATTTCATATGAGGGAGACCCAGACCTATGAGATCATTGAAGATGTTGCCAGACTTCGCAGCGAGATCGGCATTCTGTATATGAATTCCTTCAATGAAACCGTCATCCGCAAGACCTTACGGGATCACAACCTTTCCTTTACGCCCCTGTTCCGGGCAAATCCTCATGTCTTTCTCGGCAAGGATTCTCCTCTTGCAAAAAAGGACAAGATCTCCATCGAAGATCTTGCCCCGTATCCACGCCTGACTTACGAACAGGGTGGCCATAACTCTTTTTACTTTTCAGAAGAGATCCTTAGTACCCTAGACTGCGATCAGGAGATCGTGGTCTGCGACCGTGCTACTCTTTTCAATATGCTTGTGGGTCTGGACGGTTACACCATCTGCAGCGGTGTCATCAGCGAAGAACTGAACGGTCCCCACATCATCGCAAAGCCCTTGGATCTGGATGACTATATGGAGATCGGCTATATTCTGCCCAAGACCATCCACCCATCCCAGATGACCCAAAGCTACATCCGTCTTCTGGAAAAAAACTGATCACCGGATGATCTTCTCGATCAGCTCATAGTCCGGTGTATCCCTGCGATAGATTCCGTAAATATCCCAGGTATAGGCATCCTTAATAGGGATTCCCCGAACCTTCTCGCTATCCGGGAAAAATTTCGGCGAGATCCCGATACCGATGCCGTGACTGACCAGCTGATAGATGGACTCTCCTTCGGCCACCTTCGCAACGATCTGCGGACAGAAACCGTTCATCTGACAGGCATTGATCACATCCCGGTACACATGGTATTTCTCGTTCATGGAGATCAGAGGCTCCTTGCGAATCTCCTGCAGCTCTACCCGGTCAGCCTCCCAAAGTCTGTGCCCCCGGTACACATATAGGGCAACTTCGACACTTTTTAATTTGACGGCTGCCAGATGCGCATCGGAAGGTTCACCGATCACCAGACCAAGCCCCACTTCCTGATTCAGCACCTGCTGAATCACCGTTTCATTCTCCTGCTCATGCCAGCTGGCCAGGATCTGCGGATTGGCCTCCATGACATCTTGTATCCTGGAAATATCCATGGCACGGATGGTTCCGCTGGCAAATCCGATTCGAAACCGACGCTCCCGATCATTCAACACCTCAATGCTCTTTAGCATCTCATTCAGATCCCTTGTGATCACCTTCGAGCGCTCATAAAAGATCTTTCCGCTTTCTGTCGGAACAAACCCTTCCTTGCTTCGAAGAAAGAGTGCTGTTCCCACCTCTTCCTCAAGGCTTTTGATGATCCTGCTCAATCCCTGGGGCGAGAGAAAAAGCTTACTGGCCGCCTGCTGAAGATTTCTCTCCTCATATACGGCCTGAAAGCATTTAAAATTTCTTGTATTCATTCTACTATTTCACCTGATAACGCTTGCCCCGCTTAAGACCACCCTTGACCGAAGTATTCTTCGTGATTATGGTTCTCCCCATTTCTAGTTGCTTTGTTTATGCACCGTTATCATTGTAACAAAAGGAGTTCCTTCTTTCTACTCTTTTAAAAAGATAGAACCTTGCTCCAGAACCAGCTGACCGCAGATCCGTGCCACCTGGTCCCCGAAATGAATAGCCAATCCAATGGCTGTATAATGGTACTGATTCCCATGGTCATGGCGCAGGCACCGAATATCATATTCAGCTTCTCCTTGAATTCAAGGCTTAACTTATGGCCTGCCACGGTTCCTTCGCGCAAAAATCGGGGGCTCTTTCAAAGCCCCCGAATGAGATAAAAATGCAATTGTGTGATTGGTATTGGTATTTCTTTAGATGTGGTTTGCCACCTCAAAGGCATCCCAGATGCCGTACATAATATTGGACACCTGTCTTGCGTCACCCAGAAGGTATACTTCGTTCAGTTCATTCTGATACTTCTGATAAAGTGTATTTTCGCTGGCATAACCCACGCAAAGAACCACGCTGTCTGCTGCAAGTTCACGAGTCTCATCGCCTACGCTGGCCTTAAGAACTCCGTTCTTATATTCTGTTACCCTTGCTCCGGTGCAGACATCGATTCCGTTGAATGGGATCAGCTTCTCAAGCATTTCCTTATTGGCAGAACATAACGGTCCGTTCACTGCCATCAGCTTATCCAACGCTTCCACGATGGTAACCTTCTTGCCCTTCTGCGCAAGGTCAAGAGCAAGCTCGCAGCCTACCAGTCCACCACCTACAACGGCTACCCGGTCTCCGGCTTCCTTTTCGCCAAGAAGGACCTGCTCTGCAGAGTATACCTTCTCATCATCTCCCAGGGAGAACATCTTCGGTCTGGATCCTGTTGCAAAAATCACAGCATCGTAAGACGGATCAAGAATATCCTTCTCTTCTGCCTTTGTATTCAGGCGTACTTCAACGCCAAGGCGAACCATCTCATCCTCATACCACTTGGCAAGAGCGATATCATCCTCCTTAAAGGCAGGTGCTCCACCCGGAATCAGATTTCCGCCAAGACGGGAAGCTGCTTCAAACAGTACAGGCTCATGTCCTCTCTCAGCAAGCACTCGGGCTGCCTCACAACCGGCAACACCGCCTCCGATCACAAGAACCTTTTTCTTCTTCGTGATCGGGTTATAAGTATTCAGTCTCTCCTTACCGGCCTGTGGATTAACCGCACAGTTGATCAGAGAATAGGTCTGGATACGTCCCATGCAGCCTTCCTGACAGCTGATACACGGACGGATCTGTGAAATGGCACCGGTGCGGATCTTATTGACAATATCCGGATCTGCCAGGGTCGGACGACCGAGAGAAATCATATCACAAATATCGGAGGAAATACAATCCGTTGCTGTATCCGGATTATCCACACGTCCTGCCATAATAACCGGAATATTTACATGTTCCTTTGTAATACGGGCAAACTCCTTGTATGGAGCCTTTTCCATATACATTGGCGGGTGATTCCACCACCATGCATCGTAAGTTCCGGCATCTACATCCAGGGCATCATAGCCGAACTTCTCAAGAAGCTTGGCTGCCTCGATACCCTCTTCGATATCACGGCCCTTTTCCTCAAATTCTTCTCCCGGAAGTGCTCCTTCACGGAAATCCTTGACCATGCTCTTAAGAGAAAAACGCATAGCAACCGGGAAATCCCATCCACAGGTTTTTGCGATCTCTTCACGGATCTCCTTGGCGAAACGAAGTCGGTTCTCTAAGGATCCGCCGTACTCATCGGTTCTATGGTTAAAGAAGGAAATAGCAAACTGATCGATCAGGTAACCCTCATGAACCGCATGGATCTCTACACCGTCAAAACCGGCGCGCTTTGCATTATATGCACCTTTTCCAAAGCTTTCCACAATACCGTGGATCTCTTCCACCGTAAGCGGACGGCAGGTCTTATCCAGCCATCTGTGTGGAACAGCTGAAGCAGATACCGGTGGGAACTCACCTAAGTTGGTCGGGATGGTAACACGTCCGAAACCACCGCTCATCTGAAGAAAGATCTTGGATCCGTACGCATGAACACGCTCTGTCATCTCACGGCTTGTTCGAACGAACTGAACCGGATTATAAGTTGAGTTTGGTGTGTTCGGGAAGGACGGTTTTTCAACCTCGGTGTCAGAAAATGTTACACCTGTGATGATAAGACCGATACCACCCTTAGCACGTCTGGTATAATAATCAATTCCTCTGTCATTCCAACCGCCTTCGCAGTCTCCAAGACCAAGGGGTCCCATCGGAGCCATTGCATAGCGGTTTTTGATCTCAAGCTTACCAATCTTGATCGGCTCGAAAAGCTTTGGATACTTCATGAAAAAACCTCCTGTACAATCGATACTTATGCACATTGTTAAATGTTTGTCACACTACATCTATTGTAGTTTTTCCAAGCCACGGATTCCATCAACGAAACGTTGCGCCCACTCAACATTCTATTGATATCGCCTTCTCACCTTGCCGATTGGTGCTTTTTATTTTTCCGCAAATTTAATTTGTATGGTACATCTTGAAATGATACAATGTAAAAATTGATATGATATAACAGAGGTTAGAACTATGAAGACATCCAAAACATCAAATGATCGAACACCCGTCGACCTGATCAGTCAAAACCTTGTCCGGAAATCAACCTTCCTTGAGAAATTGATCACCCGTTACAAGCTTGTTACGATCCTGGCCGCCAGCTTTGCTCTTGTCATCCTGACAGGCTCGATCCTTCTGGCTCTTCCTTTTTCCAATAAGGGGGCTTCCGTTTCCTACCTTACCCATCTTTTCGTTGCCACAAGCGCTGTCTGTGTCACCGGGCTTTCCCCTGTTACAGTGGCAGATCAGTATACACTCTTTGGCAAAAGTGTTTTGATCCTTCTGATGCAGATCGGTGGTCTTGGCTTAATGACCTTCGTTGCATTGGTCATCAACTTTGGTAAAAACCGGGCCAGTTTCAAAGAATTACAGGCTCTCGCAGATGCAACAGGCAAGTCCGGATATTATGATGTAGCCGGTTACGTTAGACGCATTGTTAAATACACTGTTTTTTTTGAACTGATTGGTTTTATCCTGATCTCCATTCGTTTTACCGATGACTTCGGTATAGGGCAGGGACTTTTCAATGCTCTTTTTGTGTCTGTTGCAGCATTTACCAACGCCGGGTTCGACTGTTTCGCCAGCAATTCTCTTGGTGCCTATGCAACCGATCCTTTGGTTTCCCTGACCGTCATGGCTCTGATCGTGATCGGCGGTCTTGGCTTTATCGTATGGATCGAGATCAAGCATCATCTACAGACTATGAAAGAGCACCGATTGCCGTTGCGTTCCTTTTTCCCTTCCTTTTCTGCTCATACCAAAACCGTTGTGGTTGTGACTTTGATCCTGATCCTTTCCGGAACTCTTATTTTTATGACCGCGGAGTTCTCAAATCCGAACACCCTTGGTCCTTACAACCTCTGGGAAAAATTTCTCGTTTCCGGATTTCAGTCCATCACTCTGCGAACTGCCGGTTTTTCGACCATTTCCATCGCCTCCTGCCGGCGTTTTACCTTACTGATCATGTGTATTTTTATGCTGATCGGTGGTTCTCCCGGTAGTACGGCAGGTGGTATCAAAACCACCACGGTGGCTGTCATTCTCGTCATGCTCCGGAGCTTTATGAAGCAGGAACTGGACAACTGCAACCTGTTTCACAGACGGATACGCCGGCGTTACTTTATCAATGCCGAACTGGTTATGACCTCCTATCTGTTTTTCCTGGTGATCGGTATTATCGCCCTTGTAGGAACCGAATCCTCGATTCCTACCCTGCACCTGGTTTTTGAAGCTGTGTCCGCCATTGCTACCGTAGGCCTTACTGCAGACACCACAGTTTCTCTCTCTGTTGCCGGAAAACTGATCATTATTGTCTTAATGTTTATCGGTCGTATCGGTCCGATCGCTATGATCGAAATTTTCCAGAGAACCTTACACAAGCCACCACACAACAATGTTCAGTATCCGCCTGCCAATATCATGATTGGTTAATGAGACATATTTGGAAGATATATTGGAAGCATAACTTAAGGAGAAAAATATGAGTGACCGTAAAAGTTTTACTGTTATCGGATTAGGAATCTTCGGCAGCGCCGTTGCCAAAACACTGGCCCGTTCCGGAATGGATGTCATTGCCATCGACCGTGACATGCCGGCTGTCGAAAACATCGCCGACACCATTGACAATGCTGTCAAGGCTAATGCCACCGATATCGAGCAGCTCAAAGAGGCCGGTGTCCCCAGCACCGACGTTGCTGTTCTTGCCATGGGCAGCCACCTGGAGGAAAGCATTGTCACCATTTTGAATTTAAAGGAACTTGGCATCCGGGAAATCATCGTCAAGGCAAATAACAACAACTATAAATACGTTTTTGAGAAGATCGGCGCCACCAGGGTGATCCAACCTGAAAAAGAGATGGGTATCAAGTCTGGTCTGATGATCATGTCCCCCAACATTCGCGACCTGATCCAGCTGGATGACCGCTATGCCATTGTAGAGATCACAACCCCTTCTCTCTGGCAGAACCACTCTCTTGAGGAGCTCCGCCTGAGAGCAAGATACGGCATTAACGTCATTGGTCTCAGAGAAAATGAAGGCAGCAATCTCAATATGATGATCGATGCTTCCGAGCCTTTGAGTCCCGGAATGATTCTGGTTATGATCGTAGAACGCAAAAAATTTGATAAGTTGAAGCTGGAGTAATGAAGATAAGTGACCGCATTCTCCTCTTTTACTGGAGTTGCGGTCACTTTGGCTATTTCTATTTCTTTCTCCACTTGGATGATTTCCCAAAAAGGATACAGCCCATATAATGGTGTAGATTCGAATATTAAAGTCAAGACTCGCTCACCCTTTGACTCCGCCAGCAATGAGACCATTCTGAATATATTTCTGTAGAAACATAAACACAATCATAATCGGAAGTGACGATAGAACAGCTGCTGCCGAGAAAAGCGTCCAGTGAGCAGCGAACTGGTTCGTAATAAACGTCTGCAAGCCTATCGCGAGAGTCGCCTTCTCCGGTGTCTGCAAGAAAATCGAAGTAATCACATATTCACTATAAGTTGCGATGAACGAAAACAGGAAGATAACCACTATCTGCGGCAATGCCAGCGGCAGAATGATTCGGTAAAAAATCTGAAAATCCCCCGCGCCATCTATCTTCGCAGCTTCATCAAGTTCCACCGGAATACTATCAATATAACTCTTCAAAAGCCAGATATTGAAAGCGCTTCCACCGGCGAGAACCAGAATCAGCGCCAGACTATTGTCAACCAGCTCAAACTTATACAGAAGAATATAGTAACCAGCAACCGCCATGCTGTTCGGAAAAACCTGCAACACCAAAAGTGTCATCAGACCGTACTTCCTCCCCGTAAATCTCATCCGGGAAAAAGCGTATGCTGCAAGCGAAGTCAAAGTCAACTGAATAATAGCTACTATGAAACAGAGCTTCAGTGAATTCATAACCCAAATCACAAAATCCGTTTCGCTAAACAAATCCCTATAATGCTCAAAACTTACTTCTTTCGGGAATAGCGATGATAGAAAGAAACTATCGCCAACCGAGATTGATGACATCAGAATCCATGCCGCCGGAAAAAGCACAAGCACGATCACAATCCAGATGATAACCCTACTAATCCACAAATTTCGCTTATCAGAGGCACTCAATTTCTTCTTTTTCATATCAGTCTACCTCCTTAAACGCACCCGAAAAATGCATCCACACAAACGTTATCGTTCCAACAATCAGAAAGCAAAGCACAGAAAATGTTGCAGACAACTCATAACGATTCGACATCGTCGTCATCTTATAGGTCGTACTAGCCAGAATATCAGTATAACCAGCAAACTGATTATCTGGTCTCGCCGGACCACCCTGCGTAATCATGTATATATTTCCGAAATTATTAAAGTTCGCCGCAAAAGAAGAAATAATAAGCGGAATAGAAAGTCTGGTTACCAGAGGTAATGTAATCGACTTAAATCTCTGGAACTTTGAAGCTCCATCGATAGATGCCGCCTCGTAGTATTCCTTAGAGATAGCCTGCAGACCTCCCAAACATACATTAAGCATGTAAGGAAATCCCAGCCAAATATTTACTATTATAATTCCAGCTCTTGCCCAGAATGGATCCGTCATCCATGGTATATTTTTAGTTATACCAATCACATGGAGGAAATTATTTATTCCTCCATATTGCTCATTCAAAAGGCCCTGCCAAGCAAGTATCGCTATAGTAGCAGGCAGAGCCCACGGAACGATTAGTATCGCACGATAGAGTTTCGACTCCTTCATATGTGGATTATTCAGGAGGATTGCAAGAATCAAACCTGTAAGATAAGCTCCAAACGTACTTATTGCCGCAAAGCACAGAGTCCATCCGAGAACAGGAAGAAATACACTTCTTATGCTTCCATTACACACATCCAGATAATTCTTCAAACCCACCATCGAGAAATCATCCAAATGATACATATTATAATTAGTAAAAGATATAAACACCGTATATATAATCGGAACAATCGTCACTGCAAAAATCGAGATTAATGCAGGCATTAAATACGGATAAGCCTTCTTGTTATTCTTCCTCTTCATGCCTCATACCTACTTCCCAGCGTCCATAAGTTTAATAGATTCTTTAAGCTGTGATGTGATATTATCTGCTGTTTCCTTAGGTGTAAGCTTTCCGCCCCACATTGATCTAATATTGTTTGTATGAATGTCCCAAAGCTGACCCATCTCTGATACTGTTGGCATTGGTTCACTATGGTTAATCTGCTTGATAAAAGCTTCCATTGTTTCATCCTTTTTCACAGAATCCTTCTCCTGCTCTGAAAGCTTTGCCGGGATACGGTTACCAACCTTATAAAGTTCTTCTGCTCCATCACTTGAAACATATTTGATGAAGTCCCATGCAGCCTTTGACTTTGAAGTCTTCTTGCTAACGAAACTCACCTGCGTTCCTACCGGAGTCACAAAATCTTTGCCATTGTACTTAGGCATTTCTACAACTTTAAATTTTGTACCTGCAGATTTAAACCCATCAATATCCCATGGTCCGCCGATGTAGAAAGCTGTCTTTCCGTTCTGGAAATTACTTCTAGCGATGTCAGCAGTCACATCCTGTGAAACAAATTTATAATCCTTGTAAAGTGAATTGATGAATTCATAAGCCTTTACCGCTCCGTCTGTATTCAGACCTATATCCTTTACATCATACTTACCATCTTCATATTTAAAAATATAGCCATCCTGCGCGCGAACGAAACCAAGGTCATAGTAGATACTTGTCGCATCAAACTGAACACCACCATTATCCTTTGCAACCTTTACAAGGTCTTCCCAAGATCCAGGCACATCCTTTATCTTATCTGTATTCACAAAAAGTGAGTTAGTTTCAACAGAGACCGGCATAGCATATTTCTTACCATCTACATAACATGCGCTAACAGCTGCATTTGAGAATTCTTTCTCGTCAAATAAATCCTTTGGAGTTTCCATTGCAAGATTTGCATTGATATAATCAGCAAGCTGATCATTTGGAATTCCGACAACTGCATCTGGTCCGGTTGCGCTCTTTACAGCCTGTGCGAACTTCTGAACTGATGGTGACTGATGACGTACCTTTACAGTATATCCACTCTTTTTTCCCCATTCATCGCCCATCTTCTGAAGCGCTTTGGCTTCTACTTCCATGTTCGTCCAGATTGTAAGCTGTTTTGAACTTGATGATGACATAGTAGTCTTTCCACATCCCGTAAATGCTGTCGATATCATCAGAACCGATAGAGCTGCACATAAAACCCTTTTCTTCATAATTCTTCTCCTTTACATTTCTCCTAACTTATATAATGCTTTATTAGCATTCCCCTCAGAATCAAACAACGCCTGGTTTCCATGCGAATTCCCCGGCTCGACCTTGTCTTTCATGTAAACTCTGCCGACGTCTGTAGCCCACTTGCACTCAGGAATCGGAAGCCAGCCTGGTTCCCAATAAATCACGCCTTTACCGCGATTATCATCGACTTCACGAACAGCCTGAAAGAGATCTTCTAAGAACTTACTTTGACCATCCTGAGTCGCCGGGTAATCCGTCTTCTCCTCAAATTCCTTTGAGTAAACCATCGCATCACATCCAAGCGAGTCTGTTGTGTATCCAATGGATGTTTCCACAATCATGACATCTTTGTCGAACGTCTTGCTTATGTCATTCATGTTATCCTGAATCATCTGAATGCTTCCATTCCAATGAGGATAAAACGACATTCCTATGATATCATAATCGAGGTGATATGGTTCAATTGCATTAAACCATTTTCGGTACATCTCATTGTCCGTACCGAAATCCAAATGAATCACAATCTTGCTCTTCGGAGAGATTGCTCTAACACCCTCGATACCGCTCTGTAGAAGCGATACCATTTCTTCTAGATTCTCCTTCTTTCCGTCCGGCCAGAGGAAACCATTTGTGATTTCATTTCCAACCTGAACATATTCCGGAATGAGTGACTCATCTTCCATAGTCTTCATGACACGCTTCGTATAATCTTTAACCGCTTTCGAAAGTGCTTCACCTTTCAAATCACGCCAAGCCTTTGGCTTGTACTGCCTTCCCGGATCAGCCCAAAAATCACTGTAATGTATATCTAGCATGTACTGCATGTCATTTTGCTTTACTCTTCTGGCTAGCTCGATCGTGGTCGCGATATCATTCATCCCACCACCGTATGCCTTTCCATTTTCATCATATGGATTCATCCACAGCCTGAGTCGCACCAGGTTTGCGCCGCATTTCTTCATAATACTGAAGACATCGCCTTCTTTTTTGTTCAAATAATACCTTGCGCCCAGACCTTCTAGTTCCTTGGTAAAAGACAAATCCATTCCTTTAACCAATTCCATCTCAGGTCTCCTTTTAGTTATTTCTTTATTGTTTCATGGTAAATCATTTATCTTAAATTCAATTTAGCATTTACCATAATAAGAGTCAACCTTAATTTGTAATTTTCGTCAAATTGTTACATAATTGTGAGTGATTTTTGTTGAAAAATAAAAACAGCACCCGGAGCTTAGCTTTCGCTTTGCTCTGAGTGCTATCACATATAACTGCTTTTATCTATTTACTTCTCACTCACAACTCTTCCTAAATTGAGGTATGCCATTTATCATAACCGATTTCGTTACACTTCTCTTAATATTTACCTGCTCGCGAAGAAGCCCAATTGCTGATTCGCATATCGTAGGAATATCTATATGGAATGACGTAAGTGGAGGAGAAACATATCTAGCCACACTTACATCATTAATACTAAACACCGCGATATCCTCCGGAACTCTAACCCCTTTCTCATTCAAAGCCTGAAGAACTCCTACAGCAAGTGTATCACTTGCAACTACAAGTGCCGACGGGCGCTTCTTTTTCCCAAGAAGTTCGAGACCTAAACGATGACCCTCACTCACTGTCGTGTGCTCAGTAATATAAATCATGTCCTCATCAATCAAGTTATAGTAAATCATACTCTGCCTGAAAGACCATTCACGAACATCCATAACAGGCTCGCCGGTATTTATATCTCGATCGTACATACCGATAAATCCGATTTTTTCGTGCTTCTTCTCCACGAAGAAATCGACCATCTGCGTTACAAAAGAATCAAAATTCGGAGTTACTGAATCAAACAATTTCTCATCCGGAGTCGAGTTGATAAAAACACCCTTTTTACACTTCTTGTGAAGTGCATCAAGTTCCTTTCGGTTAAACCAACCGATTGCAATAAACGCAATAGTCTCTGCCGGTATCTTCGACAGTCCATCCTTCTTTGTGAGAACCGAAATATGGACATTTACCTTTTTCGCATAAGCGAGAAGCTCCTTGTAGAGGGTCTGATAGTAAATATCTTCGAGTTCCTCTTCATCCGACACCCAGTAAAGAAGCACTACATTTTCTATCTTTGGATAAACTACTTTCTTCTTATAACCAAGTTCATCTGCAGTTTTAAAAATCGCCTTACGCGTTTCTTCGCTTACAGAGATCGTTTCATCATAATTCAAAACTCTTGAAACCGCTGCACTTGACACTCCAACGGCATTAGCAATTTCCTTTATAGTCGCCATAACGCCCCTCCTGTAATTACTACAAAAAATAGTATAGTAATTATTTTACCTTGTCAATTAAAAGTTTTAGTATATCCGTTGCGAGTTATGTTTTTATTGCTTCCTCCTAAACCCAAACTCATGGTTTGAAACATACTCTTGTTATAGTCCCTGAGCAGCTTCTTCAAATCTCGCTGTATTTCAATAACCACACCTTTACATTTTAACACGTCAAGACAAAAAAAGAGATGTCCGAAGACATCTCTTTCCTGACAAAATATCATTCCTATTACCATCCGGTCAACCCTATGCAAGAGAGAAGAAAGTTCCCTCTGATTTCTTATATGGCTTGCACCAGTTGAAGAAATATCCTGCACGGAAGTACATCAGTGACTTTGGATGGCTGCTGTTTAATAATGCATCCTTACATGCATTGACGATCTGTCCATCAATGCTGTTTCTGTATAAAACACTGCTGTTGATGCAGGAGAACTGTCCCTTTGCTGTAAGAGCCTTGTAGATCTGGTCCTTACCGCCGAGCTTCATTGCACGGTGTACGATCACCTCTGCAACCATCTCCTGTGTGTAATAGCTTACAGGGCCGGCTTCCTGACGAACCACACGGCACATAAGATCAAAGGAACGTCTTGTAATACGAACCTGTGAGTACTCGGCAAGCTCATCAAAGGAAAGATCGATCAGTGAGTTCTCCTCCGCCTCGATACGGCTTCTGTAGTTACGCTTTGATACATGAATGCTCTTCTTTCTCGCCTTGGCGATCTTCTTCTTGTATTCCCTGGTAAGGTGCTTTGCGTTTACGCTGGTTGCCTTCTCGATTCTGGCCTCTTCCTTGGCCTCACGAGCCTCCTGTGCCTTCTTGGCTGCAACCTTCTTAGCCTTCTCCTTGGCTGCTACTTTCGCTTTCTCTTCAGCGGCCTTCTTCAGCGCCTTGTCGTGCTCTTCCTTCTCGACCTTCTTGATCGCTGTCTCCTCGTCTTCACCGTCATCCACATCTGCTTCAACGGTCTCAGGCGTATTCTCATCATCAACGAAGTCCTCCGGATTCATCTCATCTGAATCCTCTGTTCCCTCAGCCTCACCGTTTTCTGCAGCTGATGCAATCACTGTATTCTGTTGCATAGCAGGTACCGCTGCTGTAAAAGCCATAAGCAATACTGCAATAAAAACTGTAAGACGTTTCTGTAACATATATCCTCCGTTTGTTAACATTTGTTTTCTCAACGGATATAATTATGACACAATTTCGTAACAAATGCAAGTCATTTGTAACAAACGGAATATAATCGTTACAAAAAGGGCCGTTTTACGCCCCGGATTCCCCGGTTAGATCACCCAGTTATTTGATTCGATGGTCATGTTGGCATTGGACAGTCGGAACAGCTTACCGGAGATATCCGATGCTTCGCTTTCACCGCCCCGGCTAAGGCTCTCCCATGTTTTGTAATAACTTTCACTGCTTAAGACACTGCTCGGCTCTTTGATCTGGTCAAGAACCAGAAGTACCAGAAGACCGGCCCGGCTAAGATGTTTCAGAACGGTTTCATAATCTTCCCCTTCCTGTGGACGATACAGATAGGTATGACGACCGTTTCGAACCAGACGGAACTCGGCCTCTTCGATGGCAGAAACCGTGCTGCCATCCTCTCCCGGACGGAAGGCGATAATATACGGTTCCTGCCAGTTCAGAGCGCTTCGCATGCCACGGTTGACCGAATAATGTTTATTCTCTCCGGCCTGGTGCACCTTTGTAACAACGCCGCAGGCCGCTGTCATATGACTGATACGATCGATGAGGATCAGCTCCCCCAGTGCTCTGTGATTCTTAAACTCATCAATGATGATGGGTTCGGTCACGGCGATCTGGCAGACAGCACTTTCATTCTTGTTCAACTCATCGGTCTGCTGTTGTTCTCCTGTATTGACATCGATCCGGTAATCGATCTTCGTCAGAATACCCGGAATCTTTTTGGTTCCGATCTTAACAAGGAAGTTTTTACCTACAGTCAGTGGAACATCATCCATCCATAAGATCTCTGTCTCAAAAGAATCAGAACTCTTCAATGTGCTGTCCACTTCAAGGACACAGCCCCTTGAAACATCCACCTCACGGTCAAGCTGAATGGTCACAGGCTGTCCTTCTCCTGCCTCCTGCTCCTGATGGTCTGCCACAAGAATGGTGCGTACATGCGCCTTTTCCCTGCTTGGAAGCGTGGTGATCTCATCTCCCACATGAATGGTACCATGCTCGATCTGCCCCTGGAAACCACGGAATTCGTGACTTGGACGGCAGACACGCTGCACTGGAAGATAAAATCCCTTCTCATTGGCGGTTGCCTTTGCAACGTCAACGGTCTCAAGATGATGCAACAGTGTCGGCCCCTGATACCAGTCAAAGTTTTTGGTTGGCTCCGTAATATTGTCACCTTCCGTTGCTGAAACCGGAATGATCACGATGTTCTGAAGCCCAAGCTCTTTCTGCAGCTGGTGGATCTGTTCTACGATCTCGTCAAAACGTTTCTTGTCGTATCCCACAAGATCCATCTTGTTGACAGCGAAAACAAAGTACCGGATTCCCATCAGAACACAGATCCTTGCATGCCGCTTGGTCTGAACAAGAACGCCCTGTTTTGCATCGATCAGGATAATGGACAGATCTGCAAAGGATGCTCCACAGGCCATGTTACGGGTGTACTCTTCATGTCCCGGTGTATCCGCGCAGATAAAGCTTCTGTGATCCGTGGTAAAATAACGGTATGCCACATCAATGGTAATACCCTGCTCGCGCTCTGCAATCAGACCATCCAGAAGAAGAGAATAATCGATCTTCCCTCCTCTGCTTCCCACCTTGGAATCAAGGGTAAGGGCATCCTTCTGGTCTGCATAGATCAGCTTTGCATCATATAATAAATGTCCAATCAGGGTAGATTTACCATCATCAACGCTTCCGCAAGTTATAAATTTTAATAATCCGCTCATTTTAGAAATACCCCTCTCTCTTTCGTTTTTCCATGCTGCCTGCACCGCCGTCCTTATCGATCACTCGGGTGGTTCGCTCGGATTCCACCGAACTCAAGGTCTCTGCCACGATCTCATCCAGTGTGTCGGCTGTGGATTCTATACCGCCTGTCAGCGGATAGCATCCAAGGGTACGGAAGCGAATGCTCTTATGTAAAATATCCTCCGGCTTTAAGTTCAGATGCTCCACGATCCGGTTGTCATCCACCATAATGAGGTTGCCCTGATATTCGATGCATGGACGTTCCTTTGCAAAATACAGCGGAACGATCTCGATCTTTTCCCTCTGGATATACTGCCAGATATCCTTCTCCGTCCAGTTGGAGATCGGGAAGACCCTCATGCTCTCGCCGCGGTTGATCTCTGTATTGTAAAGCTTCCACATTTCCGGTCTCTGGTTCTTCGGATCCCAGGCCTGCGCCGCATTACGGAAGGAAAAGATTCGCTCCTTGGCACGGCTCTTCTCCTCATCCCTTCTGCCACCACCAAAGGCCGCGGTAAAACCGTAATGTGTCAAAGCCTGCTTTAACGCCTGTGTTTTCATAATATCGGTATAGGAAGAACCGTGATCAAAGGGATTTACCCCGGCAGCGATTCCTTCCTCATTTTTCCACTCCAGCATTTCCAATCCGTACTTTTTCGCCTGTGCATCACGAAAATCGATCATCTCATGGAACTTCCAGGTACTGTTTACATGTAAAAAAGGAAATGGTGGCTTCTCCGGATAGAAGGCTTTTAACGCCAGATGAAGCATAACAGAACTATCCTTACCGATCGAATAGAGCATAACCGGCTTTTCACACTCTGCCGCCACCTCGCGGATGATGTAAATGGCTTCTGCCTCTAAGGCATCCAAATGGGATAAGTTGTTCATAGTATTCTCCTTAATCAATATTGGTTGGCATTTTTCCGATTCACTGAAATAACCTTCGTCTCGCCTCCCGGCATGTGAATCTTCCAATTGTAAATATCTTTTTCCTTTTCAATGGTCATAACGGCGCCTCTGCCTCCCAGATCTGCTCCAAGATAGTATTCCAGGGCACTTTGTGAACAGTATTTCATACAGGAGGTACAGCCCCAGCAATCCTCGGGGATCCGAATGTCGGCCTTCCCCTCTGCCAGTTCCAAAAGATTTCCCGGACAGGCATCGATACATCTGCCGCAACCGACACATTTTTCCTTATTTATCCGGATGCTCATAGGATTCTCCCTTCACAAGCTGGCGGAAAATAATACGGATCTCACCGTTTTCCAACCTTGAATTTACATACTTTTTATATTCATCGGACTGCTGCGGATAGTCTGCATTTTCTCCAAAAATATGCCATCGGGTCTCTTTCCTCGCCAGAAGATGTTCGATCAGAATCCGGCAAACCAAAAGCCGCTCCCTCACCTCATAGATGTGCAGCAGATCAAACATATCCTCTGCCGCAAGGTCATCCACAAGTCCCTGGAGATCTTTGATCTTTTCCCTTGCCAGCACCAGTCGGCTCTCGTTATACCGGTAATCCGTGTGAATCCCGCCGGCGTATTCGTCCATGATCTTTTGCATGGCCTCTTCCACCCCCCGCCAGGTGATGTTGTTGTCTTTCACCTCAAAATGATGGGCATAAGCGCTCTCCTGTGAAAACTCCACCTCCGGTTCGTCACCCTTTTCCTTCTTATCCAAATAAGAAGCCATGGACTCGGCTGCGATCTCACCTTCCGCCAAAGCGCCTGTCACATACTTCTGAGGACTTCCTCCTGCCACATCTCCGGCTGCAAAAAGTCCCGGGATGGTGGTCATTCTTCCCGTGTCCACCCAGAAGCCGCTGGCTGTATGACCGCCGACCACGTAGGGTTCGGTTCCCTCGATCTCCACGCTCTGCCGGGACGGAGTCTTGCCGGATTCGATCCACTTTAGGGTCTGGGACGGTGCCATATTCAGGTAGGCCTTGAACAGATCCTGTTCCTGCTCCTTCGAGATTCCTTCCGTCTTCAGGTAGCAGGGCCCCTTACCCTTTCGATTTTCCTCAACCGTTCCGTAAATTCTCTGTGGTGTTGTAATACCGTATTCCTTTTCGTAGATCTCTCCCCCGGCGTTGATCTGCTTTGCGCCAACGCCCTGGGCAATGGTTCCGGTAGGAGCGATGGTATCCTTACACCGAAGCGCCACAAACCGGTTCTCAAAGGTCGTCATCTCTGCTCCGGCTGCAAATCCCATAGCAAAACCTGCACCGGTATTAAAGGGGGAATACCACATCTTATGCCTTGAAAAACCCGGATTGTTCGGCCGGTAAAGCCCTGCCGCACCCCCGGTTGCAATCAGGACCGCTTCCGCTTCGATCTCATAGATCACCGGTTCTTTTACCGAAAATCCAACCGCACCTCTTACGATGGTTTTCCCGTGAACCCTCTGGGTCACAAGGTCTGTGATATTCACATGGTTTAAAACCGTAACATCCGGCTGTGCGTATACCCCTTCTGCAAGGAGGGGTTTGATGTTCTCTCCGTTGATCTTCACATTGCGCCAGCCTCTTGTAACATATTCACCGTTTTCATCCTTTAAGATCACAAGTCCCCGGTTCTCCAGATCTTCCGTCACCTTATTCAGCCGCTCTGACATGGACAACAGCAGATCTTCTCTTACGATCCCCTCTCCGTCGGCTCTGGCATATTCCACATAGTCCATGGGAACATGCCCCTTGGAAATGTAGGCGTTCAACGCATTTACCCCTGCCGCAAGACAACCGCTGCGCTCAATTCCAGCCTTCTCAACCAGAAGGATCTTACCCACAGACGCTTCTCCCAGTCTGATGGCGGCGTAACAGCCGGCCGTCCCTCCTCCGATGATCAAAGCATCGGTCCGGATCTTTTTTGTTATAAGTTTTACATCACTCATACAAACTCCTGTCTAAGGTCATTTACCTTCTGTGATAACGTTTTCTCGTTTAATCCCCTAATCTCTACTTGTTTAGTAGGAATTACTGGATTAAGTATATTTATATTACTTCTACGTGTTGAAGTCAACTATAATCTTACATTCCCTATCGGTTTACTATGTATTATTATAGGTGCAATCCGAACAAAGGGTGAAATAAAAAAGCACCTGCATCTCCTATAAGATGCAAATGCTCTTGGTTCGGTATATTTTCTTTTATTTCCGGTTAGATGTAGTACTCCATGCTTCTGGCATTCTCCGGCAGATCACAGCTTGCCCGATCCACCAGACGGCACTCCACCTCAAGCTTGACGGAACCGGAATGACCGCCCTGGATCCTGTCCAGCAGAAGCGACAGGGCAAATTTGCTCATCTCATCCTTGGGAATATGGATCGTGGTCAACATGGGCTGCGTGAACTGCGCTTCTTCAATATCATCACTTCCGATGATGGAAGGTGTATAGTATCGCTTCTTATACTTGTTCAGGCACTTGAGCATGCCAATGGCAAGCATATCATTGGCACAGTAGATCGCGGTGGGACGATCCCTGTCATCCCGCTTCAGAAAGCATTCCATGACCTCAAATCCCTCTGCCTCACTGTGGGCTGCCTCCACAATATAATTGATATCCGGCTGAATGTTATATTTAAAAAGGGTGTTACGGAAGCCCTCATACCGGGATTCATTATGACAGTCTCCCACATAACCGATGGAACGATGTCCCAGTCGTACCAGATGCTCCACCGCTATGGATGCGATCTTCTCTCCATCACAGTTGACCTCATCCGTAATGTAGTTGGTGGAGTTACGATTGACGGACACCACATTCTTATAGACCCGCTTCAGGGTCTCAAGAACCTTCACATTACATTTGCCGATGACGATCAATCCGTTGGCTTCCTTCTTATCTGTGACAAGCATCTTCTCCACCAGTTCCTCCACATTGTTACGCATGCACTGCTGGTCATCTGAAAAGATGGGCTGTCGATAGATAGAGGATAGAATACAGTTCTGACGATGAATCTCACTCTCCATACGAAGCATAAGTTCGTTCACAAAGCTGTCCCTCTCTCCCTCTGCACTTCTTGTTACCAGCAGGTCAATATAGTAGATCTTGCGACTGGTGGATACGATCCCCTTCTTTAAATTCTTCGCAGCCTCATTCGGAATATAGTTCTCTTCCCGGGCAACCGCCCAGATCTTCTGACGCAGCTCCTCGGAAGAACATCGATAGGTCGGGTTGTTCAGCACACGAGACACAGTTGCCATTGATACTCCTGTCTTAGCTGCTATTTCCTTTAATGACATGATCTCAACTCCCTTCCTAATTCATATTATTCCTGTAGGTTTATATGATAATAGCACGTTAATGCGCTAAATTCAAGCGTGTTTTACGCGATTGCCTCATAGTCCCGCAGATTTGCATTGTTCAAAAGAACAATGTCTTCATGATCAAATGCGTACAGGCGATAAACCACAGCCAGCATCTGGTCTCCCACAGAAACCGGTCTGCGCTCAAGGGCCCGGCTTACGGTAAGCTTGATACCCTTAACATCCACAAGCAGTTCCAAATGGTCTCCCCGGAAGGAAATCTTCTCAACGGTGGCCCGATCTGCTACCGGTACCAGCTCCTTAAAGGTCGGATTATCCGCACGAAAGACCTCTACAAACTCCGGTCGCACGATGGCACCCTTGTATAAATTCTTCTGTTCCTCATAACCGCGAAGCTTATAAAAATCATTGATTGGAAGGGACTGTCCCACAAACTCCGCAACGAAAGCGGTCTGCGGTCCACCATAGATATCACTCGGGGTTCCGGTCTGCTCCACACGGCCGCGGTTCACAACCACGATCTGGTCTGCAACCTCCACTGCCTCGTCCTGATCATGTGTCACAAAAATACTTGTGATTCCAAGACGATAGATCATGTCGCGAAGCCAGCTTCGAAGATCCTGTCGTACCTTTGCATCCACAGCGGCAAAAGGCTCATCCAAAAGCAGAAGGGACGGATTGGGAGCGATGGCTCTTGCAAATGCCACCCTCTGCCTCTGTCCACCGGAGATCTGGTTCGGATAACGGTTTTCAATGCCCTCCAGGTTGGTAAGCTTTAAAAGTTCCTTCACCCTGCTTCGGATCTGATCCTCCGGCACCTTTTTCACACGAAGGCCAAAGGCAATGTTGTCAAAGACGGTCATATACCGGAACAGTGCATAGCTTTGGAACATGAAACCAATGCCGCGCTCCGACGGAGCCAGTCCGTCCACTCTCTTTCCGTCAATAAAGATGCTTCCGGAGGTAGGATTTTCAAGACCTGCGATCATTCTAAGAATGGTCGTCTTGCCACTTCCGGAGGGACCAAGGAGAGCCACCAGCTTACCTTTTTCAATGGATAAGTTCACATCCTTTGAAGCATAGAAATCTCCGTATTTTTTATTGATATCCTTCAGCTCAACGTACATAAACACCTGCTTTCTGCCGCTATCTCGACTCGTTACTAGACTTTTTCTCCCGATATTCGAAAATATTACGAAGTACCAATACTACAATGGCAAGTATCACCAGAATGGATGACACCGAAAATGCCGATACAATGGAATCTGAATCCCCTGACAGATACAGCGCATCGATCTCAAGAGGCAGGGTAAAGGTCTTTCCTCTTGTTTTGGATAATGCGCTTACAGCTCCAAATTCCCCAAGGGCTCTGGCTGCACACAGAATCATTCCATAGATCAGGGCCCATTTCATCTTTGGGAATGTGATCTTACGAAAAATGGTAAAACCACCGGCTCCCATCAGCGCTGCCGCTTCCTCTTCATCACAGCCCTCGGAATTGAGCACCGGAATGATCTCCCTCGATATGAAGGGGAAGGTAACAAAGATCGTTGCCAGAAGAACACCCGGCAATGCAAACACGATCTGAAGATCGGTATGGAAGGTTGCATTGATCCAGTTGATCACCGGCGCTGCCCATCCCATACGACCGAAGGTCATGATATAGGAAAGTCCCGCAATGACCGGTGATATAGAAAAGGGAATGTCGATCAGGGTCGCCAGTACATGTTTTCCCTTGAAGGAAAATCTTGTCAGTGCCCAGGATGCCATAATTCCAAAGAACGTATTTACAACCACTGCCACCAGCGTAGCCAGCAGGGTAATAACAAGTGCGCTGACCACATATTCCGTAGTCAGGGAATGAACATAAAAGGAAAAGCCCTTGCTCAGTGCATTTGTAACAACAGAGACCATAGGAAGGATCAGCATGATGCCCACAAACAGTACACTGATGGTGATCAAAACTCCTTTTACAAGGTTATGACCTTTTTGTTTGGTTTGTTCTGTATAATCCACGACGGCCCCCTCCTTACAGATAATTGGTTCGTTTAGACTGTCTGATCTGAATCACATTGATAAGAAATAAAATGCTAAAGGAAATGATCAGAAGTACCAGCGCAATGGCTGTGGCACTGGCATAGTCCATATAGTTCAGCTTCTGCATGATCACATAGGAGATCACCTGGGTATGGTCCTTGGCACTGTTACCGGAAATGTAGATAACACTTCCGTATTCTCCGATGCCTCTTGCGAAGGCCAGAGCAAAACCGGTCAGCAGAGCCGGTCGAAGCTCGGACAGGATGATCTTAAAAAATGTGATCCTGGGGTTTGCTCCAAGGGCATAGGCCGCCTCTTCCAGCTGAGGGTCAAGATTTTCAAGAACCGGCTGGATCGCACGAACGACAAAGGGAATTCCAATAAAGATCAATGCAATGGTAAGACCGATATGGGTATAGGAGATCTTCACTCCGATCCGACTGAAGATACGTCCCATCCAACCTGTGTCGGAATAAAGCTTGGAAAGGGTAATACCTGCAACTGCTGTCGGCAGGCAGAACGGAAGCTCCACCACCCCGTCCAGGATCCGCTTTCCCGGGAAATCATACCGAACCAGAACCCATGCCAGAACCGTTCCAAAGATACAGTTGATCAGCGCTGCGATAAATGCACAGGAGATACTGGTTCCAAAGGCAAACAATACCGCCCGGTTCGTTATAAGTGTTACGAATTTGTCCGGTGAAAGCTGAAAAGAATACAGAAGCACCGATGCCAGCGGAATCAGGATCAGAACCGATAACATCACGATCGTGATCCCAAGGGATAGGCCAAAACCGGGGATTACCCGGTCTGACCGTTTTACTTTTATTTTTCCATTCCTACTTGCTATAGATCTCATCAAAAATACCACCATCCTGGAAGAACTTCTCATATGCGCTGTCCCAGCCGCCGAAATCATCGATGGTGCAGAGGTTTACATTCAGATCAAACTTGTCTGCATACTTCTTTAAGATCGTCTGGTTCGATGGACGGTATCCATACTCACCGATCAGCTCCTGGGCCTTGTCTGTGTAAAGGTACTCCAAATAATCCTTTGCTACCTTCTGGGTTCCATTCTTATCTGCATTTGCATCTACGATCGCTACGCTTGGCTGAGCGAGGATGCTGACACTTGGTGTAACCAGTTCGTAATCCTCCGGATACTCCTTTAAGGTTGCAAGTGCCTCATTCTCCCATGCGATCAGCACATCACCCTGTCCGTTTTCAACGAAGGTGGTCGTCGCTCCTCTTGCTCCGGAATCCATTACAGAAACGTTGCTGTAAAGAGCATGCTCGAATTCCTTGATCTTGCTTTCATCTCCACCGAATTTCTTGTCTGCATAGTTCCATGCCGCAAGGAAGTTCCAGCAAGCTCCGCCTGAGCTCTTAGGATCCGGTGTGATCACATCCACGCCCTTCTTGGTAAGATCATCCCAGTCCTTGATCTTCTTTGGATTGCCCTTACGAACCAGGAATACAATGGTAGAAGTATAAGGAGAAGAATCAAGATCAAACTCCTTTAACCAGTCCTTATTGATAAGACCAGCCTGCTCAACCAGGGTAATGTCATGGGCCAATGCCAGGGTCACAACGTCTGCATCCGCACCTTCTACCACACTTCTGGCCTGTCCGCCGGAACCGCCGTGGCTCATTACCACATCCACATCCTTCCCTGTCTTACCCTTGTAATACTTTGTAAATTCCTTATTGTACGCTGCATACAATTCTCTGGTCGGATCATAGGACACATTTGTGATCGTGATCTTTCCATCCTTTTTTGTATTGCCGGAAGCCTTGCTTCCACATCCTACAGCAGAAAGTGCAACTGCCGCTGTCACCGCTACTGTTAAAAGTCGTCTCCATGCTCGATTGTTTCTCATAACCTTCTCCTCTCCCGCACATATCTTTTTTCTTTTCCAGATTTCTTTTTCTTTCCAACAGTTGTTGCCGCTTCCGGATTGGCTTTGTTGTTATGGATACTATACGCAAGTTCCTTTCTCCCTTCAAAGCAAAAAACTGCAAACGTTTACAGTTTAATACCCACTTACATACTATATTGGTATGTTTAAATGCAAAAAACAAGGATTTTTTCATCCGGGCACCCGTTTTTCAGCCTTATTACGCAAACGTTTACAGCTTGTAATATAAGGAAAAACCCGACCAATTCAATGGCCGGGCTCTATTATTTCAATCTTTCCTTATTCTATTTTCTGTGAAAACCTTTGCAGGGAGCAATCGTCCCTCTTTCATTTCATACAGCCGATCCCCAAACGGAAAGGTCTCCGGCTGGTGACTGACCGCCAGAACCGCGATTCCCTTTTGAGAGATCCTCCGAAACTTCTCCATTACGGTAAGGGTCGTAACCGGATCCAGGCTTCCCGTCGGCTCATCCGCTATGATCAGATCCGGATCCAGCGCCAGGGAACGAATGATCAGCCCTCGTCTGATCTCGCCTCCGGAGAGCTCCTTGGGATAGGCTCCCTTCCTGTCGGAAAGCCCAAACTCCTCCAGCAGCCGCTCCAGCCGCTCGTCCAGTTCTTCCACCGTCAGGTCACCGCCCTTTCCAAGGAAAAAAGGAAGGCGAAGATTATCCCACAGCGTCAGAGTGGACAAAAGCGTATCATTTTGTGGAATGTAGCTGATCCGATGATTCCGGATCTCGGAAAGCTGCCTGTCATCCATCTTTTTCAGGTCGTTTCCTTCAAAGAAAACACTTCCGCCGCTGGGGGTAAGAATTCCCGACAAAAGATTTAACAGTGTCGTCTTTCCGCTTCCCGATGTACCTTTCACAATAACAAACTCCCCACTGTCCATCGTAAAATTCACCTGATCTACGACCCGATGGGATACGCCTTCTCTTTCATAACTTTTCACAAGATTCTTTGTCTTAATGAGCATCGCCTCTTCCTCCTTTCCGTCAACATTATTCTCCTTCTCTCAATGTAAAATAGGTTTCTGCTCTCCCCAGTGTTCTTGTTGCGATATCCGCTGCTGCCGCTCCGAGAAGGATCGTGATCAGAAGTGCCACAAGGGCCACCCCTGCAACAAAAAGAACCGGTGGTGTGATCAGTGGAACCTTCAGGGCATCTGAGATCAGCACCCGGAAGGGAAACAGGATAACTGCCCCGGTGATGATTCCTCCCAATCCTCCGATCAGACTGATCAAAACCCCCTGGGTCCGGGTCAGACGCCGGATCCGACGGGTGGTGACCCCCACGATCCGAAGCACGGCAAACTCCTTTTTTCTCTCCCGAAAGGAGAAGGAAAAAATAAGAAACAACATCAGGGATGACACGATCATCAGCACTCCTTCCAGAAACCGGATCACCTGATCGAAAAAGTCATACTGCGCCGATACGGTTCCGATCACCTTTTGCGTCCGTACAATGTCAATGTCCTCTCCCTCTGCCGTTGCCTTCTTGGCAATGGTTGTCTCGATCTTATCCAGACTGGTTCCCTCTTCTGCTTTGATCAGAACAGCGGACACCTTCCCCTTATCCTCCGGTGAAAGGAAGTGGAATCCCTTTTTCTTTGCATCCCGAAGGATCCGGTTCATGGTATCTCTTGTCATAAAAACAGACTGGTCAAGCCCGGTGGCCGTCCGTGACAGCTTGCCTGCCACCGGATGCTCCTGCCCGTAGAATTTGATCCTGTGATCGGACTGCGGAATCACATCCGCTCCGATCAACACCTGTCCGTTCTTCGTCTTCTCCATTTCCTCCCGGTTCAGCCACGGCAGAACCGCAAAATCCGTTTCCGGATCAAAGGCGATCAGCTGTACCCTTGTGGAACAGCAATCGGCTGATACCGAAGAAAAATAAAACTGGGACGTTGTTTTATCAACGCCCTTTGTGTTTTTTGCAACCTTCTCAAGCCCCCGGCTAAGATAGGAAAACTCCGGGTTACCGGTCAACAGGAGCTTTTCCGTCTTCTCCTGCTGTCCGGCCGGAACGATCATAAGATCCGCCCCCAGTCTCTCTTTCATACGACCGATGCCACTTCTCATGCTGCTTCCCAGCAGCGTTCCTGTAAAAACAGAGAAGGCCACCAGTGCAGCAAAGATTCCCAATAGCCAGCTCTGGAAAGGTTTTTGCTTTAGACTATGAAACGCATATCTGTCAATGTATTGCCTTACGCCTCTGTTTTGTTCCTTTTCCATACTATGCTAAAGCCTCCATATATAACGGTCAGAGCCCCTGTAATGATCAGTGCCGGTCTTGTGGCTGCATGACAATGCATATGCGCTCCCGGGCAGACACCGATGAGTACCGTTGGAAGCAAAATCAGAAGGATCCCAAGAAGGATGGCTGCCACCGCCAGTCCATCGGCGAAGGCTCTTTCTTTTGCAAGGATCGTCAGAATTCCTACGATGATGATTCCGATGCCCACTGCAATGCTGACCCGTCCTGTCCAGTGACACTTCATAACCATATCCTTCATAGCCGGACATACATGAAAGACCGTTGCAACTCCAAGGGATGCAATCAGTCCCAATACAATATAGACCAGTCCTTTAAGCAATCTTGTTTTCATATTCTCTCCTCTTCCTGTCTTTCTAAATGTTGTATTCCGGCTGCGGATCCGCGCTGGCCAGATTAAATTTTTCCAGCAGTTTTCGTCTTAGCATCAAGAACTCCGTGCCGCCTCGCTGGCGCGGCCGCGGAATCTCTACATCTATGATCTGGGCGATTTTTCCCGGACGGGGCGTCATAATAACAATCCGATCCGATAAATAGATTGCCTCGTCCACATCATGGGTCACCAGGATCATGGTGGTGTTCTTCTTTTTTTGCAGTTCCAGCAACTGATCCTGCAGGTTGGCTCTTGTAAAAGAATCCAACGCTCCCATGGGCTCATCCAAAAGCAGAATCTCCGGGTCGTTGACCAGAGCTCTTGCAATGGCAACTCTCTGCGCCATGCCGCCGCTGATCTGATGGGGATATGCCTTTTCAAAACCGCTAAGACCTGTCATATCAATGTATTCCTGTATTCTATGGCGGTTCTTACGGTAGACGTGTCTTGCCTTTAAACCGGCTGCGATGTTGTCCTCCACCGTCAGCCAGTTAAAAAGCGCGCCCTGCTGAAATACGTAACCCCGCCGTGGATCGGTTCCCCGAATCTCTTCTCCGTCCAGAAAAATCTCGCCGCTCTGCGGCTGGTCGAGACCGGCGATCAAACGCAGGGTGGTGGTTTTTCCACATCCTGACGATCCGATCAGAGAAATGAATTCTCCTCGTCTGACCTTTAAATTCACATCGGACAGAGCCTGAACCCGGGTATCGCCATCTTCATAGACCCGATCCACATGGTTGATCTGTAATATCGTCTCTTCCTTCATTCTTCCGTCTTCAGTAATCCTTTCTGCCATCTAAGCACTCTGTTTTGAATCTGGTTCAATAGCTCCGTAATAAGGCTGAATAATACGGCCATGATCAGAATCGCTGCAAATACCTTGTAGTAGGAACTCCAGACCTTTGCCAGATTGATATAGTATCCAAGTCCCCCCGGCTGTCCCATCATCTCAGCCATTACAAGGGTCGTAAAGGCAAAGGCGTTGGCTGTAGAGAGCCCTGAGAAGATCTGGGGAAGGGCATTGGGAATGGCAACGTGAAACAGCTGATATGCCGTATTACCTCCCAGTGTCCTTGCCGCTTCCAGCAGCACCTTCGGTGTCCCCGCAATTCCCTGAGCTGTTACGGATGCTACCGGGAACCAGACACAGATCACAATCAGGAAAACGGCTGCCCAGAACGCTGTAGGTATCAGAGTCAGAGCAAAGGGCATCCACGCTACGGCAGGGATGATCCCTGTAATGTGAAGAACGGGATGTACCCAGTAATAGACCTTCGGAAACCATCCAATGAGGATACCCGTTCCGATTCCGAATGCCGCTCCCAGAAGGAAGCCAAACAGATACAGGCGAAGGGAATACAGCGTGTTGTTGAAGATGAACCCGCCCTCCTGGAGAAATGACTCCAGGATCTGGGCCGGTCCCGGGAAAAAGGGCTGCACAAAGATCTGTGTCTTTGTTCCCAGAAAATCCCATAAAAACAGTCCAATGCCCAATGCAAACTGCAACGGAGCATCTTTTATGTACTTACTTCGTCTTTTTGGATCGTTTCGGCTAATGAGACCTTTGATCAACAATCCAATGGCCAATAGGATCACAACGCCCCTGTAAAAATCATTCCGATTCACCATAAGGATCCAGAGGCGATAGGTCTTTGTTTTGATGTCTGCGTACTGAGGAAGGATCACATTCAACAGTGTTGCCAAGAAATACCCGGATATGGTCAATATAACTGCAACAGGGTATCTTCTTATCTTCACTTTTTATCTCCCTTCTGTAACTTGTCAAAATCCTCCTTTGTATCAACCTGCGCATAATACTGTTCGGTAAACTGATCTGCATCTGTCTTCAGATACTTGATCTCATTCAGCTTCTTTGCAAAATACGTTACATCGGATTTCACATCAAATTTTCCAGTTGCCCTCTCCTTATAGGAAGGATAGTCGTATGACTTGATCAGAGAGACTGCAAGCTCCTTATCGGAGATCTGTGAATACTTTCCATCGATGATGGTCTGTACCGCCTTCTCCGGATTCTGATTGATGAAATCCTGAGCCTTTCGATAAGCCCGAAGAAGGGCAGCGATCTCATCCGGCTTTTCCTTCAATACCTTTGTGGAGGCATAGAGGAAGCAACAAGCCCTGTTATTGAAGGGGGCATCCTTGGAGATATCCAGGATTACATCCACCTTTCCATCCTTCTCTGCTACCGAGCCAAGGGGATCCCACATTGCTGCCACGTCAATTTCGCCCTTGTAGAGAGCCTGAAGCTCCAGGTTACCGTCTGAGAACGGCAGGAAGGTGATCTGTCCATCCTCCTGCTTTGCGGAAATACCGTTTTCCTCTGCCCAGACAGAAGATACCTGATACGGGGTTCCGCCGATCTCATCCACACCGATCTTCTTACCCTTCAGATCCTTTGCTGTTTTGATCTTGGATCCTTTTTTTACAACAAGCTTGATACATCCGTTATGAAGCTTGTCCACAACGGTGGTCTCAACGCCCTCTTCCATGGATGGGAAGAACTGGAAGTCACCGTTTACGATCGGAATATTTCCATTGTTCAGTCCCACCTTACGAGTCTCGGAGTCTGCCGAGATCAGTTCTACATCGAAGCCTTCCTCTGCAAAATAGCCATTCTCATAAGCAATATAGATCGGCGCTCCGCAGAGAGATCCATCCTTTCCCGGAATCTGGATCTTACCGTATTTGTACTTCGACTCCCCTGTTTTTTTCGATGATGAAGTAGCAAGGCTGCATCCAGCAGTCGACACCACGGTTCCTATAATCAAAATCGCCCCTAATACTCCCGCTATTACCTTCTTTTTCATTAACTTGCCACCTCTTCCTATCGCTTATGCACTCTTTCTGACGTTTTCTCTTTCGGCACGAATTGCCGCAAATGCCTGCTCAAGATCTGCGATGAGATCCGAAGCCTCTTCAAGTCCAAAAGAAAGTCGAACCGTCTCCGGCGCAATATCCGCCTCTTTCAACTCCTCGGGATTCAACTCACCATGGGTGATCTTCGGAGAATTTACGATCAGAGAACGGGCATCCCCCACGTTGGCCTGGTAACCAAAGATCTTCACCGTCTCGATGAGTCGGTTCTCTTCCTCCTCTGTACCGTTGAAGCCAAAGGATAAGACGGAACCGGCACCGTTTTTAAAATATTTCTTTGCCAGTTCCTGATCCGGACTGTCCTTCGCCTCTGGGTAGCTTACCCAGGATACAAGGTCGGACTGCTCCTGCAGATAGGAAAGAACGGCTCTTGTGTTCTCCACCTGCTTCTTCACCCGCTCTGACAGGGTCTCCACACCGATCAGGATCAGCTGTGCCTCATATGGACTTAAAACGGCTCCAAAATATGCCAGATAGCTCAGGCGAAGCAGAGCTGTCAGCGGGAACTCAGGGAAGGCTTCCAGAAAGCTTCTTTCCTTGCCTTCCAGATCACGGATCACCCAGTGCTTCTGATAGAACTGCGGATACGTTTCCTTCTTCCAACGGAAGGGGGTTCCTTCTACCACAAGACCACCGATGGCATTCCCGTGTCCGTTTAACGCCTTTGTTGCAGAATAGACTACGATATCGGCTCCATGCTCCAGGGGCTGGAACAGGTAAGGTGTCGCAAATGTATTATCCACGATCAGCGGAATATCATAGCGATGTGCAAGCTTTGCCAGTTCTTCAAAGTCAAGAAGTCTTGCACTTGGATTGGAGATGGACTCCACATAGATTGCCTTTGTATCCGGTGTGATGGCTCTCTCCCACTCTTCAATGCTGCTGTCATGAGACACCAGATCAAAATGGATGCCAAGGTTCGGGAAAATACTCTTTTCCAGATCGAAGGCGCCTCCATAGATCTGATAGGTGGACAGGATTCTGCCGCTTCCTCCTGTTACTGCCAGGATCGTGCTGCTGATGGCTGCCATACCGGAGCCAAAGGAAACAGCTGCCACACCATGATCCAGAGCTGCGATCCTTCTCTCTAAAACATCATTGGTAGGATTTCCGATTCTGGTATAAACGAAGCCTGCCTCAACGCCTGCCACCAGTCGATCGGCTCTTTCCACGGTTCCAAAATCAAATGCAGCGGTTGCGTATACCGGAACTGCTACCGATTCCTGATTGTCCTTTGCTGAATAACCACCACGTACCTGTACTGTATTAAAACCATAATCCGCCATATGTTATTCTCCTCCCCATCTTCTTATTTCTTTAATGCTGCCGGAATAACGGCTCCATCGTACTTATCCTCAATGAACTTTCTAACCTTTTCTGACTGAAGCACCTTTACCAGCTTCCGGATGTTCGGGTTATCCTTATTGTCTGCCTTAACTGCAATGATGTTTGCGTACGGGCTCTCTGCCGATTCCTGTGCCAGACGGTTCGGTGTGATCTTCGCCTCAAGGATACGGTTGGTGTTTGTAATATAGGCATTGTAGTCATCCTTGGTAGGAATGATCTGTGCTGCATCGATCTCTACGATCTTGATCTTTTTCTTGTACTCCTTCACATTCTTTACGGATGCATCCAGTGCCTGCTTTGCATCGTCATCCAATGTGATAAATCCTGCATCCTCCAAAACAGAAAGCGCACGATACTCGTTGGTTCCATCGTTTGGAATTGCGATCACGTCTCCATCCTTGATCTCGCTGACATCCTTATACTTGTCGGAATATAAGGAGATCGGCTCCACATGGATATCACCTGCATTCACAAGGTTATAACCGTTCTGATCGTTTACCGACTGAAGATACGGCTCATGCTGGAAATAGTTAAAATCAGCCTCTCCCTTGGCAACTCGCTCATTTCCCAGGTCATCGGAACCATCATTTACAACCTCGATCACAATGCCCTCTTTCTTCAGGTCATCCTTTGCATAATCCAGGATCTCCTGATGCGGTGTCAGAGCTACGATACCCTTTAATACCACATTACCGCTGGCATCCTTCGTCTTCGCATCTACCTTACTTGTCTTGGAAGAGCCGCAGGCAGTGCCGGCGGTGATTCCTAAGGTTGCTGTCAGTCCTAATGCTACAAGTTTCTTTGTTACTGCTTTGAAATTTTTCATACCATAATTCTCCTTCTAGATTCTGTAATAAGCGACACATAGGACAGCCATCTTTCAAGCGGCACCACCTCCTTTCTATCTTCAGCCTCTACATCAGGCCGCGCTTTTTTCTTATATGGTCTGATAGCAGATTTCCTGCGCTCTGTGTCAGCTGAACGATCACGATCAGCACATAGATGCAGGCCAAAAGCTTATCATGCTGAAATCTTTGATAGCCGTATCGTACGGCAATATCACCAATGCCTCCTGCTCCAAACATTCCCGCAAGGGCTGTCATGGATATGATTCCTATGACGGTTACGGTAAAACCGCGAACCAAGGAAGGAATCGCCTCCGGAATCCATACCCGGAATACAATGTCAAAATCTGTGCTTCCAAGAGAACGGGCTGCATCGATCTTTCCCTTCTCCACTTCCATCAGGGAACTTTCCACCATTCTGGCGTACATCGGTATGCAGCTTGCCGCGATGGCAACGATACATGGATTGGTTCCGTAGGACTGTCCGAAGATACTTCTTGCAACCGGGATCATGATAATGATCATGATCATCTGCGGAAGGGACCGTAAAATATTGATAAACCAACCAAAGGGCCCGTTTATGACAGGGGTGGCACGAATGCCGCCCTTATCGGTCCATATCAGAACAATTCCAAAGGCCAGGCCGATCACAAGCATAATCAGGGAGGATACAACGGTCATGTAGACCGTATCCCATACAGCAGGCCCTACTTCCTTCCAGATCGCTGCTGAAAAGGAAGACTTGATCACCTCTAAAAACGGTGTATTTTCTAAACTCATATAATGCCTCCTTCACCCAGACCGGACTAAATACCGGCACCACTCTGGAACTCATCATTCTGGAACTGGAAGAATACCTTCGTGAACAGTTCGCCTGTACGGCTGTGCGGATTATGGAAAATATCCACAACCTTTCCCTGTTCAATGATCTTTCCTCCCTCCAGCACTGCCATCCGGTCACAGCTGTACTTGATGGCATCAAGCTCATGGGTGATCATTAGAATGGTAATGCCCTTTTCCTTATTGATGGATCGCAGAAGATCCAGGATCTGAAGGGTCGTCTGTGGATCGAGTGCAGAGGTTGCCTCATCGGAGATCAGCACATCCGGCTCTCCGATCAGTGCTCTTGCAATTCCCACTCTTTGTTTTTGTCCACCGGACAGGCCTCCCGGATAGGCATCCAGCTTTTCTGTCAGCCCCACAAGCTCTGCCACTTCTTTTACTTTTTCATCCACAATTGATTTCTTTTCATGTCGGATGCGAAGCGAATATGCAATATTTTCATATACCGTCTTTGCCTCAAACAGATTAAAGTTCTGAAATACCATTCCGATATGGCGTCGTTCCTCAAGCATCTCCTGTTTGGAGAGCTTTGTCACATCCCTACCGTTCACCTCGATGCTTCCCGCATCCGGTATTTCCAGCCCGTTCACACAACGGGCCAGTGTCGATTTTCCTGCTCCGGAGAAACCGATGATTCCAAAGATCTCTCCCTTCTTAATAGACAGATCGATCCCGTTCAATACCGGAAGCGGACCGGTTCTGGTCTGGAAGGTCTTATTCAAGTCATGTATTTCAATATAGTCCGCCATATTTCCCATCTCCTTATCTGTATGTAAGACTCACTTATGCGTTGAGGTAAAGCTTTTTACTAAAATACCGGTCGCCGCGATCCGGAAGTACCACAACGATATTGCCTTTGGCTCCGTCATGAGCCAATTTCAGGGCTGCTGACAAAGCCGCTCCGGAGGAGGAACCGGCAAAAATGCCTTCCTTCTTCGCCAGAAGCTGTGCCCCGTAAAAACCGTCTGCATCATCCACCTTTACCACCTGATCCACCAGGTTGATATCCATGGTCTCTGCTATAAAGTCATTTCCGATTCCCTCAATATCGTAATCGCCGTGTTCGCCACCGCCGATCACCGAACCCACCGGATCTGCCAGAACACCCTGGACTCCCGGCTTATGTTCCTTAAGATAACGAAGAATACCGGAATAGGTTCCTCCGCTGCCCGCTCCTGCCACCAGGTAATCGATCTGACCGTCCAGATCGTGGTAGATCTCCGGTCCTGTTGTCTCATAATGCGCGATGGGATTTTGTGGATTGTGAAACTGTCGTAAAGAGATGGAATCCGGGATCTCCTGTAAAAGTTCCTCTGCCTTCCGCTCTGCGCCAAGCATGCCCTCTTCTCGTGGGGTATGAACGATCTGTGCTCCCAAAGCCTGCATCAGCGTAAGCTTTTCCTCCGAGAACTTTTCCGGAACTGCAAAGATGACTTTGATTCCTCTGTTTAAGGCTGCCATGGCGATACCGATTCCGGTATTTCCTGCAGTTCCTTCAATGACAGTTCCTCCCGGTTTTAATTTTCCACTTCGAATGGCATCTTCCAGCATATAGACGCCGACTCTGTCTTTTACCGATCCTCCGGGATTCCAGAGTTCCAGTTTTGCAAAGATGTTAACGCCCTCCGGAAGATCCAGGTGGTTTAACTTGACTAATGGTGTATGTCCTATTAATTCGTGAATATCGTTAATGTAATTCATGATCATTTCCCGCTTTCTTCAATGGCGAGATCCAGATCCTGTAGAATATCATCTATGTTTTCGATTCCAACGGAAAAACGTATCAATCCGTCTGTGATCCCTACTTTCTGCCTGGTCTCATATGGAATGGCTGCATGTGTCATAGATGCAGGGTGACAGACCAGAGACTCCACGCCACCGAGACTTTCGGCCAGCTGGATCATATTCAGGGATTCAAAAAACTTGTTGGAATCATGTTCCTCTGTCAGTTCAAAGGAGACCATAGCGCCGGGTCCCTTTGCCTGACTCCGATGAATTTCATAGCCCTGAGCTGATGAAAGTCCCGGAAAATATACTTTTTTAACTGCCGGATGCTTCTGAAGATGCTCCGCCACTGCTGTTGCGTTGGCAACATGACGTTCCATGCGAACCGCCAGTGTCTTAATGCCCCGGATCAGAAGGAAACTGTCAAAGGGCTGCAATACGCCGCCGGTGGAATTCTGGAGGAAGGCGATCCGCTCTGCCAGTTTCTCATCCTTAACGGTGACAAGTCCTGCTACCAGATCACTGTGTCCCCCCAGGTACTTGGTTGCGCTGTAAACAACAATATCGGCTCCCAGCTCTAACGGCTTCTGTAAATACGGAGACATAAAGGTGTTGTCCACCACATATAACAGATCATGTCGATGTGCGATCTCACCCACCGCCTTAAGATCGGTAATGGTCAGCAACGGATTGGCAGGGCTTTCCACCAGGATCGCTTTTACATCTTCTGTAACAGCCGCTTCCACTTCCTCAAGGTTGGCGGTGTCAACCATCTGGTACGTAAGTCCAAAATGATCAAATACCTTGTCCAGAACACGATAGGTACCTCCATATACATTGTTTGAGATCAGGATCTTATCCCCTGAATAGAACAGGGATAAGACCGCTGTAATTGCCGCCATTCCGGAAGCAAAGGCAAAACCTTTTCTTCCGCCGTCAAGCTCTGCAATCAGAGCCTCCAAAGCCTCTCTGGTCGGATTATTCGTTCTTGAATATTCATATTTAAAATCTCCGGGAATTCTCTGCTTAAAGGTGGAAGTCTGGTAGATCGGAACATTCACCGAACCGGTATACGGATCCGAACTGATGCCGCCATGAATCAGTGCGGAATCAAAATCTTTGTAATTTCCCATGAGATTCACCTCCTTTTTCAGTGTTATATATCTCTAGATCACGTAGTTGTCCTTTAAGGAATCCATCAGACCGAACTCAAGAAGGATCTCTTCCAGTCTCTCCTGTGTCATCGGTGTGGGGATCGTAAAGAGCTGATTCTTATCGATAGCCTGTGCAAGATTACGATACTCGGTCGCCTGGCTTGACTTCGGATCATACTGGATCACGGTCTTACGGTTGATCTCGGCTCTCTGCACCACATTGTCTCTCGGTACAAAATAGATCAGCTGTGTGTTCAGTTCCTTCGCAAACGCCTCCAGCAGATCCTTCTCTCTGTCTACATTACGGCTGTTGCAGATGATTCCGCCAAGACGTACACCACTCTTCTTTGCGTACTTGGCAATTCCCTTTGAGATATTGTTGGCTGCGTATAGCGCCATCATCTCTCCGGAAGCAACAATGTAGATCTCCTTTGCCTTTCCTTCTCTCATGGGCATTGCAAATCCGCCGCAAACCACGTCACCTAAGACGTCGTAGAATACATAGTCCAGATCCTCTGTATAAGCGCCTTCCTGCTCTAAAAGACCAATGGATGTGATAATGCCTCGTCCGGCACATCCTACACCCGGCTCCGGTCCACCGGACTCAACGCACCGGATCCCTCCAAAGCCCTCTTTTAAGATGCTGTCCAGTTCCACGTCATCACCATTCTCACGGATGGTATCCAGGACAGTTCTCTGTGCCAAGGTTCCAAGTAAAAGTCTTGTGGAATCCGCCTTCGGATCACATCCAACCACCATGACCTTCTTGCCCATTTCCGCAAGTCCTGCCGTCAGATTCTGGGTCGTTGTAGACTTTCCGATTCCACCCTTACCATAAATTGCGATCTGTCTTATTTCCTGTGCCATGTTGCTCACTCCTCTTTCTTTTTCTTTTTCTCTTATATTTTTATATGATGTAACATCTGTTTAACCGTGTGAAAATGTGTTTTCCAGTTTTAATTCCCGCAAGTAGATCTGCTTGGAAATATCCTTGCCTCCCGGAACACCGATGGCATCTGCCCGGCATCTCTGGCAGTGACGGAATACCTTGATGTATTTTTCAGCTTCCTTACGGACCTCATATAACTGCTCACAGCTTGGTTCACTGCACCAGGCCAGCTGATGCTGTGGAATCAGCGGAATAATGTTATAAATGGATGCACCTGCCTCTGCCACTGTCTTGGCAACGGTTGGAATATGATCCCGGTTGATCTCCGGTACAAAGACGGTATTGACCTTAACGGTGATCCCTGCCTCTGTTACCTTGCGAATTCCGCTCAGCTGATTGTTGATCAGCACTCTGGCTGCCTCTTTTCCCATGTACGTCCTTCCATGATAGATACAGGAGGCATTCAGCTCTTTTTCGATTTCCGGATCCACGGCATTGACCGTTACTGTCAAAGAATCGATTCCTACATCAATGATCTCATTTGCATAATCCGGTAAATTCAGTCCGTTGGTACTCATACACTTGATCATATCCGGGAAATGTTCCTTGATCAGACGGAAGGTCTGAAGTGCATAAGGTGTTGCCAGGGTATCCCCCGGGCCGGCTACGCCTACAACGGAGAGCTGCGGCATCAGATCCTTTGCCTTTCTTACGACCTCTAAGGCTTCCTGAGGGGTAATGATCTCACCTGCCACCCCCGGCCTGTTTTCAACCTCGTTGATATCCCGTATACAGAATCGACAAGCGATGTTACATCCCGGACTCACCGGAAGATGGATGCGTCCATGATTGGATTTTTCTCCAAGTGCAAAACAAGGATGTTTTTTTCGTAATTCTTCAAATGAAACGGTCATTTGCATCCTTCCTTTCTATTGCTACGTTGCCTTCAGCGAATCCTTTGGTTCAAGATCCGTTAGGGCATGCTGCTCGATCAGAGCAGAAATGATATTTACTAAACTTCCCTGGGCTTCAAATACCCGAATCCCCTTTGAAAGAACCGCCTGAGCGGCTCCTTCTCCGATTTTTACCGAAAAAATTGCCTGACAGTCCCCAAGCAGCTCGATCAGATCGGTAAAACCACCTTCGCAATGACCATTGCAGGCCGGATAACTTTTTCTGACTTCCACAAACTCTGCATCATCCTCATAAATGTCATATACCTGCCAGTATCTGGCGTGACCAAAATGCTGGTCTATGATATTTCCGTCAATGCTTGCAAAACCCACTCGTACTGCCATATCTTCTTCTCCCCCTTATTCGTATATCTTTAATGCGGTGTTATATACATCCTCGATCACACGAAGTCCCCCGGTAAAACCGACATAGTTGGTGGTCAAAACCAGTCGAAGCTCCATCGGATGTGCTGCACATACATACGCATCATCCAGTTCCTTTGCCAGGTCCCCATCCCAGCTGCTTCCAATGATCAGGCCCTTTCCGTCATGCTTTTCCTTTACTTCCCGGATCTTCTGCTGCGCCAGTCCTGCATCCGGCAGGAACGTTACGCCAATATCCCTTTTTCCGCTAAAGGAACGGATCGTCTCTTGGATCTGCTCCTGGTACTTGGCCGGGGTATTATCCACCACATACTGCTCCACCGGAACAATTCCCGTCTCATGTAACAGGAACCGTGACAAACCTGTGACATAGCCTGCATCATGCAGAATATGTACATACTTCGGGAGTCCGTATCGGAACTCCAGCAGGAAGGATGCCAGGTTATCGATCTCTTCATAGTAGGAATTCTCCTCCGCATCAATGAACGAAAATGCCTTTCCACTGTCGATCTTTGCTCCCTGTTCCACCGCAAAGGTAAGCACCCCTTCCAGAAATTCCCGGGTTGCATTGGCTCCGATGGGTGGGTAATGGAACCAGAAATAATCCTGTCCGTATTCTCTCTTCAGCTTGTCAACGATGGTCTTGCCATACCATGGTGACACCAGAATGTTGAAATTTGCTCTCGGAATCTGCTGCCACTCCTTTACGCCCTCGGATTCCGGTCCGAACAGAACGTTTACCTTAAGGCCAAGGCCTTCCAGCAGTCTTTTATATTCCCTTAGATTTCCCTTCCAGAAGGGATCCTGGTAAGGAATACTTGCAAAAAGATTTACGGTATTTCTCTCGCTTCTCGGCTCATTTTCTTCTTCGAATCGACTGACATACTGATCGATGATGGCATTGACCACACTGCTGTGTGCCACCAGGTTATTGGATTTGAATCCCGGTGTATCCACCCACACGATAGGCTTTCCCTTGTCTTGATACTCCATAACAAGGCTTTCCACATCATCTCCCACGATTCCTCCGGTACATCCGGTCAGCACCACCTGAAGATCGGTATCCAGCACCTTATAGGTGTTCTCAATGTTATGTCTTAATTTTTCTATTCCTCCAAAGACAACTTCCTTCTCTGTAAAAGCTGTACATGGAGAGGTGTCTCCACCTGCATATCCTTTACTTCTTTCAAAAAACCCGGCAATCATGCTTCCACAGCCCGGACCGGAATGCAGGAGAGGTACCGCATGCCGGATCGCAACCACTGTCTGAAGTGCTCCAATCGCACAGGTGTAACGCTCCTGTTCAATGAGTCCACTATAATTCGCCATTTACTTTGCCCCTCTCTGAAAATAATCTGTATCCTGTGTCAGCCACCACTTTGTATATGGATTCAAAGCGTGCTGCTGGAAGTTTTTAACAAACTCGTCATGCTCTAAGGTATCCAGGATCAGCTTGCCGTATTCGATCAATCCTTCATATCCCATGGACAGGTGCTCATCCCCCACCAGAAGACTTGGAATTCCAAGTTTTGCTCCCCATAAGGTCATGCCGCCATGTCTTGCAAGAAGGATATCCGGCTTTGCCTTATATAAGGCATTGACCAGCTCATATTCCTGTTTGTTACATACATTGAACCTTGGTACATTTCCGTAATCTCCCACGCGCTGTGCCAGCTGATCGTGGTTTGGATTCTCACTGTCATATACCGGATCATGATGGAAGATCGATGCTCCCGCACTCTTCATTCCCAGCTCTCCGAGAACATCCAAAAGGGCATGTCCATGTGCTGCTCCTGCCGCTACATATGCGGTTTTTCCTTCCAGCTGCTTTCGGATCTTATCGATCTCCGGAAGATATTTTTCCTTCTTCTCTGCAATCACCTTTTCTGCAATGTCTTCTTTTCCAAAGGCCTTGCCGATTGCCCTAAACCATCGATCCGTCTGTGCGATTCCGTAAGGCGGTGCCGTCGGGATCTCCGGTACTCCATATTCCTGCTCTAAAGCCGCTGCCAGGTAACTTCCCAAGGTGGAACATGCCTGGAAGGTCGCGGCTGCCTCTCCCGCATGGGAAAGCTCCTCTGCCGTGTTAAACGGGGAAATGTAATGTGGCTTTAATCCAAAGGGTGCAAGCCATTCTCCAAAGGCATCCTTTCCCCAGAAGTTAATGATATTTACGGTATCTTCACTTCTCTTCTCCGGCTTTTTGATCAGCTTTCTTGCCATTCCGTGGTAGGTGGCATCAAATCCTGTGGTCCATACCTTTGATCGGAAGCCCTCACAGACAACCGATACAACCGGTATCCCAAGTTCTTTCTCTGCCTCATCACAAACGCTCTCCACATCATCTCCCACAATTCCTACCGCACAGGTGGACAGTACAAAGATGACGCCCGGCTTGGTTCTTTCATATACTTCATGGATGGTTTCTGAAAGCTTCTTCACACCTCCGTATACAGTATCCTTCTCCTGAAGATTCGTTGTAAAAATCTTTCTTGGCGCGTTTTCCTTATGATGGATCGGCGCATTGACCCGATAGGTCATGTTATATTCATGGAAACAAGAAGAACAGCCAACCGGACCGTGTGATATAACAGCCGAATCGCTCATCATACTTGCCATACAGCCGGCCTGTCCATTGGAACAGCCGATACATTGTGTAAAGGTACGATTGCGATCTTTAATTCCGCACCCGGATTCATGAACCAGGTCCTTGGCATCGCCTGAATAACCAGTGATCGAGTTGAGTCGAATCTCACGAATCTGAACACTTGGCAGTTCTAAATTAACTTTTGACACGCTATACACTCTCCTTTTTTCTTTTTCCTGCTCTACCTAGTGATGTGGTAGGTTTTGCTTGTTGAAGAGAGTTTACGAGTTTTTTTTGCAAGAAAAAAGGGAAATATCTGAAATCGTTTTCAGATACTTCCCGTTTCACTTGTATACAACATACGATTTTCCCGAGGCCGTTTCCTTTTATCCTTAAATCCTACCGGATAATAGGGTTTTACTTTTTCTGCCTACAGTATTCGTGCAAACGTTGACAATCCCATATTTCCAACGGTTTCCTCTGTCTGCACCTCCAAATTCGGAGGGGATTTCACCGTCCTTTTTCTGTTTCACTGCAAATTTGTGAAAGAAACTCCTTTGTATCACAGTCCGATCGTTTTCAGCGCCTGATCCAGATCCGCAATGATATCCTCCGGCTCCTCTAATCCCACGGAAAAGCGGATAAATCCCTTACGAAACTCTTCCGGATACAAGTCAATCCGCTCATCGTAGCTTGGCTGAGGGAAGATCAGACTCTCGTCATGTCCAAGGGAAACCGCAAAGGTCACGACCTTAAGGGCTGCACAAAATCTCTCCACCGCCTTGTCATCTGCCTCTATGCCAAATGAGATCACCCCTCCATAGCCATTCTCCATCTGACGGCTTGCCAGTGCATGGCTTGCATTGCTCTTCAGACCGGGATAAGACACAAAGGTAACATTGTCACGCTGCTCCAGCCACTCTGCGATTTCCTGGGAGGATGTGTTGATCTGCCGCATGCGGAGCGGGAAGGTGACCGATCCGCGGAAGATCTGCCATGCGTTGAAAGGACTGATCACAGATCCCACATTGACCTGAGCTTCATAGCGGATACGATCCATTGTTTCAAGATCATTGGAAATGATCGCACCTCCCTGTGCATCGCCATGTCCGTTAATAAACTTGGTCAACGATTCTACAACAAAATCGGCACCGAATTTCAACGGCTTCTGGTTAAGCGGAGACGCAAAGGTATTATCCACCGAAACAAGTGCACCGTTCTCATGGGCGATCTTCACGATTGCCTCGATATCGGTCACCCGGTTGGTCGGATTATCCGGTGTCTCTATATGGACAAGCCGTGTTCCCGGTGTAATGGCCTTTTTCACCGCATCCAGATCCGTCATATCCACCATAACGGTATCCACGCCAAACTTTCGGTTAAACAATTCATGAAACATCCTGTAAACAGCCATGTAGCTTACCTTGGGATAGATTACTTTGTCTCCTGTTTTCAGTAAGGTCCAGAACAGGGCATGCAATGCCGCCACACCACTTGCAAGTACTATGGCATCATCCGCCCCATGCAGTGCTGCGATCTTTTCCTCCAGCCAATGCTGGTTGGGATTACCGTTTCTGGAATACATCAGAAGGTCTGTGGATGAATAGTTTACCTGCGACAGATCATCGGGCAGTTTAAAACTGTTCGCCATGTGAAGCGGTCGACGAACGGCTCCGGTTTCCTCATCATAATCCGTGCCGGTATGAATGGCCTGTGTTGCTACTCCGTAATCTTTGTATCTGTTTTCCTTCTTTGACATATCATCCCTCCATAATCAGCGGTTCCTTTAATCCAACTGGCAACCAATATAGCATACTTACCTACTATGTTAGTTGTATAGATGTTGATGATAGCACATTTCCCTTTGTTTTTCGAGTCTTATGCCTCAAACCGGAGGATCTCCTCCAGTGCCTTCACAAAACCTTCAAAGCCGGTTACATCCTCTTCAGAAAACCGTCCAATCTCCGTACTGTCAAGGTCCAACACTCCGACCACCTCTCCATCCTTATGGATCGGCACTACAAGCTCAGAATTGGATGCGCTGTCACAGGCAATATGTCCCGGAAAACTGTGCACATCCGCAACGCAAAGGGTTTGATCCTCTGCCGCAGCTGTTCCACAGACACCCTTTCCCAGCGGAATACGAATACAGGCCACCTTCCCCTGAAAAGGTCCTAACAGCAGACTCCCCTGTTGCATCAGGTAAAATCCGGCCCAGTTCAACCCATTGACCCCATCCATGATCAGTGCGGATGCATTTGAAAGCACCGGAATATAATAGGGCTCATCCTCTGATAAACTCTTTAACTGCTCTGTAAGTAATGTATAATCTGTCATTTGTTCTCACTTTCTTGTCTTAACGCCTACTTGTGTAAATATTTTACTAAATTCACTATTTTTTGCAACAAAATCTCCTTTCCAGAGAAACTGCTTTTTGAAAGAACGCTTCTTTTCTGTTAAAATTTAGCATACGAGTTTTGAAAAATAAAAGGAGAAATAAAATGAGTGAACTTGAAAATATACAGCAGTTCCGCCGAGGTATCATTCCCGCAGAATGGATGAAAAACATTAATTTAGAAGAATTCCTGGGTGCCATGGATGAGCAGACCCTTCCGGCTCGCCAGATGCTTGCCAACTACCAGTGTGCCGTATATGAAGTAGAGACGAAATTCAAGGTGTTGAACGAACGTCTGGGCATCAAATATGATGGCAATCCCATCGAGAGCATCAAGACCCGCGTAAAGTCACTGGAATCCATCGTGCAGAAGGTCCAGAGAAAGGGAGTTCCCCTTTCCATCGAATCCATTGAAGAAAACATTCGTGACATCGCCGGAATCCGTGTGATCTGTTCCTTTGAGGAAGATGTTTTCCGCATTGCACGATATTTTCTGGATCAGGATGACATTACACTGGTGGAGAAAAAGGACTATATCAATCATCCAAAGCCAAACGGATACCGCTCCCTTCACCTCATCGTTCAGGTGCCGATCTTCACCGAAGTCGGGAAGAAACAGGTCTATGTAGAAGTACAGCTCCGTACCATTGCAATGGATTTTTGGGCGTCTCTGGAGCATAAGCTTCGTTACAAGAAGAAACTGACGGACGAACAGATTGAGGCTTTATCCAAAGAGCTTGCCATCTGTGCCGGCGAGTGCGCCGATCTTGACCGCCGCATGGAATATGTCCGCAGTGAGATCGTTCCGGAAAAATAAAGCCAAAGATCCCACGGTATCACCGTGGAATCTTGTTATATATCTTAGTACTTTCTGCGTTCCAGACCGGTACGACGATAATAATTCTCTTTGTCCTGATACAAACGACGGTCCGCCTCTGCCATCATTTCGTTCATGGTCGCCGTAGGCTTTTCATCACTACTGCAGCTACCGATGGCTACCGAAAGGTTCTTACTGTAGTAACCGCTCCAGGAACAGAACGTATCCGACAGTTCCCGGATAACCTTGGACCAGTCAAGATTCTTACCTCGAAGGATCGCTACGAACTCATCCCCACCGGTACGATATACTTTTCCGTAGGGACCAAGTATCTCCTTCATACAGGTTGCCGCGCCCTGAATCATCTCATCACCGGCTGCATGACCCAGGGTATCGTTCGCCCGTTTCAGTCCATTCAGATCCATCTCCAAAAGAAGCAGATTCTGATTCGAAACATGATTCCCTTCCTGATCCATCTGTTCATCAAAGGCTCTACGGTTGAACAGACCTGTCATACTGTCATGATGAGCGATGGAATCCAGCATTTTACGCTTCCTTCGGGAATTGACCAGGAAGGCTGCCAATGCTGAAATAAACACGATGGCAATGGTAATGGAAACGAAGATAGCAAGCCAGTTCTCCTCTACAAAATCTTCCAGTTGCATCTTACCCAGACTTCCGATATACGGATAGGTCGCAACCATGGCAAAATTCGTCGGAAGGTTCGTGATTCCACGGTTCACAATGGATAAAAGCTTATTATTACCGGCTTTCACTGCCATACAGCGGCTGCTTGTATCCACCAGATTAATGGATTTCAACCCCTTATAACGGGCGTGACTTAAAAATCCGTCTGTCCGCAGATTATTGATCACAATGGAGTTTGCCTCTCCATAGCGAACCGCATCCAGGGCCTGTTCAAAGTTCTGATAATACCGGATCTTCGCCTTGGGATAATGGACCTTCGTGTATTCCTCCTGAATCTCATTCCCCTTCTTCACTGCAATGACCTTCGTGGTATCCTCAGAATACTTTCCTTTAAATACAAGATCCATGGAAGTCGTGATCAAAGACTCCGAAAGGAAGATCCCATTCTTATCTGCCATGCCGACATCATCATCAATGGGGAAAGCCACATCGATGGCATCCGTCTTCAGCGCCCGGATCAGTTCCTCTGTCTTATGGTATCCTACATAGCGCAGGGAAACATTGTTCATCTGTCCAAGCTCCTTCAGGATCTCCTCCATGACATCCTTAACGATTCCCATGACCTCCTTCCCATCCTTTGAGCGATCGGAAAAGGGCATATAATCCACCAGATATCCTACCCGGATCTGCTTGTTCTTCTTCAGCCATTCCTCTTCATCCTTCTGCAGTTTCGCACCGATGGCCGTATTGGAAAAATACTTCTCCGTCAGCTTCTTCGTGAAGTTTGGATCCGTAGACATGATCTTATCCTGCGCCGTATTGAGTTCTTCCAAAATATCCGGTCTTTGCTTTGTAACCGCCAGATAATACTCTGAAGCTCCCAGTCGAACTATAGGGATCAGCCTATCTTCCGCTTCCACCGCGTTATCCGTATCGACAATGGCATCGATGGTACCATTGTTGAGATCCTGATAGAGTGCGTCATTTCCGGAATAGGTCTGGATCTGCACGCCGCGCTTTTTCTTTTCGTTCCACTCCCGAAGGCATGCCTCCATCAGAGTGTTCTTATTCGCTCCGATCTTACAGTTCTTCAGTCCCTCGCTTCCCAACGTCACAATCGGATTGTCCTCGTAGGCATAGACGTAATAATTCTCGGAACCCATAATGAAGGAAGGGAACAGGATCTTCTTCTCCCGCTCCGGGGTCTTGGAGATTCCGGCCATAACATCCACCTGACCGTTCATAAACTTCGCGAAGAGCTCTTCCCATCCGCCATAGACATATTCATATTCCCAGTTGGAATAATAGGAGATCTTCTGAAGGTATTCGTAGCCGAGTCCCGACTTGTTCTTATGCCCCTCCGAATCCTCCTGCATATTCTTACTTATGTAGTAGCCGACCCTGACCTTCTTCCGCCCGGCTTCTGTCGCATTCGCCTTCGTCTGTGGAAAGAAAGCAGTTACACCGTTGAAAAAAAACGCCACACACAGGAATATAGCAGCTGCCCTTCCTATGAACTTATACTTCTTGTATTTTACCCTTATCATATATGTACTCCCTCGCATATATAACATTTACACTGATACAAGAATATCATGAGAAAGGTCACAGTTTAGTTACAAAAAATGGTTCTCCTGCTGTTTTCGACGGAATAAAACTGTGATACCATTAGAACGGTTAGCACCATCGTTGCAACAGTAGAAAGATGAGGAGCTTTATGTTAACAAAACTGCGAAATACACTTGATCCCAAATATCTAAAGACCTGCCTGTATGTCAGTATTACCGTGATCGTCACCCTGCTGGCACTGCTGCTGATCTATCTGAGCGGCAGCATCTGGGCTACCATCTGGAACCTGTCCACCGCTATTTTAAAGCCTCTTGTCATCGGCTTTGTTTTCAGCTATCTGCTATCTCCGGCGGTTTCCTTCTTCGAGAAGAAAATAAATCACAAAAAAGAGCACAAATGGGCCAGAAGCCTTTCTGTTCTGCTTATTTTCCTGCTGATCTTTGCATTTATCGCACTGTTTGTTGTACTGATCTCCCTGACCGTTTACAAGAGCGTGACAGAGATCAACATGGAAAGCATAAAAGCAGCCGTCACCGCTGCCATCAACTCCCTGAACCTGAATTTCAACGATTTATTAAGGAATGCACAGGAGCTTCTGGCGAAGGCGGGAATTTCCCTGAACAGCGTCAGTGATGTGGCTTCCCTTGTGATCGGAGCCGTATCTTCCTTTGCTTCCTCCCTGTTGTTTGGCATTATCTTTTCCATCTACTTCCTGTTGGACGGACGGAATATTTTCCACTACTGGGAAAAGGTCTTCCATGTATTTGCCAGCGACAGTTCCGAGAAAAAGCTTGCGGAACTGGCTTCCGATGCCGACCGGGTCTTCTCCGGTTATCTTCGCGGACAGGTCCTTGACGCTATTGTATGTATGATCCTTACCACCGTTATCCTTCTCATCGTAGGCGCTCCCAACGCGATCCTTGTGGGTCTGATGGTAGGATTTGGTAATCTGATTCCCTACATGGGCCCGATCTTCGGCTATGCCACCATGCTTGTGGTATGCCTTCCATCCGGCAACTTTGAGAAGCTGATCATCGGAATCATCTGCATTGCCGTCATCATGTTTATTGATGGTAATATCATCAATCCGAAGCTTTTAAGTGATAACGTATCGGTTCATCCTCTTTTGGTGGTGGCAGCCCTGATCGGCGGCGGTGCCATCGGTGGATTGCTGGGTATGCTCCTTGCCGTTCCGGTCTCAGCTTTCCTGAAGCTGCAGCTGGACAAACTCATTGACGGTCATACAAAGAAAGAAGGTTGATAGGATATGGCTTTTATTCAAATGAACATCATGTCAGAATCGCTGATGCGCACCGTTCCCGTTAACGTGATCCTTCCGGCAGACAAGCTTCCTGTTCCGGGGGAACCCCCAAGAGAGGACCGGCCTTTTAAGACCCTTTATCTGCTTCACGGCATCATCGGAAGCAGCATTGACTGGGTCAACGGCACCAGAATCCAGCGCTTTGCCGAAGACCATGATCTGGCGGTCGTTATGCCCTCCGGCAGCAATTCCTTCTATGTGGATCAACCGGAAGGACACAACTATTTCGGACGCTTCGTGGGACAGGAGCTGGTTTCTCTCACCAGAAAGATCTTCCCTCTTTCTACGAAGCGGGAAGACACCTATATCGGGGGACTTTCCATGGGAGGCTTTGGTGCCCTGCGTAACGGTCTGAAATACACCGAGACCTTCAGCCATATCGTCTGCCTCTCTGGTGCTCTTCTAGCAGAGGAAATGGCACGCCGAACCGGCGAAAAGGAAAACTTTATGGATGGTGCCGCTTATGCCCGCGCCTGCTTTGGCGATCTGGACAAGATCCTCCACAGTGACAAAAATCCAAAGTGGCTCGTAAAGCAGTTAAAAGAACAAAACAGACCCATCCCCCGAATCCTGCTTGCCTGCGGACAGGAGGATGACCTGTTGCCCTATAACGAAGACATGCGGGATTTTCTGCTCTCCGAAGGTGTCGATGTAACCTATCAGACCGGGGAAGGTGCCCATGAATGGGATTTCTGGGATCGATGGATCGAATACGCCGTTTCACACTGGCTCCCACTGGAAGAAACGACCATGGGACTCAGCAGCGGTCATATTGGCAAAAAATGATTTTTTTAACCATGTTTTTTTGTGAAAAATTTTTAATTATCAGCTCGTTTTTTGTGATAGCATATTGTCATTGCCGCTTTTTTAACCAACTAGTACAAAGGAAAAGATTATGCGTTACATGAAACAATTTGGAATCATCCTCGCAGTCACCTGCGTTGGAGATTTTCTGAACTATGCACTCCCCCTTCCGATCCCCGGCAGCATCTATGGCCTGGTCATCATGCTGGTCCTTCTGATCACCGGTGTGATCAAGATCTATCAGGTCAAGGATTCCGCTGAATTTCTCATCGATATCATGCCGATGATGTTCATTCCGGCAGCGGTGGGGCTTCTGGTTGCCTGGGGCGAGCTTAAACCGGTGCTTCTTCCGGTCCTTTTCATTACCATTGCCTCCACCATCGTGGTCATGGCGGTAACAGGACGGGTCTCTCAGGCGGTTATGCGCCTGCGTAAGCGTGAGACCTCCAAGACCGATGCCATTATCAGTGCAGAATATGCGAAAAAGAGATTGGAGGATGTAGATGAATAATATCGTTGCCAGTTCCGCCACCTTTGGCGTTGTAATCAGTATTCTCGGATATTTTATCGGCCTTCAGATCAAGGCCAAGACAAAGCTTGCCATCTGCAATCCTCTCCTGATCTCCATCATCATTGTCATGGTGGTGCTGAAGGTCACAGGCATCAAATATTCTGCCTATCGGATCAGCGGACAGTATTTAAGCTATCTTCTGACGCCGGCAACCGTCAGTCTGGCGATCCCGCTTTACCAGCAGCTTCACCGTCTGAAAAAGAACTGGGTCGGTATTTCCGTCGGTCTTGTCAGCGGTGCCCTTGCCTCCATGGCTACCGTTCTGGTCCTTAGCGTATTGTTCCGTCTGTCCCACGAGGATTACGTTACCATGCTTCCAAAATCCATTACCACAGCCATCGGTATGGGTGTATCCGAAGAACTTGGCGGTATCGTAACCATCACCGTTGCCGTGATCATCGTTACCGGAATCCTCGGCAATGTGCTTGCTGACAGCATCTGCAAGCTGTTCCGAATCACCGACCCGGTTGCCAAGGGACTTGCCATCGGAGCCAGCAGCCATGCCATCGGAACCGCCCGCGCCATGGAAATGGGCGAGATCGAGGGAGCCATGTCCTCTCTTGCCATTGTAGTGAGCGGACTTCTGACCGTTGTAGGTGCGTCCTTTTTCGCTATGCTGTATTAAATACAAACAATATTACAAAGACAACCACAACTTTTTTTGTACATATTTCAAGTAGATATCACTTTTTTGTTGGACTACAATATTAGAAACAGATAATTCAACACACTAAAGCATAAATGCATTGATCAGAACACGTCCGAAAGGATCATCCATTTCAGAGAGCTGCCGGTTGGTGAAAGGCAGTATGGACCCCGTAGGAAATCCTCTGTGAGCAGCGCACTGAACCCCTACGGCAATAAGTGTCGCCGGTCGTCACCGTTATCTGACATTCGTTTAAGGCAGATTGCTCGAACGAAGTAAGTGGCCGTATGTTAAGACACATACGACAAGCAAAGTGGTACCGCGAGAATAAAACAATATTCCCGTCTTTGCAGTTTCTATTGTCAAAGGAACTGCAGGGACGGGATTTTTTTATGAAAACACGGGAAGACTTATTAAAAAAACTGCTTTCATCTTATCGCCGATACTACAACATCACGTTGTTTGATTCACCGGAAAACACCAGACCCAGGGAGCTGGTTGCCCGTTGTGATCTTGACATGACGGAAAGCAACTACGTACTTCTCAAGAAAAATGTTCTCTGGTCTGCCGAAAGTCATGAATACTGCTATATCATTTCCTGCGATCATCTGACCTTAGATGACTACCGCAGGTATGAGTCCTTTGTATATAACGATGGTATGGAGCATATTCACCCTGCCAAAGGGCACAAATGCTCGGTCATTACTCTGCTGATCCTGGCAGACTCTGCTGACCGGGATGCCATCCGGGCGCTTCGCCGCTGTCATCTGCACAAAAACTTCAAATTTTCCCTTTGGGGGTGGATGGATGTTAGGACTGTTCTTTCCATCACCTCTGACCACCGGAACTTTTCCAATCTCTCCGGTCACGAGAACAAGAAGTTTTTGAATAAACTGTATTAAAACAGGAGGAAAAAGATTATGAATGCAGCTTTATTGTTATTGGTAGGAGTCTTTGTACTCGCCATGGGCTATATGTTCTACGGCCGATGGCTGGCAAGAAAATGGGGTATCGATCCAAATCGTAAAACTCCGTCTCGTGAGTTTGAAGATGACGTGGATTACGTTCCGGCCAAGACCCCTGTCCTTTTAGGACATCATTTCTCATCCATCGCAGGTGCCGGCCCTATTACCGGTCCTGTTCAGGCAGCCGTCTTCGGATGGGTCCCGGTTATGCTCTGGATCCTGATCGGTGGTATCTTCTTCGGTGGTGTCCATGACTTTGGTGCTCTCTTTGCATCCCTTCGTCATAAGGGACAGTCCATTGGAGAGATCATCGGCGATACCATGGGTTACAAGATGAAGAAGCTGTTCTGCGTCTTCACATACCTTACCCTTCTTTTGGTTGTTGCTGCCTTTTCTTCCATGGTTGCAGGAACCTTTTCCGCAACCTACACAGAGTCCGGTGTCCTGGATAAGGCTGCCAGCGCAACCAACGCTTCCACTGCCATGATCTCACTTTTATTCATCGCAATGGCTGTTGTCTTCGGTTTTATGATCTACCGTCGTAATGCTCCTCTTCTGGTATCCACCATCGCAGGAGTACTGGCCATCATAGCCGTTATCGCCATCGGACTTAATTTCCATCCAATCTACTTAAACGAGCAGACCTGGATGATCATCATCGGTGTATACATTGCCATCGCATCCATCGTACCTGTATGGATCCTGCTTCAGCCCCGTGACTACTTAAGCTCTTTCCTGCTTTACTTCATGCTGGGTGTAGCAGTCCTCGGTATCTTCGCATCTCATCCAAGCATGAGCAAGATGCCGGCCTTTACAGGTTTTTATAATCAGACACAGGGTTACCTTTTCCCTGCTTTATTCGTAACCATTGCCTGCGGTGCTATTTCCGGTTTCCATTCTCTGGTTTCTTCCGGTACAACATCCAAGCAGCTGGACAATGAAAAACATGCCCTTCCCATCGCTTACGGTTCCATGCTCATTGAGTGTGTCCTGGGTCTTTGCACCATCTGTGCTGTCGGCTTCTTCTGGAACAAGTTCTCTTCCGGAGAGGTAACAAACCCAATGCAGGTCTTCTCAATGTCCATTGCCGCCATGGTCGGCACCATCCCGGGTCTGTCCGGTGCATCACACATCCTTCAGTCCCTTCTGATCCTTGCGATCTCTGTTTTCTGCCTGACCTCCCTGGATACTTCCACACGTCTGGCACGTTACACCTTCCAGGAGTTCTGGCTGACCGACGGTGAGACCGTTGCCGATGTGACGGGTGTTAAAAAGGTTCTGACCAATCCACTCCTCGGCACCGTGATCACTGTTGTTGTAGGCGTTGGTCTTGGAATGACCGGTTACATCAATATCTGGCCTCTCTTTGGTGCATCCAACCAGCTTCTGGCTGCTGTCGGTCTTCTGGCTGTTGCAACCTGGCTCGGTAAAGTTGGTAAGGAGAACCGCATGTTCTTCATTCCAATGACCTTTATGCTGGTGGTTACAGTAACTTCCCTGGTTCAAACCGTTATCAAGAACTACACCGCGATCACATCCGGTGCAGCTGCAGGCGATATGGGCTGGAGCATCGTAAGAACCGTTATCGCATGTCTTCTGGTTATCCTTTCCCTTGTACTTGCGGTCAACAGCGTACGTACCATGGTTTCACAGAAAAAAGAAAAGAACAGTTCCGCTGCCGATAAAGCAGCATAAAACATAACAAACCCCTAGCTGATTCAAAAGCCAGGGGTTCTTTTACTTCTACGTTTTATTCCCGATGACCATCCAGCATGCCTTCTGAGCAGTCGGTGACCTGAAATCCTATCGCCCCTCCATCACCTGATAGATGGTCTTGATTGCATCCTGATAACGATCCTCCAGAACCCCGATCAGAAGATTCAGCTTTCCGGCACCCTGGTTCATGGTAATAATTTCAATTCCGGCATCTGTCAGAGCGGATAAAACCTTCACATTGGCATTATTGCTTTCGGTATCCTTCTCACCCACAACAGCAATGACGGAGATTCCATTGAAAACTCCAAGATAATCCGGCTGCAACGTAGTACGGATCTCTTCTAAAAGCTGCTCTTTCACTTCATCAAACAGTTCTGTCTGAATGATCAACGTCACCGTATCGATTCCTGTCAGGCACTGTTCGAAAGGCAGATTATGATTCTTAAAAATATCCAGAAGAAGAGCCGAGAAACCGGCACCGTCACTTACCATGACCTTCTCCACCTGAATGACAGACATTCCGGAACGGCCGGCAACGCCCACCATCGGATATTTTTTCTTCCCCTTTGGGATCTTGCGGACGATCATGGTTCCTGCATCATCCGGCTCATTGGTATTACGAATATTAATTGGAATATCCTGTGTAGCCGCCGGAAGAACAGCATCCGTATGAAGAACCGAAGCCCCCATATAGGAAAGGGTTCGAAGCTCCCGATAGCTTAAATATTCTACCGTTCTCGCATGAGAAACGATACGGGGATCTGCTGCCTTTAATCCGGACACATCGGTCCAGTTCTCATACAGGTCCGCCTCCGTTGCCTGAGCAACAATACTTCCGGTAATATCAGATCCGCCACGGGAAAAAGTATGGATCACGCCTGCCTCATCCGCCCCATAGAAGCCTGCCACTACGGCCGTCTTCAAGGGATGCAGTGCAGCTGCCATCGCCCGCTTTGTCATTCCTTCATCGTAATTGCCATTCTCATCAAAACACACGCACCACGCCGGATCAACAAACGTATATCCTAAATACAGCGCAAGGATCTGGGAGTTCAAATACTCTCCACGGCTTGCCATATAGTCTCGATCCGGCTTTTTCATAAGATTACGACGGATGATATCCATTTCATGATCCAGAGGGAAATCAATCCCCAGCTCTTTAATGATCTCATAGAATCGGTCGCGAACAGCCGTCAGACACTCTCCCACCGGTTTCTTTGCTACAGCGTTCTCATAGCACTCCAGCAACAGATCCGTAACCTTGATATCCTCCGCAAAACGCTTGCCCGGTGCGGACGCAACGACAAGCCGCCTTGCCGGATTCATGGCAATAATATTCTTTACTTTTCGAAACTGCTCGGCGCTTGCCAGAGAAGTACCACCAAATTTAACTACAATCGTATCCATTTCTCTTATTCCTTTCAAAACGAGGCTATTGTACCATAAAAGGCCTCGCCTCAAAAGACCGGTATTGCCCCGGGGCAGACGATCCATCTGTTTATCTTAGTCGAAGACTTGAATCTGCACGCTTAAAAAGTGTCTCCTCCGTAGAGACCATCTTATCCGCCAGCGTTAGCAGCCAACCTACCTTGCTCACAGGTGGGTGAAACAGGGTCAGAGGCCACATATGTGTCATGATGGCCTTCTTCTCCGTTGCTGTCAGAGCAAAGTCCATATCGGCCTTTCTGGCGGCGATATATGGGTGATGATAGCCGTGGAGGTGATCCCCATACTCATGCCAATCATAAAGGAAGTAATCATGGAGAAGAGCGGCCCGGATCAGCGCCTTTTCATCGCAGGAAATCTTCATGGAACATTTCAGCGAAAAGGCCTTTCTTGCCACACTGAGGCAGTGATCGTAGGTCGTGATCCTTCCATGCTGGATGAAGTTTTTCATTTGGAGCAGGCGCTCGTCCTGTATCAGTTCGCCGGACAGCCTGTAAAATCTCGTTTCCTCTTCTACTGTCATTTCTTCACCTGTATCTTTTCCTGTAGCCTGGCGTAGAACTCCCGGATGGAATCGGCATTTACACTTCCACGCTTTCCGGGGCGATATTCCCGCATCGTATGTAAATGATAACGATCCCGCCAGGACAAATTCTCTGTGAATCGGTTCAGCTTCTCGTTCATGCTCTCTCCGGCACTGCTCATCACATCCCTGGCATTGCTGCCGGCGGTGAGAAGAACATCCTTGGCACTGCTGCCGGCGCTTGTAAGTGCTCCACTGGCCGCAGAAGCAATCACCGCCGGAGCCACCTTCACCTTCTGATAACCGGCCTGAGCTTTCTCGTTAAAGGATGCCTCCGCTTTCTCCAGCTGGCTTACGATCTTCGTAAGGGATGCAACGGTAAGTGCCATATCGATTCCCATGATAAACATAAATACCAGTGATACAAACTCATTCAAAAGCGGATAATTCTCCGTGGGAAGAGCATCCACAAAGGGAATGATCCCTCTGACCACAAGGATACCTGCCAGACCAAACCCACAGGTCGCCGGCAGACATACCCGCCCGTTGATGTTCAGCGGAATACGACTGTAATCCCACCAGACGGCATGAAAAAGCTTTTCCAGAACAAAGGAAGTGGAATATTCCAAAACCAAACTTCCCGCCGCACAGATCAGAAAGATCTGCCAGATCGGATGCTCACCATTGACCCCTGTTGGAATAAAATGAAAAACGATCATGGTAAGAACCACACCGCTTCCGTAGATCGGGCAGACCGGTCCGAACAAAAACCCACGGTTCTCCCATTCTCCACCCTTAAACGTGCAGAAGGTACATTCATAGAGCCAGCCTACCACAGAAAATACAATAAAATAATTAAACAGTCTTGCTATAATCATATCTTGGACTTCTCTGCATTCATAATTATGTTGTCGATCATACGATGCTTACCATCAATGGACTCAAAGATACGAATCTCACAATTGGTAGGTCTTGGTCTCCACATAAGACCGTTGCGCTTGTTGGCCAGATAACCGGAAAGAGGACGCATGATACCTCCGTGGCAGGCAACCAGAACGTTCTCATAATCCTTCTGCTCCAGTTCCTTCAGGAAATCAGAGGTTCTTGCCACCATTTCCTGAATGGTCTCAACCGTCTTAGGTGCCGGAAAGATCTCCGGAAAAGCCCAGTAAAGGCTCATCTTAAGTCCCATTTTGTCGTATGGACAAAGCTCGTAATCTCCGAAATCAACCTCTTTGATCCTCTCGTCCACGATCAACTGATCTTCTGTCACATTACCTACGATACAGGCTGTTGCCCTTGCGCGCTGCAACGGGCTTGAATATACAGCATCAAAGGTAATATCCCCGATACGTTTTCTCGTCTCCTTCGCCTGCTTCAGACCAACCTCATTCAACGGCTCGTCATAACATCCCTGCATCAGGTGCTGCGCATTTAACTTTGTCTGTCCATGTCTGATGATCCAAATTTTCATTCCATAATTCCTTCTTATTCAAGATAGTCAAGGCTTACTCATCCTGTCATTCTATCACAGCAGCCCCCCTCTGTCATGAAAATTTCCCCTTCATACACCATGAACGTTCCATTCCACCCGTCCATGCTCCTTGCGATAACGGTTCGGCGTTACGCCTGTACGTGCCTTAAAGCTCTGAATGAAATGGCTCTGCGAAGAAAAACCGAGACGTTCCGAGATCTCCACCAGAGAATATTCGCTGTAGCGCAACAGATTCTGAGCCTGCTCGATCTTCTTCTCCCGGATGTAATCACTTAAGGAAACGCCGATTTCCTTAATAAACAGGCGGGATAAATATCCTGTGGAAAGACCGATATAGTCAGCGATCTCATTGGTGGTGATCCGCTCCGACATATGACTGTAAATATAGTTTAATGTCTCCGTAATGGGCTTCGATGTCCCTGCAAATTTCTTAAGGAGACGCATCTTACCGGTAAAATCCATAACCATCGCATCATGAAGCGCCGTAACCGCCTCCACCGTGTCTGCATGATCCAGCTTCAGAATGTAAAAATCCGACAACCGGAAGGACTTCTCTTCATCCAGTCCCTGTTCAACGCAAAGCCTTGTAATAAATGCCGCGGTAACAACAAAATGATACTTCAGATTCTGTACCGGATTTCGCGAAAGCCTTCCCACACCTTCTGTCGCTGTAAAACGATTTTCTTCGCAGTTCCTCCTGACTGCCTCCATATCACCGGTAGCAACAGCGCGGTAAAAGGCGATTTCTTCATCCGGAGCACGATGCATGTTCTGGTCATCGCTCTCCTCGAACTCTTTCATGTACCAGTCATTTAATAATCCCATTTTATTCATCCTCATGTTTTCATTTTAACACGAAAAAGATGCCAATGGGACACCCATTGACATCTCTCTTATCTTCACGATACTTTTTTACTCCTTAACACCACCTAAGGTTACACCTTCAATGATGAATCGGCTTAACATAAGATATACCAGGACGATCGGTACAATGGCGATCAAGATCATCATATATACTTTTCCCATATCAAATGTCATAAAGTCAGCTCCACGAAGGGTAGCGATCAGAATAGGAAGTGTCTGCTTTTTCTTCGTAGAAATTACCAGTGCAGGAACGAAGTAGTTGTTCCATGCTCCGACAAATGTGAAGATTGCCTGTACGGCAATGGCCGGCTTCATGATTGGAATCACGATACGGTTAAATGTCATGAACTCATTGGAACCATCGATCCTTGCTGCCTCTACCAGTGACATCGGAAGAGATGCCAGCATGTAACTATACATGAAGTAGAAGACCGCAGGTGAAGCGATTGCCGGTAAGATCAGCGCCAACAGGTTATCATCCATGTGGATGTTGGTCAATAAACGTAGGAATCCTAATGCTGTAACCTGTGTCGGCATTACCAAAATCAGCATGATGAAAGTAAATGCCGGCTTCTTGGCACGGAAGTTATATGCATAAATTCCGTAAGCTGTCATAGCGGAAAAGTAGGTACAGATGGCTGCACATCCACCGGATACGATCAGACTGTTTCTGATTCCGTATAACACCGGAATGTTGGAGTCGTTAAACACCTTCATCATATTCTTGAAGAACATGCCACCCGGAAGGAATGCAAATCCCTTCATCAGATCCACATGCTTACGTGAAGCATTGACGATCAGGATGTAGAAGAAAAACAGGCACATGAATGCCAGGATCACAAGCACAATGTGTGCGATAACTTCCCGGAGGGTTATGGGACGTTTCAAATTCTTATCCATTATGCTCTCTCCTTTCTCTGTTTCTTAGCCTTCTTCTCTGCCTTTTTCGCTGCAGCCGCGTCTTCGTCCTGCATCATCTTGAATACGATGAAGCAGAGGATCGCACTGATCACAAACAGGTATACAGATAATGCACCGGCCATACCATAGTTCTTAGAAGCAAGATGCTTGTTCAGGAACATAATAAGGGTCATAGTTGTACGGTCCGGAGCTCCTGCACCGTTTGTCAGGATCTGTGGTACATCGAACATCTGAAGACCACCAATAATGGAAGTGATCAGAGTATAACCGAGAATCGGTCGGATCAATGGCAATGTAACGTAGCGGAAGATCTTTGCGTGGTTACAGCCATCCAGCTCTGCCGCCTCAAACAGTGCAGGGTTGATACCCATAATTGCTGCCATCAGCATGATCGCTGTATTACCGAACCACATTAAGAAGTTCATCAACGCAATCAGTGAACGTGCTCCAACGGTTGAGATCATAAACCGGATCGGGTGAGAGATCACACCCATTGACATAAGGATCTGATTCACAGGGCCTGCATCAGAGAATAATGTGAAGAACAACATTGCAAATGCAGATGCCATGATCAGGTTCGGAAGGTAAATGACAACCTTGAAGAACTGTAATCCGTGAATACGGATCCTGTGATCGGTAAACCATGCCGCGAGGATCATTGCGATCACGATCTGAGGAATAAATCCTGCGATCCACATGATAAATGTATTTCCGGCATATTTTAACAGATCTGACTCTAACAGAGCTTTGTAGTTATCAAGCCCTACGAAGTTAGGTCCCACCTCTATGAGTCCTGACGTATAGAACTCATAGAAGCTGTATCTTATAGTATCAACCAGCGGAATCAATGAAAAAATGAGGAAGGTTACAAAAAAAGGAAGAATAAAAAGGTATCCCCATCTCTCATAGCTGACGCTTTTGTTTTTTGAACGATTTGATTTCATAATATCAGTGCTCCCTTACATTACATTGACACTGTGGACCTGACCGGGCTCTTGGCCCGGCCTTAGGAAAGCTTATGGCCACTCAACGTCAGTAAGCTCTGGGTATCTCTCCTTGATTGCTGACTCGAAGTTCTCTTTTGCCTTTGCCTCATCGATCTTGCCGTTGAAGTAATCACCGAATGAATTCTGGAATACCTCACCACAACCCTGATCGTATGGGGAAATGTTGCTCATATCGATGGTTGGAGCTACCTCAGCGAAAAGCTTGATGTGGTTCTGTCCGCCAAGGAAGTCAGATCCGTACTTAGGATCGCTTGCAAGCTCTGTCATACCAGTCTGTGTATTTGTGTAATCCTGAGTATCTTTTGTAATCTTCACAAGGTTGTCCTTGTTAGCTGTAAGCTGTAACATGATATCCTTGACATGCTTCGGGTTATCTGTACCGTTAGCAGCTACGAGCCAAGAACCGCCCCAGTAGAATGGCTGAGGACCGTCACATACTGCCCAGTCTCCTGATCCTTCTTTACCTGCGTTCTGCTGAAGTGTGAAGTTGATTCCCCATGTTGAGTAGAAGAATCCGAATACCTTGGAATCAGCTGCCTGATCCTTGTTCCACTCGTCAGTCCACTGACCGCTTACGTTGTGGTTAAGACCCTCGTCTGTGTACTTCTTGGACTGCTCTACCCAGTTCATAAGGTTCTTATCAACCTTAACGGTTGTTCCTTCTACCCACTTACCGGATACGTTATTAGAGAATACACGGAAGGTATCTGCTACGGAAGAAAGCATGAAGTAACCATTGTCCTTCATCTCCTTAGCAGCCTCATCAAACTTGTTCCAGTCTGCTAACTTCTCCTGTACCTTATCCGGATCGTCTGTTCCAAATACCTTCTTGGCAATGGATCTTCTGTAAGCGAAAAGACCCGGTGTAGCCTGCCATGATGTTCCACGGATCTCTCCGTTTGCATCTGTTACAACATCCTTGGTGTACTGATACTGATCAGAAAGATCATCATCTGTAATACCTAAGTCCTTAAGTGGAACAGATACATTTGCATTGGCATCGGTATACTTTAATGCATAGTCAGCCTCTACAAGGTACATATCCACCTTATCGTCTGTGGATGCACTGTCCTGCTTCTTAAGAGCCTGATCCAACTTATCCTGGTATACACCGTTCTGGTTCGGATTAACGGTCCAATGGATCTCTGTGCCATCCTTAAGATATGTGATGGACTTGTCATCGGAAACCTTCTCAACCTCTGAATAGTAATCATTCAGACGGCTCTGGAATTCCTCATTCCATACATAGATGTTGATGACCTTTCCCTCTTTTTCATTGTTGACTGTAGCCTTTGCAGAGCTACCACTCTTGCTACTGCTGCTACCACAACCTGCAAGAACCCCCATGGTCATTGCAGCAACTAACAGTACGCTTACAACTTTACGTTTCATTACACTACCTCCTCCTTCATGAGTGTATTAATACTCCCAAACGCTTTCCCGTTTGGTTATATATAGTTTACGAAAACGTTATCCGTGATTATATTAAAAACAAACACAAAATATCAAATCCATGACATGAATTTCTTCTCTTGATTCTGACAAAAAAAACGGAAGTTGCTTTCCAACTCCCGTTTTTACAACGTTTTTTGTAGTATCGTTTTTTGATATTATTCGCGAATTAACAGAATCTCGCTGTCGTTTGTCAAAATCGCATCCTCGATATGACAACCGCAGACCGGCTGATTGTTTACCGTCACCCGATAGCTGCCTTCTGACTTGCCCTGAGGATTGCGAACCGTGATATGAAGCATCTTGCCACGGAACTTCTTATCCACCTTGTATTCCTTCCAGTCAGATGGTACGGAAGGGCTGATGGTAAGACCGGATGGATCCGGACGAAGGCCAAGGATACCCTCTACGCAGCCTACCATAACGGTGGAAGCCGTACCTGTCAGCCAGTGTACATGACTGCGTCCAAAGTGTGGACTTGCAGGGCCCTCGGTAAACTGACCGTAGCAGTATGGCTCAAGTCTGCGGATCTCGGCCCGATCGTTCTGAGCAGAAGGTGCATTCTCCATAAATACCTTAAAGGCCTGATCTCCACGACCGAGAAGTGCCTCTGCAAGGATCAGCCAACCCTGAGACTGGGAGAAGATACCTGCATTTTCCTTTACACCCTGGTTATAGATCACAGCAAGAGCTCCGTCGAATGCATGTGCATGATATGGAGGATCCATAAGAATGGCACCGTACTCTGTATTGAGGTTGTCCTCTACCTGCTTCATGATGCCCTCGGCTCTCTCGCCTGTTGCCGCACCACTGATCACAGCCCAGCTCTGAGGGTTGAGCCACAAAGACGCCTCCGGAGCGTTCTTGGCACCGACGACCTCTCCAGCCTCGGTAAATCCTCTGGTATAGCGGTCTGTATCAAAGCAGAGCTCCTCTAACTTTTTGCCGAATGCATCCTGAGCCTTTGTCAGTTCGTCAAAATATGCCTCATCGCCTCTTTCTTTTGCAAAACGCTTCATAACCGTCATAGCGTAGTAGTACTGAAGGGCAACGAAGGTGGATTCACCGTTTGCTCCAAGGCGCAGACAGTCATTCCAGTCAGCGTATAATCCGGCAGGAAGACCATGTGGTCCCAGGTGCTCTGCAGAGAAGCGGATAGCTCTCTTTAAATGCTCATAAACGCTTGCCTCATCCTGATCAGAGAATGGAATCACCTCATCCAGGAAGGCAAGATTTCCTGTCTCGGAAATATACTTGTAGACCGTCGGGAACAACCATAACGCATCGTCTGCACGATAAGCCGGATGTCCTGTGGACTCGCGGTAGGAAGCATCCTCCGGCTTGTCCTCATGTCCCGGATTATGGGTAAACTTTACCAGTGGAAGTCCGCCACCATGGTGTACCTGCGCAGAAAGCATAAAGCGGATCTTGTCCGCTGCCATCTCCGGTGACAGATGAATGATACCCTGAATATCCTGAACCGTATCACGATATCCGTAACCGTTACGAAGACCACAATAGGTGAAGGATGCTGCCCGGGACCAGATAAAGGTCATATAGCAGTTATATGCATTCCATGTATTGATCATGGTATCGAATGCTTCGCTGGGAGTCTGAACCTGAAGGGCAGATACTCTCTCCTCCCAGAGATCCTTAAGTTCCTGCCACTCTTTTGAAACCTTCTCTTCCACTGCCTGGCCGTAAGCCTTTGTAAGATCACGAATAATCTCCGGATCACCTGCTCCAACGATAAAGCAGAGAACCTTCTCTTCTCCCGCCTTAAGGGCGATCTCAGAAGAAAGAGCACCACAGGCATTCTCATTGTAGCTTAAGATATTGCCAAGGTCTCCCTTTGTCACACCGACCGGATCTCCGTAGCTGTGATATCTGCCCAGAAACTCTTCCTTGTCACCACAGTAGGAGGAAACAGCGGAACCGGAAAGACCGATAAATCTCTCCTCAACCTGCTTGCTGTCAACTTCCTTTCCCTCATCCAGTGCATCCAGATTGCCATGGATCTGCTGACGAAGAATGCCCTCCTCATAGATGGTTCTTGTGATGAACTGTGAATACTGAAGGTTGACCTGATCCTGCTCGTAGTTGCTGTGGTTGGTAAATTCAGCATAACCGGTAACCGTCAGACTTCTTTCCCGGGTGTCGTTATTTTTCACCTTCAATGCCCAGACCTCATATCGGCAGGCCTTTGGCACGTAGTATAAAACCTCACTGTGGATCTTATCATAGTCAGACTCCATAACCGTATAGCCCATTCCGTGACGGCAGACACTCTTGTATTCCTCAAGGCTCTTGCCCACCGGCTGCCAGGATGCAGACCAAAAATCCCCATTCTTATTATCACGAAGGTAGATATAACGTCCCGGGCGATCCTGTCCATCGAAAATATAGCGAAGAATTCTACCGTTTGCACCTGACTTTACAAAACTGTAACCGCCGGCCTGGTTTGAAATCAGAGCGCCATACTCCGGATCTCCTAAATAATTGGCCCATGGTGCCGGTGTCTCTGGATTTGTAATAACATATTCCCGCCTGTCATTGTCAAAAAAACCGTATTTCATCATATCTCCTTATCGTGCCGTTTCGTTACTTGATTTTCCTAAGTTTACTAGGATTCTAGCAAACTCCTCCTTTTTCGATATATCATATCGAAAACAGAAATATCAGATTCATGCTGTATTTTCCAAAAAGAATCCCGCCGAAAAACGTTGACTTTTGATATCATTGTGATATCATCAAAATATCAAAAACAACCGTAACAGTTTCAACAGGAAGGGAGATTTTTATGGAAGAAAAGATTCTGAAAACCAGACAAAACGGTATGCCGGTACTTCTGCTCACCGTTATCCTCTATGTAATTGACGCCTTTGTTATTGCCTGGGGCGGTATCATCCTTGGTAACAAAAATTATATTTTGGGCACCATCCTTTTAGTCTTCGGATGTCTCTACGCCAGCATCGGCTGGATCCCATTCTGTGGACTGAAGGTGATCGGTCCCAAGGAAGCCCTTGTTCTTACCCTATTCGGACAGTATATCGGTACCCTGCGCACCCCCGGTTTCTACTTTGTGAATCCATTCTGCGTTGCCGTTAACCCCGCAGCCAAGACCCATCTTAACCAGAGCGGTGATGTGAGCACCTCCCCGGCAGGAGCCGATTCCGTTACCGCAACGGCAGCCACCTCCGGTCAATACACCGGTAAGAAGATCTCTCTTAAGGCCATGACCTTAAGCAACAGCCGGCAGAAGATCAACGACTGTCTCGGTAATCCGGTGGAGATCGGCATTGCTGTCATCTGGCGGGTGACCGATACCGCAAAGGCGGTTTTCCGTGTGGATAACTATAAGGAATATCTTTCCCTTCAGTGCGACAGCGCACTTCGTAATATTGTCCGTCTTTATCCCTATGATATTGCAGAGAACGTTGATACAACAGGAGACGGTGTCGCAGATGACGGAAGTCTGCGAGGTTCCAGTGAACTTGTGGCAGAACGGATCAAGAATGAGATTCAGTCCAAGGTCTACGATGCCGGACTTGAGATCGTTGAGGCTCGCATTACCTATCTTGCCTACGCTCCTGAGATCGCAGCCGTAATGTTACAGCGCCAGCAGGCATCTGCCATTGTAGACGCTAAGAAGCTGATTGTGGACGGAGCCGTTGGAATGGTGGATATGGCAATTCAGAAACTTTCCGAAGAACATGTGGTGGATCTGGATGAAGAGCGCAAGGCAGCCATGGTATCCAATCTTTTGGTTGTGCTCTGCGGCAATCATGAGGCGACACCGGTGGTTAATTCCGGTTCATTGTACTAACACTTATTCTCATGCCTATACTAATACTTATTAGTATACTAACTATGTAATACGAAGGAAGGACTGTTCCCATGGCAAACAGCAAGAAGAAACAGGTTCCATTAAGACTTTCTGAAAGCTTATATAATGCAATCGCTGCCTGGGCAGAGGACGATTTTCGTTCCGTAAACGGTCAGATCGAATACCTTTTGACCGAATGCGTCCGCCAAAGGAAGAAGACCGGAGGTCCGGCCAGGACCTTCGATGTCCCACCGGATCTGGATCTACATTAAATGACAGCTGTAGCCAAAGAGCTGGAAGACTTTTTAAAAGATATTCCACCCTCCCAAAGTGGAGGTTATGGTTCGCTCCATTATAGATGACTTCAAAAAAAATCTACGCGATCAGGTACCGGTATGGATGGAAAAGGAGGAAATTCCGGTTCTTGTAACCTATATGGCAGTCCGCGACAACGACGGCTCCTACATAGGCACTCTGGAATGTGTCCAGAAAATGGCAGACATCCGGGATCACTTTCTCGGATGTCATAGATAACAGAAGAACCGGCAAAGCATTCCTTCCATCATGCTTTGCCGGTTCTTTTGATTCTTTTGATCGATCTTTTACTTTCTATCGAGATACTCAACCAACGCATTCGCGATAAGAGCAGAAAATGAGATACCCCTTCTCTCTGCTTCCTGTTGAGCTACAAAATACATATCAGGACGCATCGTCAGGGTATACTGCTTCTTCTTGTTCGCTACCCTTGGACGACCACGTCCACGTTTTGGTTCCTCTGATTTTGATGTTGTGTCAACTTTTTTCTCCGCCATAGTAATTCTCCTTGCTTCTTCCAAACATATTTCAAAAAAATACGTCTAAATATTATATTATTCACCCAATAAATTCAACCCTCTTTTTTTTTGCAAAAAAAAGCTGCTTCACTGACGTTTTTTTCAGAATGTGCTATGATAAGGATCGCCAATTTAAACATACGATTTAGACGCTTATGCGCCTGATTTTTGAAAGGAGTTACCATGTCCTTCCTAAAAACTTCACTTCCCGTCGTTCTTGCAAGTGCTTCTCCCCGCAGAAGCGAGCTTCTGACCCAGAGCGGACTGTCCTTTTCCGTTGATGTGTCCGATTCAGACGAGAACTGCGATGCCACAGATCCTCAGGCCTATGTTATGGAATTATCCAAGCGAAAGGCCACGGCTGTCTGCGAAAAACATCCCAACAGTCTGATCATCGGCGCCGACACCATCGTTGTCTATGACGATGAGATCCTTGGAAAACCAAAGGACGAAAAAGAAGCCCTGGATATGCTGATGTACCTTTCCGGCCGGACCCACCGGGTCATGACCGGTGTTACCCTTCTTCGCACCTCCGATACAGGGATCCTGTTGCATAAGACATTTGTGGAGATCACAAATGTTACCATGTATCAGAATGACCGGGACTTTTTACAGCGTTATATCCAGACAAAGGAACCAATGGACAAGGCCGGCGCCTACGGTATTCAGGGCATGGGCGCCCTACTTGTTGAAAAGATCGAAGGGGACTATAATACGGTAGTCGGTCTTCCCCTTGCCCGGGTCTGCCGGGAGCTGGCGGACCTTGATCCACAATAGAAAGATGAGGAACGAACTTATGACACGTTTAGAACGAGTTATGAACGAATTAGAGAAAAAAGACCTAAGACAAATGATCGTCTGCGATCCGGACAGCATCTGGTATCTTACCGGCGTTGACGTTGCGCCCTACGAGCGCCTTTTCGCCCTTCTTTTACAAAAAGACAAAGAACCTGTCCTCTTCGTAAACAAACTGTTTTTCATTCCGGAGGATATCACCTATCCTCTTGTTTGGCACACCGACTCTGATGATCCGGTGGCACAGATCGCATCCTACGTTGATCCTTCTAGGCCTTTGGGCATCGATAAGGAATGGCCGGCGCGCTTTTTGATCCCGCTGATGGAAGCACTTCCTTCCCTTCAGGTACAGCTTTCCTCCGACTGTGTCGACGATTGCAGAGCCATTAAGGACGAAGAGGAAAAAGAAAAAATGCGGATCGCGTCCAGGATCAACGATCTGGTGATCTCCCGGGCAAAGGATTATGTCAAAGTCGGCATGACGGAAAAGCAGGTGGCTGCCTTTATTGACAACGAATATCTGAAGGAGGGCTGCGAAGGCCCTTCCTTTACCACCATCGTCTCCTTTGGCGCGAATGCTGCAGATCCCCATCATGAGCCGGATGACACCGTTCTGAAGGAGGGGGATTGCATCCTTTTTGATATAGGTTGCCGAAAGGACCGTTATTGCAGTGATATGACCCGTACCTACTTCTGCGGACAGCCCCGGGAGGAATATGCAAAGATCCACGATCTTGTACGCAGTGCCAACGAAAAGGCCGAGGCCATGATCCGTCCGGGCATTCCGATCTGTGAGCTGGATCGGGCTGCAAGAGAGCTGATCCGTGCTGCCGGCTATGGCGAATACTTTAACCATAGACTGGGACATTTTATCGGGCAGACAGACCATGAAAAAGGTGATGTCAGCGAAACCAACACCACCTTAACCAAACCGGGTATGATCTTTTCTATTGAACCCGGCGTATACCTTCCGGGACGATTCGGCGTCCGCGTTGAAGACCTTGTTCTCGTAACAGAAGATGGATGCGAGGTATTAAACAAGATCGACAAGCATTACGCTATCATCGGATGATTAGAGAACGAGGCAAATTTCATTTGTCTCGTTCAATTTATCTTCAGGGATATAATCTCCCTCCAGCACTTCCCCGTTCAACGTAAGCTTTGAAGCTCCACTGCACTTGTGATCCGGATTCTCTACCGTGATATGCAGCTTCTTACCACGGAACTCCTTCTCCATGGTGAAATGCTTCCATTCCTTTGGAATGGCCGGAGCCAGGTGCAGTCCCTTCAGATCCGGTCGAATGCCGAGGATTCCTTCCACACATCCCACCATCATGGTACTTGCTGTTCCCGTCAGCCAATGTACATGGCTTCTTCCAAGGTTGGGACTGTCCCCGCCCTCAGTGAACTGACCATAGACATACGGCTCGATACCGCGGATCTCAGCCCTTTTATTCTGAGCAGCCGGTGCATTCTCCATAAAGTAACGGAACGCCTTGTCTCCCTCTCCCAGCAAAGCCTCTGCCAGGATCAGCCAGCCCTGTGGCTGTGAAAAAATACCTCCGTTCTCCTTCGTACCCTGATTAAAAATAACCGCTAAAGCCCCTTCAAAGGCATGTGCATGGTATGGCGGGTTCATGATCTCAACGCCATATGGGGTATTTAATTCCCTCTCAACCAGATCCATTGCCTTCTTCGCCTGATCCTTCGTGGCAATTCCACTGATGACAGACCAGCTCTGAGGATTCAGCCAAAGGGAAGCTTCTTCATCATCTCTGCAGCCGATGGTCTTGCCATCCTCTGTAAAGCCGCGGATAAAGCGATCCTCATTCCAGCAGAGATTCTGGATCTTCGCCTCATACAATGCGATCTTCTCCTCTAAAAGGCCGATCTCCTTCTTATCCTTCTTCTCCTTGGCAAGGATCATAAGAATCTGTAACGCATAGTAAAACTGGAACGCCACAAAGGAAGACTCTCCGTCTGCCCCAAGTCTGAGGCAATCGTTCCAATCCGCATACAGACCGGCGGGAAGCCCGTGAGGACCCAGATGATTCAGAGAAAAGTCCACGGCCTTCTTCAGGTGCTCATAGACCGTATCCTCTCCTCGATTGGCATAGGGGATGATCTCATCCAGATAAGCCAGATCGCCTGTCTCGGTCAGATACTTGTAGACCGTCGGGAAAAGCCACAGAGCATCATCTGCCCGATAGGCAGGATGACCGGTCAACTGACGATAGGAGGCGTCATCCGGAGTATCCTCGTGCCCCGGGTCATGGGTGAACTTAACCAGTGGAAGACCGCCGCCATTATCCACCTGTGCCGAAAGCATAAAGGTGATCTTATCCTTGGCCTCCCCGGGTGCCAGATGAATCACGCCCTGAATATCCTGAACAGTATCCCGGTAGCCGTATCCGTTCCGGAGTCCGCAATAGATAAAAGAAGCTGCGCGGCTCCATGTGAATGTCATATAACAGTTATAGGCATTCCAGATATTGATCATCGTGTTAAACTCCTTCGACGGAGTATCCACATGAAAACGGGACAGACGCTCATTCCAGAAACTTCTGAGCTCTGCCATCTCCGACTTGACCTGACGAAGGGCATCCACCTCATAGTCCCGCAGGATCCGCTGCGCCTCTTTCTTGTATTTCATTCCCAGAACAAAGCAGAAGGTCTTCTTCTCTCCCGGCGCAAGGGTAATCTCCGTAGCAAGGGCTCCGCAGCTGTTGCCGTTGTAGCTTAACACACTGCCCAGATTACCGGAGGTAACACCGATGGGGTTCCCGTAGGTACGGTAGGCACCAAGGAACGCATTCTTATCTCCACAGAAACTGCTGACCTGGGCTCCTGCCATTCCGAAGAAACGCTCTACATAGGAATGCCCGCCCTGTGTCGCGCATTCCTCCCCCAGATCCAGATTCCCATTGATCTGCTGGCGGATCATATTATTCTCATACAGGGTACGACCAATGAACAGTGTATACTGAAGATTGATCTGATCCTGTTCATAATTGTTCTCATTGGTAAATTCACAGTAGCCGGTCGCTGTAAGATGTCGCTCCTTATCACTGCGGTTCTCAAGTACCACCGCCCAGACTTCATGCTGTGCATGAATTGGAACATAATACAAAACCTCTGACCGAATTCCTGCATAACCGGCAAACATCTTCGTATAACCAAGGCCATGACGGCACTCGCTATGGTACTTCGTCGTATCCTTCCCCACCGGCTGCCAGGATGCGGACCAGTAGTCCCCGCTGTCCTTATCCCGTATATACACATATCGCCCCGGCTGATCAAACTGATTAAAGACATATCGAAGAATTCGACCATTTGCACCGGATCTTGCAAAACTGTATCCGCCTGCATGATTGGATATCAAAGCACCGTATTCCGGTGACCCCAGATAGTTGGCCCAGGGCTGCGGTGTGGCCGGATTCGTGATCACATATTCTCTGGCTGCATCATCAAAATGTCCGTACTCCATTTTCTCCCTCTTTTCTAAAAAAATAACCCTTATAGCGTATACTCTTCCCGCTTCCTAAACGAAAACGTTTTTGCTATTTCTTTATTGTAATCGACTGTCTTACCGAAAACCACGAAAACCCTCTGACCTTTTATCCAAAATTTCAGCTGTAATTTTGTGAAAAATGTAGATACCAATTTCGGCAGAATTATCTGAAAACGAATACCATTTCGGATGAGAAGTGCTACAATAGTACTTGTAGTAATTGACCAGGGGATTACCTGATTTTACCAACAAGGGGGTTTTTTATGACAGAATTATCAGAATTAATGGACTACGTTAAGAAAAAGGGCTACAGCACCGTTCCATACGACAATGTGAACGGGGACAGCGTGTATCTCTCCTGCGGTGTCAGAGGGGAATTTTTAAATGGAGAAGATGATTTTCAGAAGATTATCGATGCCATCCGCCGCTTCCAGAAGAAGGATTACGGGGATGCATCCGAGCATGGAAAAACCCCTAGACCGGGTCATGAATATGGCCGATATAATATTTCAAGACTGAACGCTTCTGCAAGTCAGGATTCGGCTGTCTGGATTCATAGAGCAGAAGATTCGCTCATCGTATACTTCCAGTTTGAGCGTTGATATCATTTCTTTTCATCTTTCCGGCTCAGTTTCCGGCTGATGCCAAAAGAGCCCGGCAGCATTCGCTGCCGGGCTCTTCATCTGTTCTGTGGATCACTCGATCTTCTCATAACGATTATGGAAGATATCTTCTCCGCAAGCATGATGCGTGCCATCTTCATCTGTGATGATATAATCCCCCTCACAAATGAAGGTACGTCCACGACGGTGCTTGATATACGGAGTAACCACTCTACCGTCCGGTCTCGTGATCTTGATCAAATTGTCTGTAACGATCCAGCTCTTTGTGACTACGTCAGAATACAGCTCAAAGCCGTCCTCCATCCCACAGTCCGGTTTGTATTGTTCCGCATTAGCCATTAAGGATGTTCTCCTACACTTCATAAGATCCCCCTTTCATATTGAATTGGCAGAAATCTTCCAAAAAAACCACTGCTTTGTTAGTTCATTTTACACTACTTTCGGAAGAATATAAAGCAATTCCTGAGAAATCCTGTACTTTGTCTGCAATTCACCCTCTTCCCCTTTTGCAGGAAAAAATTCATATCTAGAACAGCTGAATCTCCTCTCCCTTGATCCATTGCATAAACTTATCACCACATTCGTACTCTTCGTTGGCATCCGTAAACATCTCCAGCGTAACGCCTCGCGACTCCAGATAAGATGTAAACTCCTGGAAATTATCCGAATTCTTCTTCATTGCCTTCTTCCAGTAAGCAGCCGACATAGCATTCTTCTCTGTGCTGGTCTGGTGTGAAAGGATCTCCGTTGCAGCTGCCACCCGGTCTCCTCTCTCCTTGGATCCGGATACCACCATCTGCGGCTCTTCATAATGCTCACGAATACAACTGATGATCCATCCTGCGTAATTGTCCAAGGGCGTGGTCTGTCGATCCGCCAACTGAACGGCACGTAAGACCTCAGCCTCATTATGAGCCGCTTCCTTCATGAAGGCACGAACATCCTTCTCTGATAAACCGTTATGTCCCACCAGTTCTTCCATCTGCTGCGGCAGGGTGAACATTGACATCTGCTCATAGCGGTCATTGGTCTCTTCTACCACCTTCTGTCGGGAAGAAATGGCCTCAAATACCTTCTCTCCCGGATTATTCCTGCTGATCAGGAATTTGACCGCTACGATCTTACCTCCACGGCCGGCGGCGATGGGATTATAATCAAACTTCACATCACACTGCTCCATCAGCTCCTTACGCGCCCGCTCCAATACCCTTCGCCTGAAATCCCCCCAGTCATTGAAAGACTTCTCATTGGCGATCTCAACGATCTCATCCCAGGAGGCACCATTCAGCTTGGCTCTCTTCACTCTGGCCTCATCCATATTCACAACGCCGATCATGCATTTCAACTCGGAAAGTCCGTAATCCTTAACGTATACGTCATTGACATCATTCTTAAGGTGATATGCCTCTGACTTGATCAGCTCATAGATTCGAAAGGAATAATCACACTTGAACCGAAGGACATTGGCAAGGGAATAACTGGTATAGTTACTCTTCATTCCAATGATGTACGGCGCGATCCTCTTGTTAAAGGTCACGGAAAAGGTTCCGTTCTCATATCTGGCATTGGTAATCATGGCCAGAACTTCGAAATTGCCGTTATTGTCCTCAATTACCATCTGATGACCGGTCATGGTCTTGGCTGTACTGATCAGCTTCTTGTAGATGTTCGTATCAGACTGTCTCCCCAGCAACTTCTTGATCTCCGATGGAAACAGAGTGGCTACCGGTGTATCCCCCTCCATGCTCAATCTGGACAGCGCAATTGACGTCAGCTTGTTCTCCAACAGTGAAGCCTTATACTTCGCTGTGATCATTTGACGTCCCTTATATACTTTACGATCGACTTCGCTTTGCTGCAGTGTTTGCTTCTCTTCGTCTTTTCGTGGCATGAACTACTGCTCCTTACTATGGGTTTGTTCTATAAGTAGATGCTGCCAGAGAATCCAAAGGCGATTTCATGGCGTGTTCTACTCATCCTTTTACAATTTAATCTATCTTCCCATGGCTTGTCAAGAAATTTCAGTAGACTTTGCCATGAAAAACCATTCTTTGGCGGCCGAATCTACTGAAATCCCTTTTTTCATGGCAGGATCTACTGAAACAGGGTATTCCTTTCTGCCAGTGTTTCCCTGCTCGAAACTCTGGCAAAAACTACTGTTTCTTGTTCTGATTCCTTCTTTATCATGGCAAAAACTACTTATGGATTCTAAGTTATGGCATGTTTTACTTGCCAAATTCACTAATTATGGCGAAAAATACTGTCCTCCATCCATAACTCTGGCAAAATATACTGATGTCAGTTTT
>CAMGZH010000011.1 GCA_946182825.1 uncultured Lachnospiraceae bacterium
CATGGGCATAGATCTTCTGATCCGGGTAGTGTTCGTGGATGGCTTTTGCAATCGAACCGCCGATCAGTCCTAATCCGATAAAAACAATTTTTTTGTTTCTAAAGTTGTCCTCCATCATGCAAGACTCCTTTTAACAAGGTCTGCATAGGGACGGATCTCCTGCATCATTTCATCAAACTGCTGGCAGGTCAGGGACTGTGGCCCATCGGAGAGAGCACATTCCGGACGGTTGTGAACCTCTACCATAACGCCGTCTGCTCCGACAGCAATGGCGGACTTGGTCAGCGGCTTTACAAAAGCGCGGACGCCGGTTGCGTGACTTGGGTCAACGATAACAGGAAGATGGGTCTTTTCCTTTAATACGAGGACAGCAGCAAGGTCTAAGGTGTTGCGTGTTGCTGTTTCGTAGGTGCGGATACCTCGTTCGCAAAGGCATACATTCGGATTTCCGTTTGCCATAATGTACTCGGCGGCGTTGAGCCATTCGTCAATGGTAGCGGCAAGTCCTCTTTTTAACATAACAGGCTTTCCACATTTTCCGACTTCTTTTAATAATTCGAAGTTCTGCATGTTTCTTGCGCCTACCTGAAGCATGTCAACGTAGGAAACAGCCGTCTCTAATGCCTTTAAGGAGGTGATTTCGCAGATGGTTGCAAGTCCGGTTTCTTCTCCGGCTTCCTTCATATATCTAAGTCCCTCTTCCTCAAGCCCCTGGAAAGAGTACGGGGAAGTACGGGGCTTGTATGCTCCGCCGCGAAGAAGGGTAGCGCCGGAGGCCTTGACAGCGCGGGCGATGGTCATAAGCTGTTCTTCGGATTCGATGGCACAAGGTCCTGCCATGATGGTTAGGTTGTTAGGACCGATAACGGTATTCTTAACGGTGAATTCTGTGTCTTCCGGATGGAACTTGCGGTTCACAAGCTTGTAGCTCTCGGTAACGGGGATAACATTGTCAACTCTCGGGTCAGCCTTCAGCTGATCGATATCCAGCACGGACTTGTCTCCGATGACACCAATGATGGTGACCTGATCTCCCTTGGAGAGATTGGTGGAAAGTCCATGGGACTGAATGGAGCTGACAAGTGCCTGCTGCTGCTCTATGGTACAATTTTCTTTTAATACAATAATCATGATCGTGGATTCCTTTCTCATAAAATCTTATTCTATCCTAAACATTTCCTGGTCAAAAGTCAACACGTTAATGTGGGAAAGTATAAAAGTGCTGTGGTGCTATTCCTTGACATTTGAGGTGACTATGGTACTATTTCTTAGTATGTAAATTTGGGCTCCTTATGTTTGAGGGGCTATTATGGGAGGAAGAAAACATGGTTACAGCTTATAATCATCGTTCCGTTGAGAAAAAATGGCGGAAGATCTGGGATGAGAAACCCGTTAATCCCAAGGATGAGAAGAAGGAAAAGTATTACTGCCTAGATATGTTCCCATATCCATCCGGTAATGGTTTACACGTTGGACACTGGAGAGGATATGTTATTTCTGATGTATGGAGCCGTTATCAGCTCATGCATGGAAAGTATATCATTCACCCCATGGGGTGGGATGCCTTTGGCCTTCCAGCTGAAAACTATGCTATTAAGATGGGTGAGCATCCTGCTAAGTCTACCGCGGATAATATCGCAAATATCAAGCGTCAGATTCAGGAGATCTCAGCTATCTATGATTGGGATATGGAGGTAAATACCACCGATCCTGAGTTCTATAAGTGGACACAGTGGATCTTTGTTCAGATGTTCAAGAAGGGACTGGCTTACGAGAAGCAGATGCCGATCAACTGGTGTCCAAGCTGTAAGACAGGTCTGGCTAACGAAGAGGTCGTTAACGGTAAGTGTGAGCGTTGCGGCGCTGATGTTACCAAGAAGAATCTTCGTCAGTGGATGCTGAAGATCACAGCCTATGCTGATCGTCTTTTAGATGATCTTGATACCCTTGACTGGCCGGAGAAGGTTAAGAAGATGCAGTCTGACTGGATCGGCCGAAGCCACGGTGCTGAGGTCAACTTCAAGGTTGATGGCAGTGATGAGACCATCACCGTTTATACCACTCGTCCGGATACACTTTACGGATGTACCTTCATGGTTATGGCTCCGGAGCATGAGATGGCCAAGAAGCTGGCTACGGAGGAACAGCTTGCAGCTGTTGAGGATTATATTTATCAGACATCCCTTCGTTCTTCTGTTGACCGTATGCAGTCAAAGGAGAAGACCGGTGTGTTTACAGGTTCTTATGCAATCAATCCGATCAACGGTAAGAAGGTTCCAATCTGGCTTTCCGATTACGTGTTAGCTGATTATGGTACAGGTGCTGTTATGTGCGTACCGGCACATGATGATCGTGACTTTGCCTTTGCCAAGAAGTTTGATCTTCCAATCATCCAGGTTATCTCTAAGGATGGTGTGGCTATCGAGAACATGGAAGAAGCGTACACAGAGGCTGCAGGAACCATGGTGAATTCCGGAGACTGGAATGGCATGGAGTCTTCCGAGCTTAAGTTAAAAGCCCCTGAAATGATCGAGAAGATGGGCGCAGGTAAGAAGACCACCAACTATAAGCTGCGTGACTGGGTATTCTCCCGTCAGAGATATTGGGGTGAGCCGATTCCTATTATTCACTGCCCGGATTGTGGTGCCGTTCCTGTTCCGGAGGATCAGCTTCCATTGCTTCTTCCGGATGTTGACAGCTACGAGCCGACCGGTACAGGAGAGTCACCACTTGCAGCCATCGAGTCATGGGTCAATACAACCTGTCCATGCTGTGGTAAGCCGGCAAAGCGTGAGACCAATACCATGCCACAGTGGGCTGGTTCTTCCTGGTACTTCCTCCGCTATGTAGATAACAAGAACAAAGAGGTACTTGTTTCTCCGGAGAAGGCAGCGAAGTATCTTCCGGTGGATATGTACATCGGTGGTGTAGAGCATGCGGTACTTCATCTTCTGTATGCAAGATTCTATACAAAGTTCTTACATGATATCGGTGTAGTAGACTTTGAGGAGCCGTTTAAGAAGCTGTTCAACCAGGGTATGATCACCGGTAAGAACGGTATCAAGATGAGTAAGAGTAAGGGAAATGTTGTTTCACCGGATGATCTGGTTCGTGACTATGGTTGCGATTCCCTTCGTATGTACGAGCTTTTCGTTGGACCACCAGAGCTTGACTCCGAGTGGGATGACCGTGGAATCGACGGAATCAACCGTTTCTTAAAGCGTGTATGGAAGCTTGTTCTTGAGGAGCATGAGAAGAATGTTCCGGAGACAAAGGAACTGGTACGTGTTCGTAACTGCATGGTGAAGGATATTACGACCCGTCTTGAGACCTTTAGCTTGAATACCGTTATCTCTGGTTTCATGGAGTACACCAATACTCTGACCGACATGGCGAAGGATGGCGGTGTGGATCAGCTGACACTTGAGACACTGGTTACCCTTCTTGCGCCGTTTGCACCTCATGTCGCTGAGGAGCTTCATGAGCAGCTCGGTAAGGAAGGCTCAGTATTCGAGGAGAGCTGGCCTGAGTATGATGAGAGCAAGATGGAGCTGGATGTGGTTGAGATGCCGGTACAGCTGAATGGTAAGACAAAGGCTGTTATCTCACTTCCGAAGGATGTATCCAAGGAAGATGCCATTGCTGCTGCTAAGGAAGCATTAGGGGATAAGCTTACAGGTAATGTGATCAAGGAGATCGTGGTACCTGGTAAGATCATCAATATCGTAGCGAAATAATAATTATAAATGCCCGGCCTTCTTTATAGCCCATTCGGCCGTAAGGAGGCGGGCATTTGTTATATAATGTTTTGGGAAAAGAAATCAAGATTACAAAAGGAGAACACATGGCTAAAATTCAGATGAAGACTCCACTGGTGGAGATGGACGGCGACGAGATGACAAGAGTCCTTTGGCAGATGATCAAGGACGAACTGATCCTTCCCTTCGTAGATCTTAAAAGTGAGTACTACGACCTGGGATTAAAGCACAGAGATGAGACCGATGATCAGGTTACCGTTGACGCAAGTGAGGCTACCAAGAAGTATGGCGTAGCTGTCAAGTGCGCCACCATCACTCCAAACGCTGCCCGTGTCAAAGAGTACGATCTTAAGAAGATGTACAAAAGTCCGAATGGAACCATTCGTGCGATCTTAGATGGAACGGTGTTCCGTGCTCCGATCATTGTCAAGGGAATCGAGCCAAACGTTAAGACATGGAAAAAGCCGATCACCATTGCCCGTCATGCCTACGGTGATGTGTATAAGGCTTCTGAAATGAAAATTCCTGAGGCAGGAAAGGTAGAACTTGTCTACACAAAGGCAGACGGAAGCGAAGAACGTGTTCTTGTACATGAGTTTGATGGACCGGGCGTTGTACAGGGACAGCATAATCTGACAGCATCCATTACAAGCTTTGCTAAAAGCTGTTTTAATTTTGCTCTTGACCAGAAGCAGGATCTTTGGTTTGCTACAAAGGATACCATCAGTAAGCAGTATGATCACACCTTCAAGGATATCTTTGCAGAGGTATATGAGAAGGAATACAAGGAGAAGTTTGAGAAGGCCGGTATCGAGTATTTCTATACTCTGATCGATGATGCGGTTGCCCGTGTTATGAAGTCAGAGGGGGGATTTATATGGGCCTGCAAGAACTATGACGGAGACGTTATGAGTGATATGTTATCCTCTGCCTTCGGTTCCCTTGCCATGATGACATCGGTTCTGGTATCTCCAAAGGGTTACTTCGAGTATGAGGCAGCTCATGGAACCGTTCAGCGTCATTACTATAAGCATCTGAAGGGCGAGGAGACCTCTACCAATTCCGTTGCAACGATTTTTGCATGGACAGGTGCTCTTCGTAAGAGAGGTGAGCTGGATGGAACAAAGGAGCTTTGCGATTTTGCAGATGCCCTTGAGAAGGCATGCCTTGCAACCATTGAGTCCGGTAAGATGACCGGAGATCTGGCTCTTATCACATCTCTTCCGAACCCGATCAAGTTAAACAGTAAGGATTTTATTCTTGCGATCCGTGAGAATTTAGAGAAAGATTTAGGAATGTAATATGATTTTATCTGTTGCAAACCTGCAGAAGGCATTCGGTGAAGAGGTCATCTTCACCGATGTTTCCTTTCAGGTGCAGGAACATGAAAAGTTAGCCATCGTTGGGAACAACGGTTGCGGTAAATCAACGCTTCTTAAGGTGATCGTTGGCCAGGAGCCATCGGACCGGGGAAGCGTTGTTTTTGCGAAGGATTCCACTTATGGATATCTGGCCCAGTATCAGGATGCAGATTATAAGGGAAGCATCTGGGATTATGTGTATCATGCACGGGAGGATATCCTTGAAATGGAGAGAATGCTCCGTGGAATGGAAGCGGACATGACAACTAAAACCGGGGCGGAACTGGAACAGCTGATGGAGTCCTATCATAATCTGTCCCATCGGTTCTCCCTGTTGGAGGGTGAGTCCTATGAGAGCAGGGTAACAGGAATTCTTAAGGGACTTGGATTTGTGGAAGAGGATTTTTCCAAAACCATGGCAGAGCTCTCCGGTGGACAAAAGACCCGTGTGGCTCTGTCCCGTCTTCTGGTTTCCTCACCGGATCTGCTTTTGTTGGATGAGCCCATCAACCACCTGGATCTTAGATCCATTGAGTGGCTGGAAAATTTCCTTTTAAACTATAAGGGTGCTGTGATGATCGTAGCCCATGACCGCTATTTCCTCGATAGAACGGTTCAAAGGGTGATTGATCTGTCCGGGAAGAAGGCGCATGACTACAAAGGCAATTATTCTGCCTTTATGCAGCAAAAAGACCTCTTTATGCTGACACAGCAGAGGGAATACGAAAAGCAGCAGAAGAAGATCGCTCACGAAGAGGCAGTTATCGAAAAGCTGCAGAGCTTTAACCGTGAGAAATCCATCAGGCGTGCAGAGAGTCGTAAGAAGCTTTTGGACAAGATGGAGGTCATGGATAAGCCGGTCAGTGAGGATACGCAGATGAACCTTACCCTTTCGGCTCTGTCGACCAGCGGTAAGGATGTACTTTCTGTTTCCGGCCTGGCCAAGTCCTTTGGCGACCGGCAGCTTTTTTCAGATGTAAGTTTTGAAATCAAGCGGGGAGATCGTGTGGCTTTGATCGGTGATAACGGAATCGGAAAGTCGACGATCCTTAAGATTATCAACGGATTGATACCTGCCGATCGTGGCGTCGTAAAGCTTGGCACCGGTGTTACCATCGGTTACTACGATCAGGAACAGCAGCTGTTTGATGAGGACAAGACCCTGTTTGAAGAGATGCAGGATACCTATCCCAACATGGATAATACCAGGGTTCGAAACACTTTGGCGGCCTTTCTTTTTACAGGGGAAGATGTGTATAAGAAAATCCGGGATCTTTCCGGTGGTGAGAGAGGAAGAATCTCTCTTGCGAAGCTGATGCTTTCCGGCGCAAACTTCCTGATCCTGGATGAGCCCACCAACCATCTGGATATGGAATCCAAGGAGATACTCGAACATGCCCTGCAGGGGTACGACGGAACCCTTCTTTATGTTTCTCATGACCGTTATTTTGTGAATCAGACGGCAGAGCGGATCCTGGATCTGACCTCTCTTGGTCTGGCAGAGTACCTTGGTAATTATGATTACTACCTCCAGAAAAGGGAGACCATCCGTACCGATTTTGGCCTTGCGAATGATGCAAAAAAGACAGAAGAGACTGCTGTTTCAGAAGCTTCCGGTAAGATGGACTGGAAGGAACAGAAGGCGCGGCAGGCGGCTCAGCGAAAGCTTGATCGGGCAAGAGAGCAGATCGAGGAGAAGATCGAGGCTCTGGAGGAAAAACTTTCGGAGCTGGATGCGGCTTTTCTGGATCCGGAAATTGCTACCAATTCAGCAAAATTAAATGAGCTTGGCAGGGAACATCAGAAGATTCAGACGGAGCTTGAGGAGCTGTACGAAGAGTGGGAAACCTTTGCCTGATATTACATTGTTAATTGTTTGACAAGCCTGATAAAACCTCGTAGAATAGATGTGGTTATCTCGTTTTGCCCGGTCGGAGTCTTGCTCTGCCTGTGTGAAATGCTCCGTGAGCCATAACGAGGGTGATGATAACTTGAATTTTGCAGTAGGAGGTTCTATGGAAAAGGGAATTTCGCCTGCAGTCATTCGTAGAATGCCCAGGTATTATCGATATTTAGGTGAATTATTAGAGGATGGTGTCGAGCGGATCTCATCCAACGATCTTTCCCGCAGAATGCATGTGACAGCATCGCAGATCCGTCAGGATCTGAATAATTTTGGCGGTTTTGGCCAGCAGGGTTATGGATATAATGTACAGTTTTTGTATGATGAAATCGGTAAGATACTAGGCCAGACACATATGAACAATGTGATTCTGGTGGGAGTCGGTAACTTAGGTCAGGCCATTGCCAATTATGTTAAGTTCGAAAAGCTTTCTTTTCGCATGATCGGTCTTTTTGATATCGATCCGGCAAAGAAGGGAAAGGAAGTCAGCGGAATCAAGATTCAGATGGTGGATGAGCTTGAAGCTTTTATCAAGACCCACCAGGTCGATATTGTTGCCCTTACGATCCCGAAGGAGAGTGCGGAACCCATCGCCCGCAAGCTGACGGATCTTGGGGTCAAGGCATTTTGGAATTTTGCTCATGTGGATCTGGATGTTCCGGAAGGTGTTATTGTTGAGAATGTTCATCTTTCGGATTCCCTTATGACATTGTCTTATAATATTACTAAAATGAAATAACGTAAGATGGGGGGATTTTGAATGGAAGAGGGAGTATTTTTATCAGCCTTAAAGTTGACCAAGATACCGGTTCTTGTCCTTGATCAGAAGTGGCACCGCCTGTTTGCTTTAAGCGGTAAGCCGGATGAGGTCAAGAAAGTGGAGGTTGAGCTGAACGAACTGTTACAGCAGCAGGGAAAGGCTACAACGGATATCAAGAGTCTGAAGAAGGTCAAGACAAAGCTGATGCAGAACATCGTAAGCAATATGGATGTGGTGGATAAGTCCACCCTGTCCTCAGAGGCAGCCAAGAGGCTTGAACAGGACAAGGAACTGATCGATCAGACCAACGAGAAGATCGCGGAACTTGAGGATAAGCTTCTTGAGTATCCAAAGCTGATCCGGGATAAGAACCAAGAGCTGATGCTTCTTACCATGTCTTTTTGTTACCATAAGATGCGGACCAATACATCGGAGGTACATGAGATCGCGGACTGGATCAAGCAGGTGCGTATCGATCTGAAAAAGAACATCATCAAAAAACAGAACCGCGAGATCAACAACCGGGAGATTTATACCTATATGCATGATATCTTCGGTAAGGATGTGGTTGATATTTTTGATATTAAGGAGTCAGAAGAGCTGATTTTGACCAGTAAGGATTCTGTCAATTCAAGAGTTGCGGGATCTGCAGCAGAACCGGAGCAAAAAGAGCCGGAGTCAAAGGATGAACAGGAACCAAAAGAAAATATAGATACCACGGTTAGCGATGAAAAGGAGGAAGGTCATGCTGGCAATTCTTGATGCACAGGAAATGCAACGGGCAGATCAGTATACCCAGGATACGCTTAAAGTTTCAGGTCTTGTACTGATGGAGCGGGCAGCCCTTGCTCTGTTTTCTTATATTCAGGAACAGTACAAAGATGTGAAAAGGATCGGTATTTTATGCGGAAGCGGTAACAACGGCGGAGACGGTATGGCTTTGGCACGGCTTCTGACAGAAGAGAGAAGGGATGTGACGGTTTTTCTGGTGGGAAAGCCGTCACATTTTTCTGCATCTGCCCGGATCCAGTATGAATCCGATCTGGCGTACGGGGTGAGGTTTGCAGAGGAGATCAACGAACTTTGTTGCTGTGATCTTCTTGTGGATGCGATTCTTGGAACCGGGGCGGATCGTGTGCTGGAGGGAGATTATCTCTTGGCTGTCCGCTGGATCAACCGACAGGATAAGCCGGTGATCTGCGTGGATATTCCTACGGGGATTTCCGCAAGCACAGGCCGCGTTCTTGGAGAGGCGGTAATGGCAACGGATACCCTTACCTTTGGCTTCTATAAGATCGGTCAGATTCTGTATCCGGGCCGAAGCTATTGTGGAAGGCTTGGAAGAAGGCGAATCGGTATTACGGCGAGGAGCCTGGAAAACGCTCCAAGGATCCGTTGTATGGAAGACCATGATATGGAAAGCCTGCTGCCTAAAAGGATCTCAGACAGCCAGAAGGGAGATTACGGCAAGCTTTTGGCTGTCTGCGCTGATGTCAATATGGCAGGAGCCGGTGTTTTGGCCACAAAGGCTGCCCTTGCCATGGGAGTTGGTATGGTAAAGACCATGGCAAGTGAGGAAAACAGGATCATTTTGCAGTCCTGTGTGCCGGAGGCATTGTATGCCTCCTTTGATCCGGAGGCTCTTGCGGGCGATACCTGGGCAACCGCACTTATGATCGGACCGGGGCTTGGACAAAGCAAAAGAGCCAGGGAACTGATAAAGTGCGCCCTTCTGGATAAAAACCGTCCGCTTTTGATCGATGCCGATGGAATCAATCTTTTGGCAAAGGATCCGGAGCTTATGGAATGTTTGGATCAGGTGGCAGAGGAGAAGGATATCGTTTTGACGCCCCATCTGATGGAAATGAGCAGGATCAGCGGCAAGGATCTGAACCGGCTGAAGGAGGATGGAATTTCCGAGGCGGTCTCTTTTGCAGAAAAACACCATGTGACCCTGGTGCTGAAAGGAGCCTGTACGATCTGCACTCTGCCTTCCGGAGAGGTGTATTTAAACACCACCGGGAACAGTGGTATGGCAACGGCCGGAAGTGGGGATGTGCTGTCCGGAATGATTTCTTCCCTGATGGCAATGGGATTATCCGGTGGTATTGCGGCGCCGGTTGGTGTATACTTACATGGACTTTGTGGTGACAGGGCAAGGGATGCGTATACAGCCAGAAGCATGAAGGCCACGCATCTTGTTGAGATGCTGCCCGTTGTCTTAAAAGAAGAAGCACCAAATTAAGAAAGGAATGTACAAACAATGGATCTGATGAGAGTATCTGCAAAAGTAGATCTGGATGCCATTTTGAAAAATATTAAAGAGATAAAAGACCGCTGCAGGGAGCAGAAGATCTATGCCGTACTTAAGGCGGATGGCTACGGCCATGGTGGGCTTGAGATCGCAAGGGAACTGGAGCAATGCGATATGATTTACGGCTATGCGGTTGCAACGGCGGAAGAGGCATTTGAACTTCGCGACAATGGATTGAAAAAGCCGATCCTGATCTTAGGTTACACTTTTAAGGATTCTTATGAGAAGGTAATCAAAGAGGATGTCCGGCCGGCAATCTATACCAAGGCAATGGCAATGGACTATGCCGATATGGCCCAAAAGCTTGGAAAAAAGGTACATTGCCATATCAAGATCGATACCGGAATGAGTCGGATTGGATATCAGGTAGATGAGGCCTCAGCGGATGAGATCGCTTCGATCTTTCAGCGAAAGGAACTGATTCCGGAGGGAATCTTTACGCATTTTGCCCGTTCCGATGAGAAGGATAAGAGTGCAACGGATCGTCAGTACGATCTTTTCCTTCAGATGATCCGTATGCTAGAGGAGCGGGGCGTTACCTTCGATATTCGTCATTGCTGCAACAGTGCGGCTGCCATGGAATACGCAAAGGATAAGCTGGATGCAGTGCGACTCGGTGTTACGATGTATGGCATGTGGCCATCACCGGATGTGGATCACAGTTTCCCGATCCACCCGGTGCTTTCCCTGTATTCCCATATCGTTCATCTGAAGGAACTTCCGGCAGGAAGAAGCATCAGCTACGGCGGTACCTATACAACGGATCGCCCGCGCCGGATCGCTACGATCCCGGTTGGATATGCGGACGGATATGCAAGAGCTCTTTCCGGCAAGGGCAGTGTCCTGCTCCGTGGTCATAAGGCTCCCATTGTGGGCCGGATCTGTATGGATCAGATGATGGTGGATGTTTCCGATATTCCGGAGGCGAAGGTTTTAGATCAGGTAACACTGATCGGCACAGACGGAGAGCATAGCATCAGTTTTGAGGAATTGGGAGACCTTTCCGGTAAGTTCAATTATGAGTTTGCCTGTGGTCTTGGAAATCGAATCCCCCGTCTGTACTATCGTAACGGGGAACTTGTCGAGAAGAAACAGTTCTTTTAAAGGAGGAGTTTGAATGAACCGATGGCAGATGTTTGCTTTTGGCATCACAGGACTCTTTTCGATACTGGAGATTTTTGTAACAGCCACTGCTTCCGCTCTTGAAAATTTCAAGGGAACGGAGGAGGAGGCTGTTCTTCCGGTTATAAAGGACTATGAGATCAAAAGAGGAAGTTATATCCGGACCACATGGCTGTTAAGTGGTGTGTTTTACCTTGTCTCTCTTTTGGGGCTGTTGTATTTTTCATCCTCCCTTGGAATGCAGGTATATGAAAAGGGTTTGGCGGTTGTGATCCATCTGCTTTTGTTTTTGCTGATCTGCGTTTATCTTTCGGTTTATGTCGGAGCAACAAAAACTTCGGCGGTGATCCGGCGGTGCAGTCCGGTATACCGAGTGTTTTACCGTCTGGTATGGCCCCTGCAGATGCTTCTGGGACAGGTTGCCCTTTTGATGGCGCGGTTGTTTGGCGTGAATCCGAGACATACGGCCTTTGACGTAACGGAGGAGGAGATCCTTTCCATGGTCAATGAGAGCCATGAACAGGGAAATCTCAGGGCGACAGAGGCGGAAATGATCGAGAATATCTTTGCCTTTGATGATAAGGATGCGAAGGATATTATGACCCATCGGGGGGATATTATCGCCCTTGACGGCGAAAGTACCTTGGAGGATGCGATCAAGACCTTTGATGAGAGCCATTTTTCACGGTTTCCGGTCTACAGCGGCTCTTTGGATAATGTCATCGGAACCATTCACATGAAAGAACTTTTGCATGTGGCGTTTTCCAGGGATCAGTATCAGAAGAAGATACGGGATATTGACGGGCTGATCCGGAAGGCGGAATTTGTTCCGGAGACCCACAGCATCAATACTCTTTTTACCCAGATGCAGTACCAGAAGGTTCATATGGTCTTGGTTCTGGATGAATACGGCCAGACCAGCGGCCTGATCTCCATGGAAGATATCCTTGAAGAGATCGTGGGCAATATTGAAGATGAGCATGACGACGAGCAGAAGATGATCCGTCTGAAGGAAAACGGGGACTATCTTGTGAACGGTATGACGCCTCTAAGCGAGTTGGAAGACCTTCTGGGCATCACATTCAAAGAAGAGGATATTGAGACCTTGAACGGATTTTTGATGCAGCATCTCGGACATGTGCCGAAGGAGCATGAGAAGTTCGTGGTCAAGGCTTATGGCTACAAATTCAGTGTTTTAAGCGTAAAAGACCGGGTGGTGGATCAGGTACAGATCTGCTCCATGGCTCCATAACTTGAATAAAACACTTGAAAATGATAAAATTGTACAGAAAATTGTAAGAAAGGAATCAATTTAACATGTCAGGACATTCTAAGTTCGCCAATATCAAGCACAAGAAAGAGAAAAATGACGCAGCAAAGGGTAAGATCTTTACCATCATCGGTCGTGAGATCGCAGTTGCTGTTAAGGAAGGCGGCCCGGATCCGGCTAATAATAGTAAGCTTCGTGACGTTATCGCTAAGGCAAAGTCCAACAATATGCCAAACGATACAATTGAGCGTGGTATCAAGAAGGCAGCCGGTGATGCAAACAGCGTCAACTACGTATCTGTAACCTACGAAGGATATGGACCAAGCGGCTCCGCCATCATCGTGAAGGCGCTTACCGACAACAAGAATCGTACCGCTGCAAACGTTCGTAATGCTTTTACAAAGGGTCATGGAAGTATTGGTGCACAGGGATGTGTATCTTACATGTTCGATGAGAAGGGACAGATCATTATCGATAAGGAATCTGTTGAAATGGATGCAGATGATCTTATGATGACGGTTCTTGATGCAGGTGCAGAGGACTTTACAGAGGAAGAGGACAGCTACGTTGTTCTTACAGCTCCGAATGATTTCTCTATGGTTCGTCAGAATCTTGAAGAGCAGAAGATTCCTATGGCAGATGCTGAGGTTACAATGCTTCCACAGAACTATGTAACTTTAACAAGCGAGGAAGATATTACAAACATTAACAGAATATTAGATCTCCTGGACGAGGATGATGATGTTCAGGAAGTATTCCACAACTGGGAAGAAGCGTAAGACATATTGACCGGGGAAGGCCCGTGGGGAGGTTAGCAGTATGAGAAAGATTCTTTTTGCATCCAGTGAATGTTTTCCATTTGTAAAAACTGGTGGTTTAGCAGATGTTGTTGGAGCTCTGCCGAAGGAGTTCGATAAGAATGACTGGGATATACGTGTGGTTTTACCGAATTATACCTGTATCCCTCCGAGATTTCGTGACGACTTTAAGTATGTGACCAGTTTCCAGATGGGTGGAGGCCCGTTGATGGGCGTCAAGTACGTGGGCGTCATGCAGTATGAGTACCAGGGGGTCACTTATTACTTCATCGACAATCTTGAGTACTTTGAGTGTTTCTATCCGTATGGTGACACAAGATTTGATATTGAGAAGTTTACGTTCTTTGATAAGGCGGTTCTCTCTGTTTTGCCAGTCATCGGCTTTCAGCCGGATATCATTCACTGCCACGATTGGCAGACCGGTCTTATTCCTGTCTATCTTAAGACAGAATTCCAGGCAAATCCGTTTTTCTGGAATATGAAGAGTATTATTACCATTCACAATCTGAAGTTCCAGGGTGTGTGGGATATTGAGACAATGGAGGGGCTTTCCGGCCTTCCTTCCTATCTTTTTACTCCGGACAAGCTTGAGTATCACAAGTCCGGTAATATGCTCAAGGGTGGCCTTGTATATGCGGATTACATTACAACGGTTTCCCAGACTTACTGTGAGGAGATCCAGACCCCTTACTACGGTGAGGGATTGGACGGTCTTCTTGCTTCCCGTCATTTTGACATGCAGGGTATCGTTAACGGTATTGATACCATTACATACGACCCATCGACCGATATGTCGATCTTCCGTCAGTATGATGTTTCGACCTTCCGCAAGAACAAGCGTTACAATAAGGAACGCCTGCAGGAAGAGCTGGATCTGGCAGTTGACGGCAAGAAATACATGATTGGTCTTGTATCACGATTAACAGACCAGAAGGGTCTGGATCTGATCAATTACTGCATGGACGGTATTGCAGATGATAATACCCAGTTCGTCATCATCGGAACAGGAGAGTCTCGTTATGAGAATATGTTCCGTCACTATGCATGGAAATATCCGGATCGGATCTCCGCAAATATCTGCTATTCTGAGGATCTGGCAAGAAAGCTTTATGCTGCGGCAGATGCTTTCCTGATGCCTTCTCAGTTTGAACCTTGCGGTCTGACACAGCTGATCTCTTTCCGGTATGGTACCATTCCAATCGTTCGTGAGACCGGTGGTCTTAAGGATACGGTTGAGCCGTACAATGAGTATGAGAAGACCGGAGACGGATTCTCATTCCGTAACTATAATGGTGACGAGCTGTTAAATATTGTAAACTATTCCAAGTACATTTACTTCACCAAGAAAGCCAACTGGAATAAGATGGCAGAGCGGGATATGTTAAAGGATTATTCCTGGAACGCATCCAAGTTCAAATATGAGGGACTGTATAAGTACCTTATGGGTGAAGTATAAGCACATTTAGATTTGGTAGGCGGTTATGTCAAAGAAAAAGAACGCCTCTTCAAAACAGAGAGGGAGCATTCCGAGATCCGAGGTGGAAAAGGATATTTTACTTTGGGGAATGCTTGCAGTCTGTGTTTTAATGTTCTTAAGTAATTTAGGCCTTGGAGGAGTGGTGGGTCATGCCATCGCTTCCTTTGGGTTTGGTATGTTTGGTCTATTAACATATGTTGTTCCGGTAGGGCTACTTATCGGAACTTTTTTTGCTGTCTCAAACGCGGGTAACCGGATCGCTTCTATTAAGCTGGTGGCATCCGGTTTTGCCGCTGTTTTCCTTTGCGAATTCATCGCTTTGATCACACAGGGAGCGAATCAGGGTACGCCGGCGGAGGCCTTCGAACTGTCGAGCATCCATCATAACGGCGGAGGATTTGTGGGAGGACTTTTTGCAGGTCTTATGACAAAAGCCTTCGGACTTACCTTTTCCTACATTCTTACCCTGATCCTTTTTATGGTCTGTATGGTGCTGATCACAGAAAAGGGTATTTTACAGAGGTTTTCCAAAGCGGCTGACCGCAAGGCGAGAGAGGGTACCAAGATCTTAAAGGAGCGCTACCAGGAAAGCGAAGCAAACCGTGAGCAGCGAAGAGAAGAAAAGCGACAGCTTCGTATGGACAAGAAGGTGAGCGGAGTTGCTGCCGACACCGAGCTGATTCCGACCAAGAAGGGTAGAAAGCGCCATGGGGATGATCTTCATGCGTTGACGCCTCCGGCAGAGGACCTTCGTGCCGAGAGGACGGGTACATCCTCGGAGAGCCGGGAGGATGAGATGCCGGAAGTGGTGGTAGAACGCGTCAGCCTTTCTTCCGGAGAAGAAGTCAAGACGAAGATCCATATTATGGACGATCATCTCGAAGATGGCTTTACACCGGTAGAACCGGAACCGCCGGTAGAAAATGATGGTTTAACTTCTATGGATATTGCCGCAGATCAGGGAGATGAAGTGGCAAGGGATCTGTTACAAAAGATCAATGCAGAGGAAGAGATCCCTCCGGTTCCCATCATCAACCCGTATGAGCCGATGGAGACGGAAGAAGTTGTGAAAGTGGAAGAGCCGGTGGAACCGGAACAGGAAGTACCGTCCTATGTTCAGGCTGTGGAAGAGGCGCCTTCTGTTGTTGAGGAGGTGCCGGCCGAAATTGAAGAGGAAACGCAGCCGGTGGAGATGCCTCCGAGAGAAGAAGAGCCTGCAGCAGCTTCACCGCAGAAAAAGGCGGATCAAAAGCCGGTGGCACAGGAGGTTACGCCTGAGAAACAGACAAAGGATTATTCCAACTATCGTTTCCCGAGTACCTCTCTTCTTACCGAGGTCAAGAAGAAAGGCAACGGCAATTCCAGATTAGAGCTGGAAAGCACAGCAGAAAAGCTTGCGACAACACTGAAGAATTTCGGTGTCAATGTTACCATTACCGAGGTGAGCTGTGGTCCTGCGGTTACCCGCTATGAACTTCAGCCGGAGATGGGTGTAAAAGTCAGCAAGATCGTAAATCTTGCAGATGATATTAAGCTCAACCTTGCAGCGGAGGATATCCGAATTGAGGCTCCGATTCCGGGCAAGGCGGCGGTTGGTATCGAGGTGCCGAACAAGGAAGTTGTTATGGTTCCATTCCGGGAAATGATGGAATCCAAAGAATTCATAGAGAGCAAGTCCAAGATCGGCTTTGCGGCAGGACGTGACATTGGCGGCAATGTGATCCTTTCGGATATTGCCAAGATGCCACATCTTTTGATTGCAGGTGCAACCGGATCCGGTAAGTCTGTATGTATCAATACCATTATTATGAGTATTCTCTTTAAGGCAAAGCCGGATGAAGTGAAGTTTGTCATGATCGATCCGAAGGTGGTAGAGCTTTCTGTATATAACGGTATCCCACATCTTCTGATTCCTGTGGTCACCGATCCGAAGAAGGCAGCCGGGGCTTTGAACTGGGCTGTTCGCGAAATGGATGAACGTTATAAGAAGTTCGCCAATACCGGTGTCCGTGATATGAAGGGATATAATGCCAGAATTCATAACGGTATGATGACGGTGGATGATCATGGACAATCGGTGGAGATCGCTGCAGAGAAGATGCCTCAGATCGTTGTGATCGTAGACGAGCTTGCGGATCTTATGATGACAGCGCCGAAGGACGTAGAGGGAGCAATTTGCCGACTGGCACAGCTTGCCCGTGCCGCAGGTATTCACCTGATCATTGCGACCCAGCGTCCATCGGTCAATGTTATTACCGGTCTGATTAAAGCCAATATGCCAAGCCGAATCGCCTTTTCTGTTACAAGCGGTATCGATTCCAGAACGATTCTGGATATGAATGGTGCAGAAAAGCTTTTAGGTAAGGGAGATATGCTATACTATCCACAGGGCTTTACGAAGCCTGTCCGTGTTCAGGGGGCCTTTGTTCCGGATGATGATGTGATCCATGTGGTGGATTTCCTCAAACGAGAGAACGGCGGCGCCGGTGAATATGATATGTCCATTCAGGATACTATTGACAGCGATGAGAGTTCTGCCACATCCATCGATGGAGGCGAGGGCGGATTTGATTCCGAACGGGATTCCTATTTTGAGGATGCCGGTCGCCTGATCATAGAGAAGGAAAAGGGCTCCATTGGTATGCTCCAGCGTAATTTTAAAATTGGATTTAACCGAGCGGCCAGAATTATGGATCAGCTTGAAGAGTTTGGAGTTGTGGGCCCGGAAGAGGGAACCAAGCCACGGCGGGTTCTTTTGACAAAGGAACAGTTTGAAGAGTTGCTGTCCCAATAGGGACGTTTTTCGGATACAGTAGGTATAGAGAAGTATAATGCAGGAGGTCAACATGAAGACAGACATTCAGATCGCACAGGAAGCTATCAAGGAGCCAATCACCCGCGTGGCAGAACGGGCCGGTGTGCCGGAAGAGGCACTTGAGCTTTACGGTCGCTACAAGGCTAAGATCAGTGAGGCGTATCTTTCCGAACTGAAGAACAAGGAGGATGGTAAGCTTGTTCTTGTTACAGCCATTAATCCGACACCGGCCGGTGAAGGTAAGACAACAACAAGTATTGGTCTTGCGGATGCCTTGAATCTTCGTGGTAAGAAAGCCGTCCTTGCACTGCGTGAGCCTTCCCTGGGACCGTGCTTTGGTATCAAGGGTGGCGCTGCCGGCGGCGGATACGCTCAGGTAGTACCAATGGAAGAATTAAATCTTCATTTTACCGGAGATTTCCATGCGATCACTTCTGCCAACAACCTCCTTGCAGCTTTGCTTGACAATCATATTCAGCAGGGCAACGAGCTTGGTATCGATCCTCGTAATGTGGTATGGAAGCGTTGTGAGGATATGAATGACAGAGCTCTTCGTAACATTGTCATTGGACTGGGAGCAAAGGCAGACGGAATGGTTCGTGAGGATCATTTCGTAATCTCTGTTGCATCCGAGATCATGGCAATCTTCTGCCTTGCAGAGGATCTTTCCGATCTTAAGAAGAGACTCGGACGAATCATCGTTGCATATAACTTCAACGGAGATCCTGTAACGGCAGATGATCTTCATGCAACCGGTGCAATGACAGCCCTTCTTCTGGATGCCATTAAGCCGAATATGGTTCAGACCTTAGAGCACAACCTTGCCATCGTGCACGGTGGCCCGTTTGCCAACATCGCTCATGGATGTAACTCTGTCCGTGCGACCCGTACTGCAATGAAGCTTGGTGATATCGCTGTTACCGAGGCGGGATTCGGTGCAGATCTTGGAGCAGAGAAGTTCTTCGATATCAAGTCCCGTATGGCGGGGCTTCATCCGGATGCGGTCGTTCTGGTAGCAACGGTTCGCGCCTTAAAGTACAATGGCGGGGTGAAGAAGGAAGATCTTGCGACAGAGGATCTTGATGCATTAAAGAGAGGAATCGTAAACCTTGAGAAGCATATCGAGAACCTGCAGAAGTATCAGGTTCCGGTAATCGTTACCTTGAATTCCTTTGCAACGGATACCGAGGCAGAGATCTCCTATATTCAGAATTTCTGTCAGGAGAGAGGCTGTGAATTTGCCCTTTCTGAGGTGTTTGCCAAGGGCGGAGAAGGCGGACTTGCACTTGCTGACAAGGTACTTTACGCTTTAGAGAACAAAGAGAGCAACTTCAAACCTCTGTACGAAGATTCCTTATCTCTGGAGGAGAAGATTTCCTGCATTGCAAAAGAGATCTACGGAGCAGAGGGTGTGACCTATACACTTGCTGCAAAGCGCAGCCTTGCAAAACTGGCAGAGCTTGGCATGAGTCATATGCCTGTTTGCATGGCAAAGACACAGTATTCTCTTTCCGACAATGCAAAGGCACTGGGAAGACCGGAGGGCTTTACCATCAATGTGCGTGAGGTCTATGCTTCGGCAGGAGCAGGTTTTGTGGTTTGTGTTCTCGGCAATATGATGACAATGCCGGGATTACCAAAGCATCCGGCGGCTTACGATATTGATGTGACAGAGGATGGAAAGATCGTTGGACTGTTCTAACCGTAAGGAAAAGGAGAAAGATTCATGGCAAAGATTATCGATGGTAAGAAGATATCGGCTGATATCAAAGAAGAGATCAGGGTAGAGGTTTCAGCCCTTAAAGAACAGGGCAGGGAAGTTACACTTGCTGTTGTGCTGGTGGGAGAAGATCCGGCTTCCCAGGTCTATGTCCGCAATAAGAAAAAGGCCTGCGAGTTTGTGGGAATCAGGTCTTTATCCTATGAGCTTCCGGCATCCACCACCCAGGAGGAGCTTTTGCTTCTGGTTGAGAAGCTGAATCGGGATGATAGTGTCAATGGAATTCTAGTGCAGCTTCCGTTGCCGGGGCACATTGATGAGGATGAAGTGATCCGTGCCATCGACCCGAAGAAGGACGTGGACGGATTTCATCCAATGAGCGTGGGAGCCTTGTCCATCGGCCAGCCGGGCTATGTTTCCTGTACTCCGGCAGGCATCATTCAGCTTCTGAAGCGAAGCGATATTGAACTTGACGGTAAAAACTGTGTAATCATCGGTCGAAGCAATATTGTGGGTAAGCCCATGGCCATGCTGATGCTTCGTGAGAATGCGACCGTAACCGTGACCCATTCCCACACGAAGAATTTAAAGGAGATCACCAGAGAGGCTGATATTCTCATTGTAGCCATCGGTAAGACAAAGTTTATTACAGCAGACTACGTAAAAGAAGGCGCTGTGGTCGTCGATGTTGGAATGGATCGAGATGAGAACGGAAAGCTTTGCGGCGATGTTGATTTTGACTCTGTAGAAAAGGTTGCGCAGGCAATCACACCGGTTCCGGGTGGCGTTGGTCCTATGACCATTGCAATGCTTATGAAAAACTGCCTGACATCACTTGAACTTAAATAAGGAGTAGGAAGCATGATCTGTCCAAACTGCAAAACCGAATTTGATGATGGTCTGGTTCATTGCCCGATCTGCAACACCCCTCTTCAAATCGTGCCGGATTACAATTCACTGGATGACGAGATCCCGCACGTAGAAAAAAAGGAGAAAAGAGGGCAGGAGAAGAAGCCACATCCGGTTAAAAAGAAAAAAAAGATCCCGAAAAGGGTGATCATTCTGATTCTTGTGTTGCTTTCTCTTTTTGCCCTTGTCTGGTATCTGTACGTTTGCTCTTTTTCTTACCAGTATGCAGCCGGCAAGAAAGCAGATTCCAATGGGGATTATGAAAAGGCCATGAACCATTACCTGAATGCGTTGCACAGAGATGACAGTGATCCAAGGATCCTTGTTGCCCTCGGCAATGATGCGATGCAGCTTGGCAGGAAGAAAACGGCAGAGAGCTACCTTCTTTCCGCTGTGAAAAAGGACGGAAGCTATGCAAGGGGCTTTACACTTTTGCTCACCTTATATGAGCAGGAGGGAAATTATGACAAGATGAAGGAGGCCCTTTCCTACGCCACCACGGATCGGACCAAGGAGATCTTTAAGGATTATCTGATCCTGCCGCCGACATTTTCACAGGAGGCAGGCAAATATGATGATGATGTGGAGCTTACCCTTACACCGCCGGAGGGAGAGGATTACGATATCTTCTACACACTGGACGGAAGTTCTCCAAATGGAGAGGGGGCAAGGATGTACCAGGAGCCTATCCTTCTGACAGAGGGAAAGACCACCATTAAGGCGGTATGCCGTAATGCCAACGGTAAATTCGGTAAGGTGGTGAAGGCCACCTATAAGATCAAGTATGCCCAGCCTTCGGTACCGAAGATCTCGCCGGATGGCGGAAGCTTTGACAAGCCTACGAAGGTCACATTATCAAGCGATCGCGAGGATGATGAGATCTACTACACATGGAACGGAAGTGATCCGACGGATAAGAGTAGCCTGTACAGCGGACCGATCTCGGTTCCGGAAGGCAATCAGATCCTTTCGGTTATGGTCATCGATCGTCATGGAAAGTCGTCAAAGATCGTAAGAAGCAGTTTTAAATACAACACAGTGGAGGAGTAGTTTGCAGATATCCATTGTTTGCGTTGGAAAAGTAAAAGAAAAGTTCTACCGGGACGCTCTGGCGGAGTACGGAAAGCGTCTTGGACGGTATACCAAATTTTCCGTTGTTGAGGTATCCGATGAAAAGACACCGGATCATCCGACGGAGGTGGAAAAGGAACAGATCCTTTCTAAGGAGGCGGACCGTATTTTGTCAAAGATAAGTGATAAAACCTACGTTATTGCTTTGGCGATTGAGGGAAAACGGCCGGACTCCGTGGAATTGGCCCAACACCTTCAGCAGTTGATGCTGTCCGGCAAGAGCAATCTTGCTTTTGTCATTGGAGGCTCTTTGGGACTTCATCCGGATGTTATTCGGCGAAGTGACGAGCAGTTGTCCTTTTCTGCCATGACATTTCCCCACCAGTTGATGCGGGTGATCCTGGCAGAACAGATCTATCGCAGTTTTCGGATCATATCAGGCGAACCATATCATAAGTAAAGAGGGTGAATCTATGAGAATGTTTGATATCATAGACAAGAAAAAACACGGTCTTGCACTTACGAAGGAAGAGATCGCTTATTTTGTGAAGGGTGTGACTTCGGGGGAGATCCCGGATTATCAGACCACAGCACTTCTGATGGCAATCTGTTTTAAGGGAATGACAGATGAGGAGACGGCAGAACTTACCCTGGAGATGGCCCACAGTGGAGATGAGATGGATCTTTCCCATCTGTCCGGAATCAAGGTGGACAAGCATTCCACCGGAGGAATCGGTGATAAGACCACTCTGATCCTGGGGCCTTTGATGGCGGCCTGCGGTCTTCCTGTTGTTAAAATGAGTGGAAGAGGGCTTGGACTTACCGGTGGAACCATTGATAAGCTTGAGTCTATTCCCGGCTTATCCTGTGCCCTTTCTATGGATGATTTTTTCAAACAGGTGGAAGAGCTTGGAGTAGCTGTTGCTTCACAGACGCAAGCTTTGGCACCCTGCGATAAAAAACTTTATGCTCTTCGGGATACCACAGCAACCGTTGACTGCATTCCGCTCATTGCTTCAAGTATTATGAGTAAAAAGCTGGCAAGCGGAAGCGATGCCATCGTTTTGGATGTTAAATATGGAAGCGGTGCTTTCATGAAGACCAGAGAGGATGCCCAAAAACTGGCAGAGATCATGGTTGCGATCGGAACACACTGCGGTCGTCGTATGGACTATGTGATCTCGGATATGGAGCAGCCGTTGGGACAGGCTGTTGGAAATTCCATTGAAGTCAACGAGGCGGTCATGACCCTAAAAGGACAGGGGCCAAAGGATCTAAGAGACGTTGTATACCAGCTGGGGGCAAAGATGCTTTTGGTAGGGGACATCGTTGCAACGGAAGAGGAGGCCTATCCTTTGATGCAGGAACATCTTCAGGATGGCAGTGCCCTTGCAAAATTCCGTGAGATGATCCAAAGACAGGGAGGAGATCCCTCCTTTATGGATACAGAGGAACTGCTTCCGCTGGGAGAATTTTCAGAGGAAATCCGTTCCGACATAGACGGTGTGGTAGCAAAGGTACAGGCCGATGTCATCGGACATACGGCTCTGGATCTTGGAGCAGGAAGAGCTACAAAGGATGAGTCCATCGATCCGGGCAGCGGTGTGTTCGTATATAAGAAGGTGGGAGATCCTGTGAAAAAGGGAGAGATCCTGGCAAAGATCTATTCCGGTTCCAAGGAGAAACTTTTTGCGGCAGAAAAGGAATGCCGGGAGGCATTTTTGATCAATTAGACAGTAATAGAGGTAGTATTTTGGCAGAGATGGTACTTGAGATCCCATCCGGGGATCTGCAGAATATTTTTGGTGAGTTTGACCGGAATGTAAAGCTTCTTGAGGAACAGATGCATGTAGATCTGATTCCCAGAGGAGATCTTGTGAAAATGTCCGGGGAAGAAAGAGATCTTGCTTTTGCAAAGGATATCCTGTTGCAGTTAAAGGAACTTTCGGAGCGGGGAAATGTGATAACAGAACAGGATGTTCGTTATGCATTATCCATTAAAGAAAAGATGCAGGATCGGCCTATGACAGCAATGGATACCCAGCTGATCTGTCATACGATCTCCGGAAAGCCGGTGAAACCTAAGACCTTGGGACAGAAGAAATATGTGGAGTCCATTCGGGATAAGATGATCACCTTTGGTGTGGGACCGGCAGGTACCGGTAAGACTTACCTTGCCATGGCAATGGCGATCACAGCCTTTCAGAGAGAGGATGTGGAGCGGATCATTTTGACACGTCCCGCCATCGAGGCAGGTGAGAAACTGGGATTTTTACCGGGAGATCTGCAAAGTAAGATCGATCCCTATCTTCGTCCGTTGTACGACGCCCTGTATCAGATCATGGGAGCTGAAAATTTCCAGAGGAATATGGAAAAGGGCAGGATCGAGGTGGCACCTCTTGCCTATATGCGAGGCCGAACCTTAGACAATGCCTTTATCATTTTGGATGAGGCACAGAATACCACCACAGCTCAGATGAAGATGTTCTTAACACGAATCGGATTTGGAAGTAAGGCAGTTATTACGGGAGATGCAACCCAGAAGGATCTTGCACCCGGAACCGTAAGCGGACTGGATGTGGCCTTGAAGGTTCTTTCCTCTGTTGATGATATCGCAATTTGTCAGCTGAACGGTGCGGATGTTGTTCGTCATCCGCTGGTACAGAAGATTGTTAATGCTTATGAAGACTATGAAAAAAAGCAAAATAAAAAAGATCAGCAACGTAAAGCGCAAGGACATGGCCGGCGCACGACCCAGAGAAGGGATCTCTCTTAAGAGAACAATCTACCTTTGCTTTTGTCTGCTGCTGTATCTCACAGGGACAGCACTTCTGTGTGTCCAGGGATCTCTGGCTTTGGGCGGGATCCTGTGTGTAGGTTCTGTGGCCTTTTTGATGGCGCTTTGCATCATATCCATCCTTCTCCATGAGAGAAGGGAGGGAAAAATCCTTTATAAGGAGACCAGCTACCGGTATCTTTTCTTTTTGTCCGTCATTGCCTGGGGCGTCGTACTGGGATTTTCTTTTTTTGAGCCCTATGCGTATCCGGCTCTTTTGATGGGAATGATCTTTTCGGCGTTTGGAGGAGATATCCTGGCCCTTTCCCTTGGTCTGTACCTGGATCTTGTCTACTGCCTGTCCCTTGGATTGAGTGGTTTTTATACAGCAATCTATGTGGGACTTACCGTATGCGGTGTATTACTTTCAAGAGTTTTACGTGAGCAGAAGCGGTTTGAGAAGATCAGCAGCCTGCTTATGATCCTGGCTTTGACGGTGGGGTTTGCGGCGGTAGCCGGATATTTTACGGATCTTCGCCTTCCCCTTCGGACGCTGATCATCGCCGGTACTGTTGGCTTTTTTGAGGTTTTATACAGCCTTCTGGTTCTGCCGCGCCTGGATGATCTGATCCATCATGAGGAATATGTTTTGTACGAGACCCTTCTGGATCCGGCATATTCTTTGATCGTGGAGCTCCGCTCGTTTTCTGAGGGAGAGTACCAGAGAGCGCAGAAGGTATCTCGCCTTGCCCGGGAGTGCGGTGAGGAGATCGGCGTGAATGCAAAGCTTTGCGCCGCCGGCGGACTGTATTACCGGATCGGTAAGATGATGGGAGAACCGGAGATCAATCATGCGGTTAAAATCGCTTCCCGACATAATTTCCCGAAGGAGCTGACCAATATTTTGTATGAATACGAAGCGGTACTGAAAAAGCCTTCCTCGGAAGAGTCGGCCATCGTGCATATGTGCGATGCCCTGGTGAAGAAGGTAGAGGCTTTTGCTGCAAGTTCCGACAGTATGGAAAGCAGCTGGAATCAGGAAATGGTGATCTATCAGACATTAAATGAACTGTCGTCTCTGGGAATCTATGATGACAGTTCCATCAGTATGAATCAGTTCCTTAAGATTCGTAACAGACTGGTTCGTGAAGGGAGTTTAGTATGACCTTAATACTTGAACATGAAGTCACGGAGGGCCTGGACTTTGATTATGAGCAGGTGGCGAAGGATGTGATCGAGGCATCCCTTACCAACGAAGCGTTTCCTTATGAGGTTCAGGTATCATTGACACTGACGGGAATGGAGGAGATCCATGCGATCAACCGGCAGTTCCGCCAGATCGACCGTCCGACGGATGTCCTTTCCTTTCCGATGATCGATTATCCGGCGCCGGGGGATTTTTCTCTGCTGGATGAGGATCTTTCGGTGTTTGATCCGGAGAGCGGAGAGGCCGTGCTTGGGGATATAGTTTTAAATATTCCCCAGGTCTTGATACAGGCGAAGGAATACGGGCACAGTGTTCTGCGGGAATATGCTTTTTTGATAGCTCACAGTATGCTTCATTTGATGGGCTATGATCATATGGAACAAGAAGAACGAGAGCAGATGGAGGAGCATCAGAGACAGATCATGGATCGGCTGTCCATCACAAGGGGGTAAGGAGTATGAAAAAGAACAAGGCACTTAAGATCAGTCTGGGCATTTTAGCCCTTTCGGTTGCATTTGCAGGAGCACTTGCATTTAGCGGCTGTAATAAGAAGGCACAAAAGCCGAAGCAAAAGCCGAAGGTGGAAAATGTGGTTACGCCTCAGCCGGAGCCGGAAGAGGAAAAACCACAGTTTTTCAGTCGACTGACAGGTCTTCCGGTTAAGGAGAGTACTACAAAGAAGCGTCCCATCGCTGTTATGATCGAAAACACAAAAGCATGTCAGCCTCATTACGGGATCAATAAGGCCGGCATTGTCTATGAGTGTCCGGTGGAAGGTGGAATTACCCGTGAGATGGGAATTTTCGAGAACTATTCCGGCTTGAAACGATTCGGAAATGTTCGAAGCTGTCGTCCTTACTATGTATACATCGCAAAGGAATTTGATGCTGTCTATGTGCATTTTGGACAGAGTACCCAGGGTAAGCAGCTTCTTGCAACCGGTATTGTGGATGATCTGAACGGACTGGACGGTTCTATTTCTTCCAGCGTTTTCTACCGCACATCCGATAAGGCGGCGCCGCATAATGCCTATACCTCAACGGAGGGCATTAAAAAGGGTATGAAGATGAAGAACTTTGCAACAAAGATCAAGTCAGAGACACCGTCTCACTTTACCTTTGCCGATGAGGAATATACGCCGGAGGGAAAGGATGCGCAGGTAATCTGCCCATACTTCTTTGACAATAAGCCGTATTTTATTTATGATAGTTCGTCGGGGAAATATGCCCGCTATGAGTTCTCGGCTCCGGAGAAGGATGCTGTGGACGGCAAGCAGGTAAAGGTTAAGAATATTATTTTCCAGAATGTGCCTTCTTCTACCTATGAAGGTGGACTTAAGCTGAATATTCCGTTGACCGGAAAGGGAAAGGGAACCTATTTTACCAAGGGTAAGATGGTACCGGTCACCTGGAAAAAGGATTCGGACAAGTCCATTACACATTACTATACAGAGGATGGTAAGGAACTTAAGGTTAATCCGGGAAAGACCTGGGTATGTCTGATTCAGGAAAGCCAGGCGGCTAAGAACAGAATTTATGCAACTGTGAAAGAATCCGGATATTAAGGATTATTATGAGTCAATCAACCAAAAAAAGTGATACAAATTTTCTGATGCAGGGGTCGATCCTGGCCGTTGCATCCATTATCAGTCGAATCGTGGGTCTTATTTACCGTATGCCTTTAAAGGGTATCATCGGTAAGGTCGGAAACAACTATTACGGAACGGCTTTCGAGATCTATAACATTATATTGATCATTTCGTCCTACAGTATTCCTCTTGCTGTATCAAAGCTTGTGGCAACAAGGGTCAGCAAGGGAGAATACAAGAATGTACATAAGATATTAAAGGGATCCCTGCTGTTTGCCGCAGTCAGCGGCGGTAGCGCATCTCTTATCGTATATTTCGGTGCGGATATTTTTACCAATATGCTTCGGACACCCATGGCATCCATTGCCCTTCGTGTCCTTGCGCCGGTTATTTTCCTGGTGGCCATCGTGGGCGTGTTCCGTGGATTTTTCCAGGGGTTGAACACCATGATGCCGACGGCGTTTTCCCAGATTGCCGAGCAGATCATCAATGCTGTGGTATCCATTATTGCAGCCTATTTTCTCTTTTCCTACGGAGCAAAGGTGGGAAAGGTCTTAGGTGACAGCGATGACTATGCGGCGGCCTATGGTGCTGCGGGCGGTACCTTAGGTACTTTGATGGGATCGGTAACGGCCCTTTTGTTTGTGCTTTTTATCTACAGTCTGTATAAGAGGATCTTAAAGCGCAAGATGAGACATGACCATGTGTCGGTGGATGTAAGTTACGGAACGGTTATGTGGATCCTGGTGTCTACCATTATTCCGGTGTTACTGTCTACCACCCTGTATAATATTTCTTCCATCATTGATCAGGGTATTTTTAAAAACCTTGTCTACTGGCAGGGATACGATCACCATCTGGTATCCGAGTGGTGGGGCGTATACACCGGTCAGTACCGCGTAATCATCAATGTGCCGATTTCCATTGCAGGAGCGATGGCGTCTTCTTCTGTTCCAAGTCTTACCAAGGCATATCAGACAGGAGACGGAGAGCTGGTTAAGAAAAGAATTCACTCCGCCACACGGTTTATTATGCTGATCGCCTTCCCGTGTACTGTGGGAATCGCAGTGCTTGCAGGACCGATCCAGAGACTTTTGTTCCATGATGCGGATCCGGTTTCTGCCTACATGCTGATCGTCGGAGCTATTTCGGTTCTGTTTTATTCTCTGTCGACTTTGTCCAACGGATTGTTGCAGGGAATTGACAAGTTAAAGCTTCCGGTTCGAAACGCAGCCATTTCTCTGGTGCTGCAGGCGATCTTCCTTGTGGTGATGATCGTGGGATTTAGGCTTCATATCTATGCTGTTGTCCTTGCCAATGCATTCTACGCACTTTTGATGTGTGTATTAAACGGCTGGGGTATCCATAAGTACAGTGGAACCAAGCAGGATGTGAAAAAGACCTATCTGCTTCCGGGGATTTCTTCAGTTCTGATGGGAGCGATCGTATTTGGTGTATATTATCTGATTGAAACGACACTTGGCTCAAATGCAGTGGGAACTGCTGTTTCTATTTTTGCCGGAATGTTCAGTTACTTTATTATCATGCTTTTGGTCAAGGGTGTAACAAGAGAGGAACTTCTTCGGTTCCCGAAGGGTTCGCTTCTGGTACGTTTTGCCGAGAAACTGCATTTGCTGCCGGCAGAACAAGAGGAGTAAGATGTATGGAGCATCGTTTTAGCAAAAAGGATTATGATAACGGAATAGCAATTATTGGTGGAGGTGCGTCAGGGCTTATGGCTTCTGTGATCGCCTCTGCTGCAGGTGTTCCCGTGCGGGTGTTTGACCGAAATGCCGTCATGGGAGCGAAGATCCTGGCCACTGGAAATGGTCGCTGTAATTTTACAAATACAAAGCAGTCAATGGAGTATTATCATTCCAGTGATCCAAAGGAAGCGGAGGCAGTACTTGGCGTTTTTGATGCCAGAAGTGTCTGCCGCTTTTTTCGTGACCGCGGTGTTATGACCCTTAACAAGGATGGCTGGATGTATCCGAAGAGTCAGACGGCAACAACCATTCGTGATACGTTGGTCTTTAGTGCCCTTCGAAACGATGTTAAGCTTTTGGGCAACAAAGAGATTCTGGGGATTACAAGAGAGGCGGATGGCAGCTACCGGCTTCATCTTGAGGGCTTTTCCTATCGGGCAAGAGCCGTTATTCTTGCAGCTGGCGGAAGCGCCCAAAAGCAGCTTGGAACCTGCGGAGATGGTTTCCGTTTTGCAGAGCAGATGGGGCTTACGGTAAAAAAGCCGCTACCGGCTCTGGTTCCCTTAACGGTGAAAAAGGATCCGCTTTTTAAGGCAGCGGGGGTGAGGATCCATGGAAAGGTCTCCCTTCACAATCAGGAAGGAAAACAGCTTCAGGAGATGGAAGGACAGCTTCAGTTGACGGATTACGGAATATCCGGAATCCCGGTGTTTGGGGTCTCTCAGGAGGCGCTTCGCAGGATCGATGCCAAAGAAACGATCCGGGCTGTTTTAAATTTTCTTCCGGACTTCTCCCGGGGAGAAATCGAAGATCAGTTGAAAAAGACCTTTGAGGCAGGAATCTCTTACGATCCCTTGGATACGAAGCTCTCCTTTGTTTTATCCGGTATTTTTCCGGAAAAGCTTGCGGCGGTATTCATAGAAAAGGCCGGGGGATCATCGAAAATGACCCTGACGGAGCTTAAAGCATTGGAAGAAAAGGACTATCATCATTTTGTCCGCGAAATGGCAGAGGTGATTCACGAATATCATCTTACGGTTACCGGAAGCCGGGGATTTGAACAGGCACAGACCACAAGCGGCGGGGTGCTGCTTTCCCGGCTGGATCCTAAGTCCTTAATGGACGGAAAAAATCCGGGATTTTTCCTTTGCGGGGAAGTTTTAGACGTGGACGGTGTCTGCGGCGGCTACAATCTGCAGTGGGCATTTTCCTCCGGATATCTGGCAGGGCGTGGTGCCGTAGATTATATCAAGGAAATGGATAACTATGATCAGAATCGATAATTTAAAGACAGATCCGAAAAAAGATCTGGAAAGTGAACTTTATAAAAAGGCGGCAAAGTTTCTTCGTATTACGGTAAGAGAAATCAAAGATCTTAAGATCTTAAAGCGGTCCATTGATGCAAGAAAAAAACCCTCCGTGTTTTACGTTTGTTCTGTGGCAGTAGAAGTGGAACAGGAAGAAAAATTTCTGCAGGACAGGCGCTTTAAGGGAATCTCGGTGTATAGGGAGAAAACCTATCAGCTTCCCGCTCCCGGTGGAAATACCACCCGCCCACTGGTGATCGGCCTTGGACCGGCAGGTCTTTTTGCTGCCTATCTTCTTGCCAGGTGTGGGTTAAGACCGATTGTGCTGGAACGGGGAAAAAAGGCAGAGGATCGCTATGAAGATGTGGAGCGCTTCTTTGCCACGGGCGTTTTGGATCCTTCATCGAACGTACAGTTTGGTGAAGGAGGAGCCGGTACGTTTTCCGATGGAAAACTGCAGACTGGTGTAAAAGATAAGAACGGAAGAAACCGTTTTGTCTTAAAGACCTTCGTGGAGTTTGGAGCTCCGGAAGAGATCCTTTGGCAGGCAAAACCCCATATCGGTACCGATCAGCTGATCCGGGTGGTCTCTAATATGCGAGAGAAGATCTGCGAACTGGGAGGTGAGGTGCATTTTCAGACAAAGATGACCTCCCTTCTGATCAAAGATCATAAGGTCTGCGGTGTTACAGCAAACTGCAGAGGCGTGGAACAGGAATATCTTTCGGATCGGGTGATCCTTGCCATCGGTCATTCTGCGCGGGATACCTTTGAAAAGCTCTATGCGCAGAACATTCCCATGAAGGCGAAGGAATTTGCTGTGGGATTTCGAATCGAACATCCCCAGGAGCTTTTGGATAAGGTGCAGTACGGAGATGTCTACGCCGGTATTCTTCCGGTCTCCTCCTATAAGCTGGTGGCCCATCCCTCCAACGGACGAGGGGTATACTCATTTTGTATGTGCCCCGGCGGCTATGTGGTGAATGCTTCCTCTGAGGAGGGACGACTGGCAGTGAACGGTATGAGCAATTTCGGTCGGGATTCCGGTAATGCCAATGCGGCCATTGTTGTTTCTGTGGGAGCAGGAGAATATGATCTGGAGGATCCTCTTGGGGCAATGAAATACCAAAGGTCCATTGAAGAGGCTGCCTATCAGGCAGGGGAAGGCAAGATCCCCCAGCAGCTTTACGGGGATTATATGGCAGGTAAAAAGAGCAGCTCCTACGGTGCTTTCTCTTCCTGTCATAAGGGTCTTGCAACCTTTGCAGATCTGAATCCGATCTTTTCCAAAGAGATCCGCAGTGCCTTCTTAGAGGCGATGGAGCACTTTGAACATAAGATCCCGGGATATAGTCGGGAAGATGCGATCCTTTCCGGTGTTGAGAGCCGGACCTCATCCCCGGTGCGTATCCCGCGAGAAGACGATTTTATGAGCCCGGTGAAGGGGCTTTATCCCTGTGGCGAGGGGGCCGGCTATGCAGGGGGGATCACCTCTGCGGCAATGGATGGAATCAAGGTGGCGGAAGCATTGCTTTCTGCTGACAGATAGAAAGAGATACACAAACATGTCGGAATATACACCAATGATGAAAGAGTATCTTAAGACAAAGGAACAATATCCGGATTGTATTTTGTTCTACCGTCTTGGAGACTTTTATGAAATGTTCTTTGAGGACGCAAAGACTGTGTCAAGGGAACTGGAACTGACACTGACCGGAAAAAGCTGCGGCAAGGAAGAACGGGCACCCATGTGCGGTGTTCCCTTCCATTCCGTGGATACCTATCTTTCGCGCCTGGTGGAAAAGGGATACAAGGTGGCGATCTGCGAACAGCTTGAGGATCCCAAGCAGGCTAAGGGCCTGGTGAAGCGAGGCGTGATCCGGATCGTTACACCGGGAACCAATATTGATCCGGCTTCTTTGGAAGATGGGAAAAACAATTTTATCTGCTGTATTTATGATAACGGAAACAGGGGATACGGAATTGCCTTTGCAGATATTTCTACCGGTGAAAACCGTGTGACAGAGGTAGACGGTCTTAGTAAGCTAAAGGATGAAATGGGAAAATACGCTCCCTCTGAAGTGGTCAGTAACGAGTCCTTTGCACTGGCGCATTCGGATTTTATCGAGGAGCTCAAGGCAAGGGGGATCTTTTTTTCCACGCTGGATTCCTCTTACTATGTGGATGCCAATGCCCAAAAGGTATTAAAGGATCATTTCCATGTAATGAGTCTGGAAGCGCTTGGACTTTTGGACTTTAAGGATGGAACCCTGGCAGCAGGCGCCCTGCTTTCCTACCTTCTGGATACACAGAAAAACGGTCTTTCCCATATGACCACCATCAATCCGTATATTACAGGAAATTATTGTCTGATCGACTCCTCTTCCTTCCGTAACCTTGAACTGGTGGAGACCATGAGGGAAAAGGAGAAGCGGGGCTCACTGATTTGGGTTTTGGATAAGACCAAGACGGCAATGGGAGCAAGACGGCTTCGTTCTATGATCGAACGTCCCCTTGTGGATATCGATCAGATCAACGGAAGACTGGATGCGGTGGAAGAGCTCTCTGCTCATATGATGGATCGGGAAGAGTTAAGAGAGTATTTGACCCAGGTCTACGATCTGGAGCGCCTTCTGATGCGAATCAGCTACGGAAGTGCAAATCCAAGGGATCTTCTGGCTTTTCGAACCTCCCTTTCTTCCCTTCCGGCGATCCGATCTCTTCTTGGCTCTTTTCAAAGCAGCCTCCTTGGGGATCTTCTGGTACAGCTGGATCCCATGGAGGATCTCTATCAGCTTCTGATGGAGGAGCTGGATGACGATCCACCGGTTTCCGTCCATGACGGAGACATCATCAAGACCGGTTTTTCGGAAGAGGTGGATACCCTTCGAAGAGCAAAGACCGAAGGCAAAAGCTGGCTTGCGGATCTTGAGGAGAAGGAGAGAGAACGCAGCGGTATCAAAACATTAAAGATAAAATACAACAAGGTCTTTGGTTATTATCTGGAGGTCAGCAACTCCTATAAGGATCAGGTCCCTCAGGATTATATCCGAAAGCAGACACTGGCCAATGCGGAGCGTTTTTATACACCGGAGTTAAAAGAGCTGGAAAACACCATTCTCGGATCGGAAGACAAGCTCAATCATCTGGAACATGAAATGTATACCAGTCTGGTTTCTCTGTTGTCCGATAATGTGGAGCGTATTCAAAAGACAGCAAGGGCGGTGGCAGCCTGCGATGTTTTGTGCAGTCTTTCCTATGTGGCACAGAAGCAGGGATATGTAAGGCCTGAGATGAACACAGAGGGACAGATCCGGATCGAGGGAGGACGTCACCCTGTAGTTGAAATGATGATTCCAAGCGGAAGCTTTGTTTCAAATGATACGGTTTTGGATGATGATACCAACCGGATCGCCATTATTACAGGTCCGAACATGGCAGGTAAAAGTACCTATATGCGACAGACCGCTCTGATCGTTTTGATGGCACAGCTTGGAAGCTTTGTTCCTGCCACAAAGGCCAGGATCGGAATTGTGGACCGGATCTTTACAAGAGTCGGAGCCTCCGATGATCTTGCGTCAGGACAGTCCACCTTTATGGTAGAGATGAATGAGGTGGCAAACATTTTAAAAAATGCCACAAAGGACAGCCTGATCATTTTAGACGAGATCGGACGTGGAACAAGTACCTTTGACGGTCTGTCCATTGCCTGGGCGGTGGTGGAACACATTGCAGATCCATCCGTTCTGGGAGCCAAGACCCTTTTTGCGACCCATTATCATGAACTGACAGAACTGGAAGGCAGACTTGCAGGGGTTCACAATTACTGTATCGCCGTTAAGGAGAACGGAGAGGACATTGTATTTTTACGTAAGATCGTAAAAGGTGGAGCGGATAGAAGCTACGGTATTGAAGTGGCGAGACTTGCAGGCGTTCCGCAAAGCGTTATTGATCGTTCCAAAGAGATCGCGGCCACCCTTTCGGACGAAGAGATCCGGGATCGGATGCGGGATCTTTCTGTGGAGGGAGAGGAAGTAACAACACCAAAGCCTTCCGCGAAAAAGGGAAAGGATCTGGATCAGATCGAGGGGCAGATGTCGATGTTTGATATGATGTATGCTTCGGATCCAAAGAAGGAAGAACTGTTACAGTCCATTGCAGACCTTGACATCATTCATATGTCGCCGATGGATGCGATGAACCGTCTTTATGAGTTACAGGGAAAGGTAAGAGAGCTAGGATGAGAAATGCCATATTACCACTGAAACAGGATACCATTGATCGGATCGCCGCCGGTGAAGTTGTAGAACGGCCGGCCTCCGTTATGAAAGAACTTGTGGAAAATGCCATTGATGCAGAAGCTACGGCCATCTCCGTTGAGATCGAGGGTGGCGGCATCGATCTGCTTCGTATTACGGATAACGGAATGGGAATTCCCTACGACCAGGTGCAGACGGCATTTTTACGTCATACGACAAGTAAGATCCGCACCGCAGAGGACCTTATGACGGTTTCCTCTCTGGGATTTCGTGGTGAGGCTCTTTCAAGTATCTCGGCGGTAGCAAGGGTGGAGCTTTTCACAAAGACAGCGACAGAAATGGTGGGAACCCATTATCAGATCGAAGGCTCCAAGGAGATTGCCTATGAGGAGATCGGTACACCGAATGGAACCACCTTCCTGGTGCGAAGCCTGTTTTACAATACACCGGCGCGAAGGAAATTTTTAAAAAGCCCCATGACGGAGGGAAATTACATTCGTGATATCCTTGAAAAGCTTGCCATCTCCCATCCGGAGATATCTTTTAAATTCCGGCAGAATCGTCAGGATAAATTCCAGACTCCGGGAAACGGATCCCTTAAGGATACCATTTATTCCATCTATGGAAGAGATGTGGCCAGCCATCTGATCCCCATTGATTTCGTTCAGGGAGACATGCAGCTGAAGGGATTTTTGGGAGAAAGCATTTTGAACCGTGGAAACCGTAGCATGGAGATCTTCTTTGTCAACGGACGCTATGTAAAAAGCGCGATCCTCTCCAAGGCATTGGAGCAGGGAGCCGAGGGCTTTGTCATGCAGCATCAGTATCCCATGTGTGTGCTGTTTTTGGATTTTGCGGGACAGGAGGTGGATGTAAACGTTCATCCGACAAAACAGGATGTTCGTTTTACAGATGAACCCTATACCTTTGAAAAGGTTTCCACCGCTGTCCATGAGGCGCTGACCAAGCGGGAAGATATTCGGGAACAGGAACTTTCTGCTCAGAAGCAAAAGGCGTTTTCTCCTCCGGAAATGGAAGACAAGCAGCCTATGCCGGAGCCTTTCCAGAAGGATCGCCTCCTTGCCATGAAAGAGGCGATTGTAGCCTCCATTCATAAGGATACCCCTTATGAGCGGCAGTACAGTTATCGCCAGAAGGATATGGCGGTAAAGGAAGACGGGATGGCAGAGGATGAGACTGTGGCTGTGGAAGAAGAGGTATACGCTGAGACCGAGACTTTGACGGAGAAGCAGCAGGCCTTAGAGGATGCACGAAAGGGAGATTATCAGCAGATCGGATTTTTCTCCGGTGAATCCAAAAAACACCATCGTCTGATCGGTCAGGTGTTTGAGACCTACTGGATGATCGAATACGGGGATTGCCTTTATATGGTGGATCAGCATGCGGCCCATGAAAAGGTTTTATACGAGCGTACCATGGCAAGATTAAAGCATCAGGAGATGACCACCCAGATGGTCAGCCCGCCGGTGATCGTTTCTCTTTCCACGGCGGAAGAGGAGGCACTTCTCCATCATATGGAGGTGTTTACGACCTTAGGCTTTGAGATTGAAAATTTTGGAGGTCGGGAGTATGCCATCAAGGGTGTGCCGGGCAATCTGTTTTCCATTGATCCGAGGGCACTGTTTATCGATATCATCTCCAATGCCGACACCTGGGCCAACGAGAAGACCAGCCAGCTTGTTATGGAAAAGGTAGCATCCATGTCCTGTAAGGCGGCCATCAAGGGAAATATGAAAATGTCTCCGCAGGAGATGGAGGCGCTGTTTGATGAGATGATGACCCTTGAGGAGCCGTATCATTGTCCTCACGGCAGACCTACCATCATCTCATTTACAAGAAATGACTTGGACAAAAAGTTTAAGAGGATTGTAGATTAATGAAAAAGACCCCTTTAGTCATACTGACCGGACCGACAGCCGTGGGAAAAACGGCGCTGTCCATTGAACTTGCCAGAGCCATCAATGCTTCGATCATATCGGCAGATTCCATGCAGATCTATCGTGGCATGGATGTGGGAACAGCCAAGGTTACAAAAGAAGAGATGCAGGAGATCCGTCATTACGGGATCGATATCATGGAACCGGATGTGGACTATGATGTAACGCAGTTTGTAGCCATGGCAAAGCAGGCGATCCATGAGATCACAGAGCAGGGAAAGATCCCTTTGGTGGTAGGTGGAACAGGATTTTATATTCAGGCTCTCTTGTATGATATTGACTTTGAGGAGGAAGAGGCCGATACCGCCCTTCGCCTGAAACTTTCTGATATTGCCAGAACCAGTGGGAATGAAGTCCTTCATGAGATGCTTGCCGCGGTGGATGAAGAAAGCGCAAAGGCTATTCCGGCAGGGAATGTAAAGCGGATGATACGTGCCCTTGAATACTACCAGCACACGGGCGAAAAGTTCTCGGAGTATAATCATAGACAGCGTCAGAAGGAAAGCCCTTACGATTTTCACTATTTTGTTCTTACCGATGACAGAGAAAAGCTCTACGACCGGATCAACCGACGGGTGGATCTGATGATGGAGCAGGGGATCTGTGAGGAGGCAAAACAGCTTTATGCAGTGGATCAAAAGGGAGAACATACGGCGGCAAAGGCCATCGGTTACCGGGAGTTTTATTCCTATTTTCGAGGGGAATGTACCCTTGAGGATGTGGTCTATAAGATCAAGCTGGACTCAAGGCACTTTGCAAAACGACAGCTGACATGGTTTCGAAGAGAAAAAGACGTGGAGTGGTTTGATCGCCGGGAATATGAAGACGACAGACAGATCCTGACGGAAATGACCCGCAGGATCTTAAATAAAGCATAGATTAGGAAGGTATGAAGATGCAGACAGATCTGAAAGAGTTTTACAAGGAAGCAGGAATCTGTGAAGCCGTTTATAAATTTGGAAAAAAGGTAGAAACCGAATTAAAGGATCGTTTCAACCGATTTGATGAGATTGCAGAGTACAATCAGCTGAAGGTTCTTCGTGCGATGCAGGAGAACAAGGTAAGCGTGGAGTGTATGCAGGGAACCACCGGTTATGGTTATGATGATATCGGCCGTGACACATTGGAAAAGGTATATGCAAGTGCCTTTCACGGAGAGGCGGCTCTGGTACGTCCTCAGATCACCTGCGGAACCCATGCCCTTGCCCTTGCTCTTATGAGTAATCTTCGTCCGGGAGATGAGTTGTTAAGCCCGGTGGGAAAACCCTATGACACCCTTGAGGAAGTGATTGGTATCCGTCCGAGTAAGGGTTCCCTTGCCGAGTACGGGATCACCTACAAGCAGGTAGATCTTCTTCCGGATTTTTCCTTCGATTATGAGGGGATCAAAAAGGCATTAAATCCAAGGACCAAGCTTGTTACCATCCAGCGTTCCAAGGGATATGCCATGCGTCCTACTTTTTCTGTTGAGCAGATCGGGCAGCTTTGCAGCTTTATCAAGGGGCTTCGTCCGGACGTTTTGATCATGGTAGATAACTGCTATGGAGAATTTGTTGAGACCATTGAGCCTTTGGATGTGGGGGCTGACTTTATGGTAGGCTCTCTGATCAAGAATCCGGGTGGCGGTCTTGCTCCGATCGGAGGCTATATTGTAGGTAAGAAGGAATGTGTTGAGAACGCTGCCTATCGCCTGACATCACCGGGACTTGGTGCGGAGGTCGGCGCATCCCTTGGGGTAATGCGAAGCTTCTATCAGGGCTTTTTCTTTGCTCCGACGGTGGTCAGTTCTGCTATTAAGGGTGCCGTTTTTGCAGCAAATATTTACGAGCGCCTTGGTTATAAGGTGATTCCGGACAGCAAAGAAGAGCGTTACGACATCATCCAGGCTGTGGAACTTCGGGAGGCAGAGGCACTTATCGCTTTCTGTGAGGGAATTCAGGCGGCAGCTCCGGTTGACAGCTATGTTTCACCGGAACCATGGGATATGCCGGGATATGATGATCAGGTGATCATGGCAGCAGGCGCCTTTGTATCGGGAGCCTCCATTGAGCTTTCCGCCGACGGACCGCTTCGTGCGCCGTATTCCGCATACTTCCAGGGAGGACTTACCTGGTATCATGCAAAACTTGGAATCCTGATGTCCCTTCAGAAATTGCTGGATAAGGGATTTGTAACAGAAAAACAGCTGGAGGCGTTGCTGTAACCGACATTGAACTTTAACTGCATATATGGTATGTTTTTAAGGTATGGGGTTTTTGTGATGGTAGTTCTTTCCGTGGCCGGAAGATTTAAGAGTTGTAGGAAGGAACAACATGCCACAGGAGAATAAAAAACTCTGGAATTGTGAGATGGATCCGGAGACAAAAGCCAGAAAGTACGGGATGGAAGCCCTTACGGATGCGGAGCTTTTAGCACTTGTGATCCGATGCGGAACCAAAGAGAAGAATGCATTGGACCTGGCCAGGGAGATCCTGGGCCAGGAGGCGGGATTTTACGGACTGATGGAGTCAAGTCTTGCCTCCCTTATGGCGATCGACGGGATCGGCCGGGCGAAAGCCTGTCTTTTGCTTGCTGTCAGAAGCATTGTAATACGTGCCAGTCAGCAGAAAAAGGGACCACGGCTTGAAATGAAAAATGCATACTGTGTCGCAGATTTTTTTATGGAGCAGCTTCGGTATCTCCAGAAGGAACAGGTGATCCTTTGCCTTCTGGATAATAAATGCCGTTATATGGGGCAGGTTCTTTTAGCGGAAGGAACGTGTAATACAGCCGTTATTTCGCCGAGAGAGGTCTATATCGAGGCGTTGATGCATCGTGCGTGCGGTGTGATATTGCTTCATAATCATCCTAGCGGAGATCCCACACCAAGCAAAGAAGATCGTGCAGTTACTACCATGTGCGCTTTAGCAGGAGAGAATCTTGGTATACCACTCATGGATCATATAGTGATCGGTGATCTGACATATTTTAGTTTTAAAGAACAGGGCCTGATTTAGTTTTTGGGCAGGGAGGATTTGACATGACAAACGGGTACGGAATTGACATGGGTACCGGCAACCTTAAGATCTACAGTCGCAGTGACAATGGTGTGACACTTGAGAAGAACACCATTGCCATTGTAGAGGGCAATCAGATGTATGCATACGGTGATGAGGCTTATTCCATGTTTGAAAAGGCGCCGGATACCATTGAGGTATCATTCCCTATCGTAGGCGGCGTTATTGCAGACTTCGACAATATGCAGACGATGCTTCTTGAAGTGTTAGAGCATAAGATGGGTGCGAAGCTTAAGGGTGCGGATATTGTGATTGCTGTACCGACGGATATTACGGAAGTAGAGAAGAAGGCGTTCTTTGATATGTTTGCGAAGACAAAGATCAAAGCCAGAAGTATCCGTCTTTGTGAGAAGCCGCTTGCGGATGCTCTTGGAATGGGCCTTGATGTGACAGAGCCAACCGGTGTGATGGTGGTGGATTTAGGAGCTGATACCACAGAGATTTCCGTTATCTCCCTTGGAGGTCTAGTTCTTTCCGAACTTCTTCCTTTTGGCGGTAATAAGCTGGATGAGTCCATTGTTACCTTTATGAAGCGTCGCTATAACCTTGTGATCGGTCGCAAGACAGCAAAGGCCTTGAAGGAGAAGATCGGCGCCGCCCTTAAGCCAACCGAGGAGACGACCTCCGTTATCGTTGGACGTGATGTTGTAAGCGGACTTCCGATCGAGATGGAAGTTACGGCGCAGATGATCTACGAGGGAATGAAGGATGATCTTGAGAACGTCGGAAGTTCCATTCGAATGATCCTTGAGAAGGTTCCACCTGAACTCGCCAAGGATGTAGTACATTCCGGTATTTACCTGACAGGAGGAAGCTCTAAGATCGTTGGACTTTCCACCCTGTTCCAGGGCATGACAAATATTGCAATGAACACGGCAGAAGAAGGACAGGAGACAGTAGCATTAGGTTTAGGAAAGGTACTGACAGAGGATCGTTTTGATCGCTTTGGTTATACCATGAAGTCCAGAATCTTTAGCTAACAGATACGATTATGAACAGAAGAGACAAAATCAATATACCAAGTCATTTTGTTCTTTTGACCCTTTTGATCTTTTGCATTGCATTACTGTTTTTCAGTTATGCAACCGGTTTTTCCGGGGGGCCGCTCCAGACGGTGGCAGATTATGTGTTCAAACCGATGCAGCAGGGCCTGAATACAGCAGGAGAGGCACTTCTGCATTCTTCAGAGAACCGTAAGAGTCGTAAAGAACTGATGGTGGAAAACGAACAACTGAAGAACAAGGTAACAGAACTTGAGAGCCGTTTGGCAAATGTCCAGCTCAAGGACAGTGAGTTGAAGCGGCTGGAGGGCTTATATAAGCTGGATCGTTCTTACTCGGATTATGATATGACCGGTGCCCGTATCATTGCCAAGGGTACAAGCAATTGGTTTCATACCTTTACCATCAATAAGGGATCAAAGGACGGAATCAAGCGCAACATGAACGTCCTGGCAGGAGACGGACTCTGTGGAGTTGTAACCACTGTGGGATCCAATTATGCTGTGGTACGTTCGGTGATTGCGGATGATACCAATATCAGTGCGATGATCGTATCGACGGAGGATAACTGTATTGTTTCCGGTGACCTTAAGCGGATGAACGAAAGCAATATGATCGATTTTTCCAGCCTTTCCGATTCGAAGGATAAGGTGAAGGAGGGCGATGCGGTTGTTACAAGTAACATCAGCAGCAAGTACCTTCCGGGAATTCTGATCGGATATGTCAGCAGCTGCAAGGCGGATACCAATCAGCTGACAAAGTCCGGAACGATCACTCCGGTGGTGGATTTTTCACATCTGACAGATGTACTTGTTATTACACAGTTGAAGGAGACAGGAGAGTCTCCCGAATCAAAAGGAGTAAGTAAAGAGTAATGAAGGCTCTATATCATGTATTGAAAGCATTAACCATCGGGCTGGCTCTTTTCCTTTGTTATATACTGCAGACATCCATCATGTCCTGGTTCACACTGGCAGGTGTTGTGCCGAATGTGCTTTTGATCTTTACAGGAATGTTAGGTTTTATGAGAGGTCGGAAAGTAGGGGCTTTAGCCGGTCTTTGCTCCGGCCTTCTCTTAGATTTATTTTCAGCAAATCTCTTTGGCATGTATGCTCTGATTTATATGTTGTTGGGATATCTGAACGGCTTTTTCCGGAAGATCTATTTTGGTGACAGTTTGAGATTGCCGGTGATCCTTGTGGCAACAACAGATCTCATCTATGGATTTATGATCTATTGTAGTCTGTTTTTATCAAGAGGAAGGATTGGCCTTTCTTATTATTTCCTTCACGTGATGGTACCGGAAATGGTATATACCGTGGTTTTATCTTTGGTTTTCTATTTCCCGATGTATCACATGAATCAATTCTTAGATCGTTTAGAAAAGAGGAGAGACAGAGGCCGTGCTTGAAGAAATTAAGAACGTACTGAGTCGTCTGGCGGCTCAAAGACAGCTGGTCTTATACTCGGTATTTGGCCTGTTCGCCTTTGTGTTATTAGGACGACTGTTTGTATTACAGATTGTAAAGGGCGCCGATTATCAGGCAAATTATGATCTGCGTATCGAAAAAAAGGAGACGGTTGCCGCTACAAGAGGTAACATCTATGACCGTAACGGAAAACTGTTGGCTTATAATAAGCTTGCCTACGCGGTGACCATTACAGATTCCGGGAACTATGCAACGGTAAAAGAGCACCAGAAGCAGTTAAATGCAGAACTTGCCGATATCATTACCAATGTGGAGAAATACGGGGATTCCCTGGATCTGGAATTCGGTATCACACAGACTTCCACCGGCAAGTTTGAGTTCCGTGACAGTGGAACGGCTGTCAATCGTTTCCGTGCAGATGTGTACGGCAAGGCGAAGATCAGTGATCTTGGTTTTGACAGCAAGCTGGGCTACAACACGGCGGAAGCCACACCGGAACAGATCATGGATTATCTGTATACGACGAAGTTTTCTATCGACAAGAACTATGACAAGGTTATGCGGTATAAGATCGCAGTCCTTCGATATAAGATCTGGCTGAACCGTTATCAGCAGTATATGGCAACGCCTCTGGCAAAAAATGTCGGACAAAAGACGGTTGCCTACATTAAGGAGAATTCCGATACTCTGACCGGTGCTGATATTGAGGAGCAGTCCATTCGTAAGTATAACGATGCGGATGCTTTTGCAAGTATCATCGGTTATACCGGTACGATCTCTTCCGAAGAATATGCGAAACGATCCAAGGAGGATAAGACCGTATCCATCAACGATATTGTTGGAAAAGCCGGTATCGAGCAATACATGGATAAGCAGCTATCCGGTAAGAAGGGATATCAGAAGATCTATGCGGACAATAAGGGAAAGCCGATTAAGGTGACCCAGTCCAAGGCTCCTGTTACCGGTCAGAATGTGTACCTTTCCATTGACAAAGAGCTGCAGAAAGATACCTATCAGCTGTTGGAGAAGGAGATTGCGGGCATCCTTTATTCCAAGATCATGAACATCAAGGAATACCATCTTCCTTCCAGCGGTTCCGGGGCCAATATTGTGGTGCCGATCTACGATGTATATTTTACGTTGATCAATAATAACCTGATCGATATGGATCACCTTTCTGAAACCGATGCTACCGACCTTGAGCATCAGGTCAGTGATATCTTCGAAAAGAGAAGAGAGAAGGCACTAACCCAGGTGGAACAGCAGATCCTGGGCAAGAATGCCAGGGATTATGATGACTTAAGTGATGAGAATGCAGAGTATGCAACCTACATCGTTAAGAAGCTTCGCAGTGACGGTATCTTGAAGTCTGAGGCAAAGAATGAGGATGATGAGGTTTACCAGAAGTGGATGAATGAGAAGATTTCCGTTCGTGCCTACTTAAAGCATTGTCTGGAGAAGAACTGGGTAGATTATACCAAGTTTGCCACCTCGGATGAGCTGGTGGATACAGAGGAACTGTATCAGAAGCTGGTGGATTATATCCTTGATACCATGGGAAAGGATCGTTCTTTTGCTAAGATCGTTTTCCATTACGGCATTTTAAATGACCAGATCAGAGGAAGTCAGCTTTGCGCCATCCTTTACGATCAGGGCATCCTAAAAATGGATAAGGCCAAGCGGGATGGGCTGGCAAACGGAACCATTTCAGCTTATAATTTCCTTAAGGACAAGGTGAAAAATATGGAGCTGACACCGGGACAGCTTGCTCTGGAGCCTTCATCCGGATCATCGGTTGTAATGGATGTGAAGACAGGGGAGATACTGGCCTGTGTTTCTTATCCGGGTTATAATAATAACCGTCTGGCGAACTCGGTTGATAACAGTTATTACGCTTATCTGACCCAGAGTTTTTCAAATCCGCTTTACAACCATGCGACCCAGCAGAGAACTGCGCCGGGATCTACCTTTAAGTTGGTTTCATCTACGGCAGGTCTTGCAGAGGGAGTAATTACAACTTCCTCTACCATTACGGATAAGGGTATGTTTGAGAAGGTTAGCAATAAGCCGAAGTGCTGGATCTATCCAAGCACACACGGAACCATCAATGTGTCTGAGGCCATCCGTGATTCATGTAACTACTTCTTCTACGAAGTAGGCTGGAGATTATCCGGCGGAGACAATAACTATAATGACAGCGTGGGAATCAAAAAGATCCGGAAATATGCCAAGCTCTACGGTCTGAATCGTAAGACCGGCGTGGAGATTGAGGAAAACACGCCTCATATGGCAACAGAGTTCCCTGTCATGGCTGCCATCGGTCAGTCTGACAACAACTATACGACGATCTCTCTTGCGCGCTATGTCACAGCCATTGCAAGCAGCGGAAATGTATATGATCTGACTCTGCTTGATCATACAGCGACATCAAAGGGTAAGACCTTAAAGACATACCGTCCGAAGAAGGTTTCAACGGTGGATGTATTAAATTCCTCCCAGTGGAGCGCTATTCATTCCGGAATGCGAATGGTGGTGGATGACACCCTGGATACCTTTAACGGTTTCCCCATTGCGGTTGCCGGTAAGACCGGAACAGCTCAGCAGACCGGTCATCCGAACCATGCGCTCTTTGTGGGATATGCTCCTTATGAGAAGCCTGAGGTCACCATTGCAACACGAATTGCATTCGGTTATACCTCTCATAATGCGGCGGATGTTTCCAAGAACATTTTAGGTTGCTATTTTAATGTTAAATCATCCAAGAAAATGCTTAAGGGCGGAATCAATTCCGTTAATAGCAGCAATTCTGTAACAGATTAGTGAGGCTACTATGGCAGAAGATGTAATGATCAAAAGTTATTCCCACGGGATCCTTCTGGTACTTGATCCGGAACGACCGATTGAGGAAGTGTTGACCACCATTTGTAAAAAGTTTGCCCAGGGAAGGGAATTTTTCGGTAACGCAGATCTTGTTTTGTCCATTGAAGGCAGAGAACTGTCCGATGAAGAGACGGCTGCCGTGATTCAGTCCATTGAGCTGAACAGCGATGTGCATATCAGTCTGCTTTCCTTAAAGGATAAGATGTGGGATGCGAAGATGGTCGGTCAAAAAGAACGTTTCTTTTTTGAAAAGGCCGATGAAAATGCCCGGATCATTCCAAGAAGTCTTGGCGAGAACGAGAAGGTCACAAGTGAGACCGGCCTTCTCGTCCTTGGGGATGTTCCTGAGGACGCGACGGTTGAGGCGAACGGCAATATTATCGTTACCGGTGTGATCCGTGGACATGCTCATGCCGGCATTACCACGGGTACATCTGCGTTTATCCTTGCCGGTGGAATCGAAGATGCTGACGTTACGATCTTTAAGACAAATGAAGCGTTTCGCATTAAGAAGAAAAAGCGCTTGTTATCAAATGAGAATGAGATGATTTTGGTTCAGCTTGTGGATGGTCAGCTGTCCTGTAAGTCATATGAACAGGGGATTCTTTGATGTTTCGTAATTATCGTATTAAAAATTTCAATTTTCGGTTGGTGGTGTTGATCGTAGCTCTTACGATCCTTGGAATCATCGTAATCGGAAGTGCAAATGAAGGCTATCAGAACAAACAGATCATAGGAATGGTCTTAGGACTTGTGGTCATGGTCTGTGTGTCACTTGTGGACTATTCCTTTGTTTTGTCCTTTGGCTGGTTCTTTTATGCTTTGACCTGTGGACTGTTGCTTTTGATCCTGATTCCTGGAGTAGGAGATAACTCCCTTGGAGCGACCCGATGGATCAATCTTCCGGGCGTTCGCTTCCAGCCGTCGGAGGTGGCTAAGATCTTTGTGGTGCTGTTCTTTGCCAAGTATCTGATGCAGTACCAGGAAGAGCTGAACAAACCCAAAAGGCTTCTGATGACAGCGGTTTTGGCAGGCATTCCTCTGCTTCTGATCGTGGTTGAGCCGGATCTGTCCACAACCATTGTTACCTTCCTTGTGATCTTTGCCATGGTGTTTTACACCGGACTGTCCTACAAGGTGGTGGGAACGGTTTTAGGTCTGATCTTTACCGGAGCGTTCCTTATGATCTTTATGACACTGCATTCTTCCGGTGGACTTTTGGCGGGATATCAGAATACACGAATTGCAGCGTGGTTACAGCCTGAGAAGTATCCCCAGAGTGCCATGCAGCAGCAGAACTCTATTATGGCCATCGGATCCGGACAGCTGCTGGGAAAGGGGCTTAACAATTCCGGCGTGGATTCGGTTAAGAACGGAAACTATATTCCGGAGCCTCATACCGATTTCATTTTTGCAGTGGCGGGAGAGGAGCTTGGCTTTATCGGAGGCTGTCTTCTGATCCTGATCCTGTTTGCTATTTCCTTTGAATGTATCCGTACAGCCAAAAGGGCGAAGGATCTGTCCGGACAGTTGATCTGTGTCGGAATGGCGGCTCTGGTTGCCTGTCAGGGATTTGTCAATATCTGTGTTGTAACAGGACTGATGCCCAATACCGGATTGACACTTCCGTTTGTTAGTTATGGTTTGACGTCGCTGGTGGCCTTGTATTTTGGAATGGGATTTGTTCTGAATGTAAGTCTGCAGGCGAAGAAATTCTATGATGTGTGATATAATGTGAGCAGCGTGGGGAAAGGAGTACACAATGAATATTGGGCTGGTTGCACATGATGCAAAAAAGAAATTAATGCAAAATCTTTGCATTGCATATAGAGGTATCCTTAGCAAAAATGATCTGTATGCAACAGGAACGACAGGTCGTCTGATCGAAGAGGTGACAAACCTTTCCGTTCACAAATATCTTTCCGGACATCTGGGAGGAACACAGCAGCTGGGTGCCCAGATCGAGCACAATGAGATCGATCTGGTGATTTTCCTCAGAGATCCGCTGACACAGAAGTCTCATGAACCGGATGTTAATAATATTGTACGCCTCTGTGATGCGCATAATATTCCTCTTGCAACCAATCTCGCAACAGCAGAGCTGTTGATCAAATCATTAGACAGAGGAGATCTTGAGTGGCGTGAAATGTACAAATAAAAAAGTTCTGTCTGTACTTTTGGCTGTATCCTTTATGTTTTCGGCTACAGCCTGCCGGACAGATATCAAAGAACCCTATCAGTTATATTCATCCATTGAGAAATATGGACTTGCTCTGAAAAGCAATTCTGTGTTACTTGGGGGACAGGTTGCCCATCTGCCTGAGACGGATTCTGCGTCTGCCAAGGTCAATGAGCAGTTTGCCAAGGCTTGCGGTGCCTTTAACGACACCACACTTTCTACCATCTATTCCCAAAAAGCAGATGAAAGGGTATATCCCGCTTCAACCACAAAGATTCTGACTGCTTATGTGGCATTAAAATATGGTGACTTGAATGAAGTCTATACGGTCAGCGAGAATGCTTGTGATCAGGCACCGGATTCATCGGTGGCAGGGCTTCACCCTGGTGATCGTGTCACTCTGAGGGATCTGCTGAAGGGCATGCTCATCGTATCAGGAAATGATGCTTCCGTTGCCATAGCGGAGGGGATCAGTGGTTCCACCGAAAGCTTCGCACAGCTGATGAACGAAGAGGCAGCGAAATTAGGTGCGACCCATTCACATTTTGTCAATCCCAACGGACTTCATGATGATGATCACTATACCACCGTGTACGACATGTATTTGATCTTTCATGCAGCCATCCAGAACCCTGTTTTCCTTAAGATCATCAAAGCGAAAAAGAGTCTTGTGACCTATACGGATGCTTCCGGAGCTGTGGTGAAGAAGGAATATCTCCCTACGAACCACTATAAGACGGGGGAGGCAAAAGCTCCAAAGGGGATCACCGTGATCGGAGGAAAGACAGGTACTACAGGAAAGGCCGGATATTGTCTTGTGCTTTTATCTGAAAATGAAAGCGGAGAGAATCTTATCACCATTGTGTATAAGGCTGTGGACCGATATAGTCTGTATGTCATGATGAACCGACTTTTGTTGTCATTCACATAGAGAAACGCTATAATTAAAATTGGTTTCTAGATACAAAAGGAGGATATTTATATGAAGATCTTGGTTACAGGAGGAGCTGGCTTTATTGGAAGCCATACCTGCGTGGAGCTTATGAATGCAGGTCATGAGGTTGTTGTAATTGATAATCTCTGCAATTCCAGTGAGAAATCAATGGAGAGGGTAAAGGAGATCACAGGCAAGGATCTTGCTTTTTACAAGGGAGATATCTTAGACCGTGACTGCCTGAATACAATTTTTACAGAACATAAGATTGATGCTGTTATTCACTTTGCCGGACTTAAGGCGGTGGGTGAGTCTGTATATAAGCCTTGGGAATATTACAATAACAATATTACAGGAACTCTTACATTAACAGATGTTATGAGAGCCCATGATGTGAAGAATCTGATCTTTTCTTCATCCGCAACGGTTTATGGTGATCCGGCAGAGATCCCGATTACAGAGAACTGTCCGAAGGGAAAGTGTACCAACCCATATGGATGGACCAAGTCTATGCTTGAGCAGATCCTTACCGATCTCCATACGGCAGACAACAGCTGGAATGTTATTCTTCTTCGTTACTTCAACCCAATCGGAGCACATCCGACAGGTCTGATGGGAGAGGATCCAAACGGTATTCCGAACAACCTGATGCCATATATCACACAGGTTGCCATCGGTAAGCTTCCGGAACTTGGCATCTTTGGAAATGATTATGATACTCCGGATGGAACCTGCATCCGTGATTACATTCATGTCTGTGATCTTGCAACAGGACATGTGGCAGCCCTTAAGAAGATCGAGGAGAAGGCCGGCCTTTGCATCTACAACTTAGGTACCGGTGTGGGATATTCTGTACTGGATGTTGTTAATAATTTTATGGAAGCAACCGGCGTCAACGTTGCCTACTCCATGAAGCCTCGTCGTGAGGGCGATGTTCCTCAGTGCTATTCCAGCGCACAGAAGGCAAAAGAGGAGCTTGGCTGGGAAGCAAAGTACGGCATCAAGGAGATGTGCAGGGATTCCTGGAACTGGCAGACAAAGAATCCGAACGGATATAAGGACTGATAAATTCACTTGTATCGGGGATTTCAAATTTTTTTGAAAAAAATTGAAAAAGTACTTGCATTTGTTTAAGAAGTGAGTATAATAAATATTGTTGCTGCGGTGCGAAGCGCTGCGGCACATAAGGTTCCTTGGTCAAGCGGCTAAGACGCCGCCCTCTCACGGCGGAAACAGGGGTTCGATTCCCCTAGGAACTACTACATAGCTCTTGAGGTTTAAGAGTGGGCCATTTGGCTCACTCTTAAATTGTGTTTAGGGTATTTTTGCCTGGATGGAGGAAGTATGGCAGCGAAAGAGTACGAGAAAAAGACAGAGGAATTTATCCTTCCGATTCTGGATCGGATGGGGTTTGAGCTCTGGGATGTTGAGTACGTAAAAGAGGGGAAAGAACATTATCTTCGAGCTTACATTGACAAGCCGGGTGGAATCACCATCAACGACTGTGTTGCAGTTAGTCGGGAGATGAATGATATTTTGGATCGCGAAGATTATATTTCTGAGGAGTATATCTTTGAGGTTTCGTCTCCGGGACTTGACCGTCCGCTGAAGAAAGATCGCGATTTTGACCGCAGTATCGGTAAGCGGGTTGAGATCCACACCTATCGGGCAATCGATGGGGAGAAGGATTTTAGTGGAGAACTGGTCGGCTATGATGCCGCTCAGGTCACAATAAAAAATGAAGATTCACAGCAGGTATTTGAGCGCAAGGATATAGCGCAGATTCGTCTGGAAGTTGTTTTGTAAGGAGGAACAGCAAATGGCAAATTCAGAATTATTAAGTGCACTGACCGTTCTTGAGAAAGAAAAGAACATCAGCCGGGATACGATCCTTGCAACAATTGAGGATGCACTTTTGGTTGCTTGTAAGAATAATTACGGATCCTATGATAATTTTTCTGTTACTATGGATTCTGAGACCTGCGAGTATCATGTGTTCGCAGCAAAGGAAGTTGTGGAAGAGGTGTTTGATCCGGTGATCGAGATCTCTCTTGAGGAAGCACATGAGATCGACGGTTCTTTTAAGATGGGTGATATCGTCAATGTTGAGATCAAGTCTCAGAACTTTGGACGTATTGCAACCAGCGCGGCAAAGGGCGTGATCCTTCAGAAGCTGAAGGAAGAGGAGCGTAACCTTATCTACAGTGAGTACGAGGGTAAGGCGCATACTATTATAACAGGAACCGTTTCCCGTTATATCGGCAAGAATATCAGCGTTAACTTAGGCAAGACCGATGCGATTCTTACAGAGAATGAGCAGATCAAGGGTGAACGTTACAATACAAACGATCGTATTAAGGTGTATGTCCTTGAAGTTCGTAACAATCCAAGAGGACCTCGTATCCGTGTTTCCCGTACGCATCCGGACCTGGTTCGCTGCCTCTTTGAGGAGGAAGTATCCGAGGTTCGCGAGGGTATCGTAGAGATCAAGGGTATCGCTCGTGAGGCCGGCAATAGAAGTAAGATTGCTGTATGGTCAAACGATCCGGATGTTGATCCGGTAGGAGCTTGCGTTGGTATGAACGGAAGCCGTGTCAATGCCATTGTTAATGAGCTTGGCAACGAGAAGATCGATGTTGTAGAATGGAACGAAAATCCTGCTATGCTCATCGAAAATGCACTTTCTCCGGCGAAGGTCATCGCTGTTGTTGCAGATTCCGATGAGAAGACAGCTAAGGTGGTTGTACCGGATTATCAGCTTTCACTTGCTATCGGTCGAGAGGGACAGAATGCTCGTCTTGCAGCACGTCTGACAGGATTCAAGATCGACATCAAGAGTGAGACACAGGCAAGAGAGGCTGGCGACTTCCTTGATTATGAAGAAGAGTACGATGATGACGAGTACTTTGATGAGGAAGAGTACTATGAGGAGACTTCTGCAGAGACAGAGGCTACTGAGGAATAACTGCTAATGACAAAGAAGACAGCACAGCCTGAGAGAAAATGTGTGGGCTGCGGTGAGATGAAGCCGAAAAAAGAATTGATTCGCATTGTAAGAACAAAAGAAGGACAGTTCCATCTTGATCGTGATGGTCGGATGAACGGCAGGGGCGCATATCTGTGCCCTGATAGAGCTTGTCTTGCGAAGGCTGAAAAGTCACGTGGACTGGAGAGGTCCTTCCGCGGTAGGATCTCATCTGAAATATACCAGCAATTGAATGAGGAGATGAATACTTTATGACAGATCCAATCTTTTCTATGCTGGGCCTGGCACAGAAGGCAGGTCGGGTAGCAAGCGGAGAGTTTTCCGTTGAAAAGGCTGTTAAAGAGAGAAAGGCGCATCTGGTGATCATTGCCGAGGATGCGTCGGATAATACAAAGAAACATTTTACAGATATGTGCACATATCGTAAGATTCCTTATAAGATTTATGGAACAAGCGGTGACCTTGGGCCATGTCTTGGCAAGGCGTTTCGTATGACGGTAGCAGTTTGCGATGCTGGATTTGCAAAATCCATCATCGATAAGATAGATAGGTTTTGCACAGCGAGGAGGAATTTGAATGGCGAAAATTAGAGTATATGAACTAGCAAAGCAGCTTGACATTTCATCTAAAGACGTTGTTACTTTCATGGCTTCCAAGGGAGTTACAGTTACAGCGCAGAATGGTCTTGAGGATGATCAGGCACAGCAGGTACGTAAGGCTTTTGCGTCATCTTCCTCCCAGAAGGATCAGAGCGTGGTAGAGAAAAATAACGAAGAGAAGAACAAACAGAAGGAACCTGTTTCTGAGGGCGCAGAGAATAAGCAGGCAGCCCCTAAGAAAAAGAAGAATATCACAGCCGTATTCAACACCCAGTATGCAAAGGGCAGAGGCGGCCGTGACGAGAAGAAGGGCGCAAAGAATCGTAATGACGGTAATCGTGGTGGACGTGATAACCGTCATGGACAGAATAACGAGACAAGACGTGGACCGATCAAGCCACGTCCGGAGAGCCAGAGAACCGTTCGCCCGAAGGGACTGGATGCTCAGCCTGAGGAGAAGTTTGAGAAGAAGCCACAGGAACAGGCAGCGCCGGTTGTGAATAAGGCTCCTAAAGCAGAGCCTGCCAAGACAGAGGCAGCAGAAGCACCAAAGAGAGAGAATATCTTTGATCAGCAGAAGGAAAAGCCAAACCGTCCGATCAAGCGTGGAAATATCTTCGATAATATGAAGAACCGTCCGGGACAGAACGGCAATAGCGGTAATGGTGGACATCATAACGATCACCGTGGACCAAAGCGTGATAATGTATACAACAACGACCGTCGCGGCAATGGCGGAAGAAATCACGCTTCCGCAGCCGGAGCAGCTCCTTCAAATGATCGTAAGAATGACGGACATTACAATAACAATCAGGATCGCCGTAAGAAGAACAACCGTGATCGCGATGCTTTAGGAAAGAAGCAGGAGCATTACGTTAACCTTGAAAAGAACGGTGGTAAGAAGAGAACAAAGAATAACAATAACAAGGTTGAGAAGCGTAATATGGACGAAGTATTGACCATTGTTCTTCCGGATCATCTTACTATTCGTGAGCTGGCAGATAAGATGAAGGTTCAGCCTTCCGATATCGTTAAGAAGCTCTTTATGTCCGGTAAGATGATTACCGTTAACTCCGATGTGGATTATGATGAGGCAGAGGAGATCGCATTAGAGTTCAACTGCATCTGTGAGCATGAGGAGAAAGTGGATGTCATCGCGGAGCTTCTCAAGGAAGAAGAGGAGGATCCGAAGGATCTTGTTCCACGTCCGCCAGTCGTATGTGTAATGGGTCACGTTGATCATGGTAAGACATCCCTTCTGGATCAGATCAGAAATACACATATTACAGACCGTGAGGCAGGTGGAATCACACAGAAGATCGGTGCTTATGTTGTATCCATTGGTGGACGTAAGATCACCTTCCTTGATACACCGGGTCATGAGGCCTTCACTGCAATGCGTATGCGTGGTGCAAGCTCCACTGATATTGCGATCCTTGTTGTAGCGGCAGATGACGGTGTTATGCCTCAGACGGTTGAGGCCATCAACCATGCAAAGGCTGCAGGCATTGAGATCATTGTAGCCATTAACAAGATCGATAAGCCGAATGCGAATATCGAGCGTGTTAAGCAGGAACTTTCTGAGTATGAGCTTATTCCTGAGGATTGGGGCGGAAGCACCATCTTCGTGCCGGTATCTGCTCATTCTGGTGAGGGTATCGATCAGCTCCTAGAGATGGTTCTCCTTACAGCGGACGTATTAGAGCTGAAGGCAAATCCAAAGCGTAATGCAAGAGGTCTTTGCGTTGAGGCTGAGCTGGACAAGGGACGAGGCGTTGTTGCAACCATCCTGGTACAGAAGGGTACACTTCACGTGGGTGATCCGGTTGCTGCAGGTTCTTCCTTCGGTAAGGTTCGTGCTATGATCGATGAGAACGGTAAGCGTGTTAAGAAGGCAGGTCCTTCAACTCCGGTTGAGATCTTGGGTCTTTCCGAGGTGCCAAATGCCGGTGAGATCTTCCAGTCCTTTGACAGTGAGCGTGAGGCTAGAGACTATGCTTCCACCTTCGTATCGGTCGGCAAGGATAAGCTCATCGAAGAGAGTCGTCGCGGTATGTCTCTGGATGATCTGTTCAGTCAGATTCAGGCAGGTAATGTCAAGGAGCTTGATATTATCGTTAAGGCAGATGTACAGGGATCGGTTGAGGCTGTTAAGACATCTCTTGAGAAGCTTTCCAATGAGGAGGTTGTTGTCAAGGTGATCCACGGTGGCGTAGGTTCCATTACAGAGTCTGATGTCAACCTTGCAGCTGCAAGTAATGCCATCATTATCGGATTCAATGTTCGTCCGGATAATGTTGCCAAGGCAACAGCGGAGCATGAGGGTGTTGATGTTCGTCTTTATAAGGTCATCTACAATGCCATCGAGGATGTTGAGTCTGCAATGAAGGGTATGTTAGAGCCGATCTTCGAGGAGAAGGTGATCGGACATGCAACCATTCGTCAGATCTTCAAGGCATCTCAGGTTGGTAACATTGCCGGTTCCATCGTGGATGACGGATACTTTGAGAGAGATTGTTCTGTTCGTATTCGTCGTGGTGATGATCAGATCTTCGAAGGTAAGCTTGCTTCCCTTAAGAGATTTAAGGATGATGTTAAGCAGGTTAAGGCAGGCTATGAGTGTGGTCTTGTATTTGAAGGCTTTACTGAGTTTGCTGTGGACGATACCATTGAAGCATATGCAATGGTAGAAGTACCAAGACAGTAAGAAACATAAAGTAAATATCAGGCTGCCGCTTTTGTGGCAGCCTGTTTTTGCCATAATGGCAGGAGAAAAACATGAGAAAAAACAGCGTAAAAAATGTTCGAATCAATGAAGAGGTTCATCGCGAGCTGGCTGAGATCCTTCGTAATGATGTGAAGGATCCGCGTATTGCACCTATGGTATCCATCACAGAGGTTGAGGTTGCACCGGATCTGAAGACAGCAAAGGTCTATGTGTCTGTTCTGGGAGATGACGAGGCGGCTGCAAGGACAATGGATGGAATCAAAAGCTCGGCCGGATATATCCGTCATTTGTTGGCAGAGAGATTGAATCTTCGATATACACCGGTTCTGAATTTCCATTTGGACACTTCCATTGCTTATGCCATCAATATGTCCAAGAAGATCGAAGAGGTAAAGGCTGCAGATGCGGCAGCCGGTCATAAAGAGGATGAACAGGAATGATAATTGACGATTTATTAAAGGATAAAACCAGTGTTGCCATTGCCGGCCATGTGAGGCCGGATGGGGACTGTGTGGGAAGCTGCCTGGGACTGTTTAATTATATCCGCAAGGAATTTCCGCAGATCGAAGTGTATGTCTATTTGGATCCCATTCCGAAGATTTTTGGTTTCTTAAAGAGTGCCGGCAATATCCGAAGAGTCAATACCTTTGAAGACAGAAGTTTTGACCTTTTTATTTCTTTGGATTGCGGTGATCTTGGAAGACTCGGAGATGCAGCTCACTATTTTGAGAGGGCAAAGCACACCTTATGCGTCGATCATCACTTAAGCAATGATTCCTTTGCCGAGGTGAACTATGTTTTCCCTGAGGCAAGCTCTACCTGTGAGCTGGTGGGTCAGATCATTCGCAAAGAGGCCATTGATGAAGATATTGCAGCCTGCCTTTATACCGGTATGGTTACGGATACAGGGGTGTTCCAGTATTCCTCTACCCATCGTTCCACCATGGAATTTGCCGGATTTTTGATGGATACGGGCATCGACTATTCCTACATCGTCGATCACGTCTTTTTCGAAAAAAGCATCGAATCCCTTAAGATCATGGGAATCGCAATCGAAAAGGCGAAGCAGTTCCTTGACGGACGTGTGATCGCTAGCTTTGTTACCGGTGAAGATATGAAACGTGTGGGCGCTCTTCCCCGTCATATGGAAGGTATTGTCAGCACCCTTCGTTCTGTCAGTGGAACACGGGTGGCGTTTTTCCTGTATCAGAATTTGGACGGTACCTACAAGGGAAGTGCGAGAGCCTTCGGAGATGATGTCAATCTTGCAGAGCTTGCGGCAAAGTATGGTGGTGGCGGGCATGCCAAGGCAGCCGGATTTACGGTGGAGGGAGATCCACAGACCTTTATTGAGAAGCTTGTGGCAGATGTAGAGGCAATCTATCAGGAGAAGAAGGCATGAAAGAACCAATCGGAATCCTTGTGATGGACAAGGAAGCAGATTTTACATCCTTTGATGTGATCGCAAAGCTTCGTGGAATTTTACATATGCGTAAGATCGGTCACACCGGAACCTTGGATCCTCAGGCAACAGGTGTTTTACCTGTATGCGTAGGAAGGGCAACCAAGGTTTGCAATCTTCTTACCGATATGGACAAGACCTATGAAGCACAGTTGCTTTTGGGAAAGATAACGGATACCCAGGATATCTGGGGGGAGGTTTTGGAAGAGAGAGAAGTTTCTGTTACAAAGGAGGAACTTCTTGCAGTGATCCAAAAGCACATTGGCTGGCAGGAGCAGATACCTCCTATGTACTCTGCCAAAAAGATCGGCGGGAAGAAGCTGTATGAACTGGCGAGAGAGGGCAAAGAGGTGGAACGTAAAGCTAGCAGGATCTGCGTTCACTCTATTGAACTCTTATCCTTTGAACCTCCGAAGGCCCGTCTTCGGGTGCATTGCTCCAAGGGAACCTATATCCGTACCCTGCTTCATGACATGGGACAGGAACTGGGTTGCGGCGGATGCATGAGCTATCTGCGTCGAACGCAGGTAGGGCCTTTTACACTGGAGGATGCCCATACCTTATCCTTTGTGCAGCAGCAGGAAGATCCCGGGGCTCTTTTGATCCCGGTGGATCGGCTGTTTCCGGAAGATGTGCACTTTACAGTAAAAGAATCTGCGATGAAGCAGCTGTTAAACGGTAACATCTTACGTCTGACAGATGGAGACTTTGACGGAACATGTCCGGAAACAGGAAAACAGGTTTTGGTATATGATTCCGCTGGGGAATTTAAGGCCATTTATGAAAGGAAGCAGGAACACCTTAAGATCAAGGCAATGTTCTGATGTTATATTTATGAAGATCGTTCATGGTATCGAAAACTATAAGGCAAGAGGACCTGCCGCTGTAACCATCGGCAAGTTTGACGGAATCCATTCCGGTCATGCGCTTTTAACGGAAAGGATCAAAGACTGTCCGCAGATGACAAGCGTTATGATCACATTTGAGACCTCGCCGCGAAGTGTTTTGTATGAGCCGGGACTAAAAAAGCTTATAACCGAGCAGGAGAGAAACGCCTACCTTAAGAAAAAGGGGTTGGATGTACTGCTGGTTCTCCCATTTGATGATGATATGATCCATATGTCGGCAGAGGATTTTATTGCCATGCTGGTAAAAAAGCTGAAGATGCAATATCTGGCGGTGGGAGATGACTTTACCTTTGGATTTCAGGGGAAAGGAAATGTAACTCTGTTACAGCATCTGTCGGTTGCATATGGCTTTCGACTGGACGTGGTGGAAAAGCTTTCAAAGGACGGTCTTGTGATCAGTTCCACGGCGATTCGCGGTATGATCGCAAACGGAGAGATCCAAAGGGCTAATGAGTTTTTGGGTCACCCGTATTTTATCTATGGACCTGTGATTCACGGGAATCACATCGGAACGCAGATCGGGATTCCTACCATCAATCTGGCTCCGCCGGAGGATAAACTTTTGCCGCCTAACGGGGTGTATATCACAAAGGTCGATATTGAGGGACGTATCTATCACGGTATTACGGATGTGGGTTTTAAGCCTACCATTTCCCTTGCCACCGACAGGGTCGTGGTTGAGACACATCTGTTGGATTATTCCGCAAACCTTTACGAGAAGTTTGCAACGGTGATTTTTCTGTCCTATGTCAGAGAAGAGAAAAAATTCGACAGTATGGAGGCGCTGACGGCTCAGATCAGAAAAGATACAAAGACAGCGCGGGATTTTTTTAAAGCAGAGAATGAAAGCCTTGCAACCCAAGGTTAGCTATGATAAACTAATCAAGTGTGATTGTCCATACCCAGTAATTCGACACTCCGACGATTCACTTGGTATGGTCTGTAATAATATTATTTTAGGAGGATTTTTAAATGATCACAAAAGAGAAGAAGACAGAGCTTATTAACGAGTTTGCAAGAACAGCTGGAGACACAGGTTCACCAGAGGTTCAGGTTGCAGTACTTACAGAGCGTATTGCTGAGCTTACAGAGCACCTTAAGGTTAACCCTAAGGATCACCACTCAAGAAGAGGACTTCTTAAGATGGTTGGTAAGAGAAGAAACCTTCTTAACTACCTTAAGGGTAAGGATATCGAGCGTTACCGTTCCCTGATCGAGCGTCTCGGCCTTCGTAAATAATTTTGATCATGCGGCAGAGCAGAAGTATTCTATATTTCTGCTCTGTTTGTTTGTATAATTTGGCAGGTGTTTAGCCGAGACCACTGAAGAGCCGGTAAGGTTTTGCAGATTCTTCAGTAGTTTCGGAACTCTTGCCATACAGAAAAGGAGAGAAACATGACTAGAAAAACATACACCATGGACCTTGGGGGCCGCCCGCTGAAGATTGAAGTGGGTAAGGTGGCAGCACAGGCAAATGGAGCTGTGCTGATTTCCTATGGCGAGACAACCGTATTAAGTACAGCAACTGCATCTGACAAGCCAAGGGAGGGGATCGATTTCTTCCCCATGTCTGTTGAGTTTGAGGAGAAGTTTTATTCTGTAGGTAAGATCCCGGGAGGATTTAATAAGCGAGAGGGTAAGGCATCCGAGAACTCTGTTCTGACAGCTCGTGTGATCGATCGTCCAATGCGTCCTTTATTTCCAAAGGATTTCCGTAATGATGTAACCTTAAATAACCTGGTTATGTCGGTTGATCCGGCTTGTCGTCCGGAGATCGTTGCCATGATCGGTACAGCCATGGCCACCACCATTTCCGATATTCCGTTTGATGGTCCGTGTGCTATGACACAGATGGGAATGGTAGACGGAAAGCTGATCGTTAACCCTTCACAGAAGGAGTGGGATTTTGGTGATCTTCGTCTTACCGTTGCTTCTACAGCAGAGAAGGTCATCATGATCGAGGCAGGTGCTAACAAGCTTTCTGACGAGGTTATGATCGATGCGATCTATAAGGCTCATGACGTGAACCTTTCCATCATTGAGCTGATCAATCAGATGGTGAAGGAAGTCGGCAAGGAAAAGTTCACATACGAGAGTTGCGCAATTCCGGATCAGATGTTTGAGGATATCAAGAAGATCGTTCCTCCTGCAGAGATGGAAGAGGCTGTTTTCACAGATGAGAAGCAGAAGCGTGAGGCCAATGTAAGTGCTATTACAGAGCGTCTGGCTGAGGCTTTTGCAGAGAACGAAGAGTATCTGAATGTTTTGGATGAGGCTGTTTACCAGTATCAGAAGAAGACCGTACGTAAGATGATCCTTAAGGATCACAAGCGCCCGGATGGACGTGCCATCGATCAGATCCGTCCGCTTTCTGCTGAGGTTGACCTGATTCCAAGAGTACACGGAAGTGCCATGTTTACCCGTGGACAGACACAGATCTGTGATATCGTGACATTGGCTCCTCTTTCTGAAGCTCAGAGAGTTGAGGGACTGGATGAGAATATCACCGAGAAGCGTTATATCCATCACTACAATTTCCCGTCCTATTCTGTTGGTGAGACAAAGCCGTCCAGAGGACCGGGACGTCGTGAGATCGGTCATGGTGCACTGGCTGAGAGAGCCCTTCTTCCGGTTCTTCCTACCATTGAAGAGTTCCCGTATGCGATCCGTGCCGTTTCCGAGACATTTGAGTCCAACGGATCAACTTCTATGGCTTCCACTTGTGCATCCTGCATGTCTTTGATGGCAGCCGGAGTTCCACTGACCGATATGGTGGCAGGTATTTCCTGTGGTCTTGTAACAGGTGACAGTGATGATGATTATCTTGTGCTGACCGATATCCAGGGCTTAGAGGACTTCTTTGGAGATATGGACTTTAAGGTGACCGGTACACATGAGGGTATCACAGCGATCCAGATGGATATCAAGATTCATGGACTGACTCGTCCGATCGTGGAAGAGGCAATCCACAGAGCACATGAGGCTCGTAATTTTATTATGGATACATGTATGAGCAAGGCAATCGCGGCTCCTCGTGATCACGTAGGTGAGCTGGCTCCTAAGATCATTCAGATGCATATTAATCCTGAGAAGATCGGAGATGTGGTTGGTCAGAGAGGAAAGACCATCAATGAGATCATTGCACGTTGTGGTGTTAAGATCGATATTACAGATGATGGTGCTGTTTCTGTCTGCGGTACAGACCAGAAGGGAATGGATGAGGCGTTAGAGATGATCCGCATCATCACAACAGATTTTGAGAAGGGTCAGATCCTCACAGGTAAGGTCGTATCAATCAAGGAGTTTGGTGCGTTTGTTGAGTTTGCTCCGGGCAAGGAAGGTATGGTTCATATCTCTAAGATTGCGAAGGAGAGAATTGAGCATGTTGAGGATATCCTTACATTAGGTGATACCGTTACCGTGATCTGTTTAGGCAAGGATAAGATGGGACGTATCAGCTTCAGTATTAAGGACGTTCCAACGAAGCAGTAAGGATTGCTTGATATAAGCTACGATGTACGCCGCTTCCGATGGAAGCGGCGTATTTTATCTTAGTCGGGGTTCAATCTCCGACTGAGATAAACGCTCCGTCTGAAAAAGTATGGAAGGACAATATGAATAGTAAGGCACAGGAATTAAAGAATCGGATCAATGACCGGTACAAACGAATGTCCAAGGGCCAAAAGGCTTTGGCATCGTATATTACCGACTGTTATGACAAGGCAGCCTTTCTTACAGCGACAGACCTTGGACAGAAGGTTGGGGTCAGTGAATCTACGGTTGTCCGGTTCGCCACATGTTTGGGCTATACAGGATACAGGGAATTTCAGATGGCGTTGGAGGACATGGTGAAAAATCAGCTTCCGGCTCTCGGACCGACAGAGGTTCCATATCTTGAGGTCTCAAGGGAAGATGTTTTTTTGGATACGCTGGATCAGGATATCGAAAACATTAAAAAGACTGAAGAGAATCTGGATCGCAGAGCCTTTGAACTTTCCGTGGATCTGTTGATCGGTGCAAGAAGAGTTTATATGATCGGTCTTCGGGATTGTGATCCGGTGGCTTCGTATCTTGCGTTTCGCCTGGGGGTTGCGTTGGATGACGTACGTCTTTTGTCTACCAGCAGCAGCCAGGAGATCTTTGAGCAGTTGATGGGCGTGAACGGGGAAGATGTGATCATCGGCATCAGTTTCCCGCGGTATTCCATGAGGACGTTAAAGGCATTGGAGTATGCCAGCACAAGACAGGCGAAGGTTATTACCATTACCGACAGTATTCATTCGCCCATGAATCTGTATTCTTCCTGTAATCTGACTGCGTCATGCGTCAGGAACAGTTACGGTCCATCCCTTACTGCGGCTTTTTCCGTTGTGGATGCCATCAGTATGGCGGTTACGGGAAGACGCAAGAAGGAAGTGGCAGCCCATCTTTCAGAAATGGAACGGATTTGGAAGGAATATCAGTACTACGAGAATGATGAGTTAGATCCTGTTAAGGATTCTGTTCGACGTAATTTTTAAGGAGGACCTATGAAGCATGTAATCGTAGTGGGAGGAGGAGCAAGCGGAATGGCTGCGGCTATCGCAGCAGGTAGAGCCGGCCACAAGGTGACACTTCTTGAGAAAAATGAAAAGCTCGGGAAGAAGATCTATATTACGGGAAAGGGCAGATGTAATTTTACCAATGGCGCCCCTATCGAGGATTTTTTCCCGATGGTTATGTCGAACCGTAAGTTTTTATACAGTGCATTCTACACCCTGACCAATCAGGATGTAATGGACTTTATGGAGGCCCATGGAACCCCATGGAAAGAAGAACGTGGACAGAGGATCTTCCCGGTGTCGGACCGCGCTTCCGATGTGACCCATGCCCTTAAAACAGCATTGGATGAGTACCGGGTGAAGGTTTGCCTTCACACTGAAGTACGCGGTCTTCTGATGGAGGAAGATCGGGTCTGTGGTGTTGTGACACAAGAAGGGAAGATCCGGTCGGATGCTGTGATCCTTTGCACCGGCGGGCTTTCTTATCCAACCACAGGATCCACAGGGGACGGGCACCATTTTGCAAAGCAGCTGGGACTGAAGGTGACAGACCTTCGTCCGGCCCTTGTGCCTTTCACCTGTAAAGAAAGCTACATTCCGAAGATGCAGGGGCTTTCTTTGAAGAATGTGACGCTTTCTCTCTATTTGGAAGGGAAGAAAAAGCCGGTCTACCGGGACTTTGGTGAGATGATGTTTACACATTTTGGTATCACAGGTCCTTTGGTTCTGTCGGCATCAAGTCAGGTTGGAAAATATGTTGCTGCGGGAAGTGGTATTTTGAACGGCACCATCGATCTGAAACCGGCCCTTGATCATGAAAAGCTGGATCAGAAACTTCTTCGCATCATAGAAGAGATGCCCAACAAGCAGTTTTCCAATTTTTACGATAAGCTGTTACCAAAGGTGATGATTCCTGTCATGCTTGAGCTTACAGGCATTCCTTTGGATTTAAAATTAAATAGCATTACAAAAGAAATGCGTGAAAAGATCTTAACGTTACTTAAGGCTTTTCCTCTTACGGTAACGGGAACGAGGGGATTTAAAGAGGCGATTGTTACCCAGGGAGGAATTTCCGTAAAGGAGATCGATCCTTCCACCATGGCGGTAAAAAGGTTTCCGGGTCTTTTTGCTGCGGGAGAATTACTCGATCTTGACGCATTAACCGGTGGGTTTAACCTTCAGATCGCTTTTTCTACAGGTGATCTGGCAGGTAGGAGTATAGAATAATGGAGGAGCATAATGAGTAAGAATATTGCAATCGATGGACCAGCAGGAGCAGGAAAGAGCACAATTGCAAGAAGACTGGCAAAGGAACTTGGGTACATCTATGTGGATACAGGAGCTATGTATCGTGCCATGGGCCTTTTCTTTACAACGAGGGGAGTGGATCCGCACAACAAGGAGCGGATCTGTGCCGCTGCAAAGGATGCATCTGTTACCCTTTCCTATGAGAATGGTGAACAGCATGTTCTTTTAAATGGTGAAGATGTTACCGGTAAGATCCGTACAGAGGAGGCCGGTAAGATGGCATCCGCAACCAGCGGTTTCATGCCGGTTAGAGAGCATCTTACCAATCTGCAGAAGGAACTGGCAGCAAGGGAGAATGTGGTTATGGATGGCCGTGATATCGGTACCTGTGTCCTTCCCAATGCTGACCTTAAGGTCTATCTGACTGCGTCTTCTTCCGTGCGGGGAGAGCGTCGTTATAAGGAGCTGGTTGAGAAGGGAATGCCGGCGGATCTTGATGTGATCATCGCCGATATTGAAAAGCGGGATGAGGCGGATATGAACCGTGAAGTATCCCCGCTAAAGCAGGCCGAGGATGCAGTTCTTTTGGATTCTTCCGATCTTACCATTGATCAGGTGGTAGAGAAAATGATGGAAATGTGCAAGGAAAAGGATCTTATTTCATGAAGATAACCATAGCGAAGAGTGCAGGTTTTTGTTTTGGGGTTCAAAGAGCGGTAGATCTTGTTATGAATGCCATTGAAACCTATCAGGACAAGACCATATATACCTATGGTCCCATCATACATAACGAGACGGTTGTGGCGGATCTGGAACGTAGGGGCGTTGTGATCATGGAAGAAGACTGCGATCCGGGAGAATACGAGAAGGGAATCGTGATCCTTCGTTCTCACGGCGTGTCAAAAGCGGTCATGGATTCCATCCGGGACAGCGGACATGAGATCATTGATGCCACCTGCCCCTTTGTGTCAAAGATTCATCGCCTGGCAAGTGAACATTCCAAGAATGGAGATCGTATTCTTTTACTGGGCGACAAAGATCATCCGGAGATCCGGGGGATTATCGGCTGGATCTGTGGAGATCGCTATGATGTGATCAAAACGAAAGAGGAAGCGGAAAACTATACAGCAGATTCTACAGATAAGATCATTCTTTTGTCTCAGACAACCTTTAATTTGCACAAATTTAAAGAATTAGTTGAAATATTAACACAAAAAGGGTATGATATTAATGCTCTTAATACAATCTGCAATGCCACTGAAGAACGCCAGGAGGAAGCAGCACGTATCGCTGGGGAAGTTGACGTGATGTTTGTGATCGGCGGCAGGAACAGCTCGAACTCACAGAAGCTCTATGAGATCTGTAAGAAGCGCTGCTCGGGTACTTATTTTATTCAGACAAAAGATGATTTCGATTTGTCGGTACTTCAATCCGTTAATAATGTCGGTATTACAGCAGGGGCATCAACCCCAGTAAACATTATCGAGGAGGTCACTAAAAAATGTCAGAGATGAGTTTTGACGAAATGCTGGAGGCGTCTTTTAAGACAATCCACAATGGAGACGTGGTTGAAGGGACCGTTTTATCCGTTAAGCCAGATGAAATTGTACTTAACATCGGTACAAAGTCCGATGGAATCATTACAAAGAACGAGTACAGCAATGATTCTAGCGTAGATCTTACAACTGTAACAGCAGTTGGAGAGAAGATGGAGGCTGTTGTCGTTAAGGTTAACGATAATGAGGGTCAGGTTGTTCTTTCTTACAAGCGTTTAGCTCAGGAGAGAGGCAACAAGCGTCTTGAAGAGGCATTTAATAATAATGAAGTCCTGAAGGCTAAGGTCGTTCAGGTATTAAACGGCGGTCTTTCCGTTGTTGTTGATGAGGCACGTGTCTTCATCCCTGCAAGTCTTGTATCTGATACTTATGAGAGAGATCTTGGTAAGTATAAGGATCAGGAGATTGAGTTCGTAATCACAGAGTTCAACCCAAGAAAGCGTCGCATCATTGGTGATCGTAAGCAGCTTCTTGTTGCTGAGAAGTCTAAGAAGCAGGAAGAGCTTCTTTCTACTCTTAAGGTTGGCGATATCATCGATGGAACAGTTAAGAACGTTACAAACTTCGGTGCGTTCATCGACTTAGGTGGAATCGATGGTCTTCTTCACATCTCTGAGATGTCTTGGGGTCGTGTAGACAATCCTAACAAGCTGTTCAAGAACGGTGATGCTGCTCGCGTATTCATTAAGGATATCAACGAGAAGAAGATTGCTCTTTCTATGAAGTTCCCGGATGAGAATCCATGGAATGATGCATCTGAGAAGTTCGCTGTTGGTAACGTAGTAAGCGGTAAGGTTGCTCGTATGACAGACTTCGGTGCATTCGTAGAGTTAGCACCTGGTGTTGATGCACTTCTTCATGTTTCTCAGATCTCTAAGGAGCATGTTGACAAGCCAAGCGATGTACTGACTGTAGGTCAGGAGATTGAGGCTAAGATCGTTGAGTTCCGTGAGGCGGATCACAAGATTTCTCTTTCTATTAAGGCTTTACAGGGTAATGACTCTGATGAGGAGCAGACAACAGAGGAGTAATCTGTTATAATTCATAGTAACAAAGACTAAGGGGACTTTGGACCGATGGGTGGTCTTAGGTCCCCTTTTCCTATTCTAGGGGGTGGATGAATGGAACATTATGAAGAGTTTAAAGAGGACGTTTACAAGCTGACAAAGATTGATCTGTCATCCTACAAGGAGAAGCAGATGAGACGTAGGATCGATTCCCTTGTTACAAAACATAAGTGCAAGGCGTATACGGATTACGTGAAGTTACTCAAGGATGATACTTCTGTTTTTGATGAGTTTGTCAACTTTCTTACCATCAACGTATCTGAGTTCTATCGTAATACCGATCAGTGGGAACTGATGGATAAGGAATATATTCCGGAACTCATCAAGAAATACGGTAAGAATCTTAAGATCTGGAGTGCTGCATGCTCCACCGGAGATGAGCCTTATTCTCTGGTTATGGCATTATCAAGGCACATTGATCTTCGCAATATTAAGATTCTGGCTACCGATATTGACAAGCAGGTTATTGCAACAGCCAAGGTCGGACTTTATTCTGAGAAGAGTGTTGCCGGAGTTCCGGATGATCTCAAGAAGAAATGGTTTACAAAGGTAGGCTCTTCCTATCAGATTTCCGAGGAGATCAAGAAGTGTGTGGAATTTAAAGAAGGTAATCTCTTACGAGACAGCTATCCGACCGGATGTAATATGATTGTTTGCCGTAATGTTGTGATCTACTTCACAGAGGAAGCTAAGCGTGATATCTATAAGAAGTTTGCAGCTTCCCTTACAACCGGTGGACTTTTGTTTATCGGAAGTACTGAGCAGGTCATGGATTATAAGGATCTGGGATATAAGAGAAGAAGTTCTTTCTTCTACGAGAAGGAATAGGAAGATTAACGGAATGCATGAAAGCGTCTGACGAAAGTCAGACGCTTTTTTGTTACTTCAATTGAGCCAGGAGTTGTTTCAGGTATCGATTTAGAACCGTTTCCGACAGGGAATCCTGTGTTACGGCTACTTCCTGGTAGCAGTTCTCTGCATCGACCTTCTCGTAGGAGGCGGAAGGGAGGGAGGAGGCAAGAGCCTTGGGCAGAAGCTGTCCGTCTGCCTTTAACCTAACATAGTCCCCGGGATTGGGGAGATAATAGCGCATTTTCCCATCTTCTAAGGGTAGAAACACCTTTACGGTATTCTCTCTAAACTGAAGATGGATCCCGAGCTTATGGATGCTCAGAGGAGCTGGCAGCATAAGATCACTGACCGCAGAAAATTCTACGGCATGCTCCGAAAGAGAAAAGGACTGGACGCTGTAGGCTGTAGTTGGAATGCTACGATAGGTCAGCATGGCAAGCAACATTGGCATGTGGATCACATCAAAGGCGTTATGCTTTAACAGAGTCTTCTCTTTTACCGGATCAGCGTCGTTCTCGTAGGCTTTGTACACAGAAATCAGCTTGCCGCCGTCGAGATCCTCCGCCCGTTGGATCTGAAGGAAATCTTCAAGGGCCGTCTGATTGTAGTGGGCAAACTGAAGGATCCTTCGAAGGGAACGGACTGCTTTTAGAATATCAAAGCTGTCTAGGACCAGATGATCAACTGTATGTATCTTCGACTGTTCGAAGGTAAAGCCGAGGCGATAGAGCTGGCTTCTCTGGGTCAGAAAGGGCAGGTCAAAAGCCTCTCCGTTAAAGGTAATGACCCGGTCTGCCTTCTGCAGATAGAAGAAAAGTCTGTGGATCACTTCCCCTTCCTCCTCTTTGTTTTCTGCAAGAAGCTGAATCAGTTCATAGCCCTCCTGTGTAAAATGTCCAAGACCGATGAGATAGACAGGAGCCGTCTTCGGAGATAATCCGAGGGTCTCGATGTCTAAAAACAGATCCTGTTCAGTTAAAAATGAGGAACGATTTATGGTTTTTATGGTTTGTTTATATTCTTTCATGCATGTATCTTAGTTGTTTTCTATTAAAAATACAATGAGTATCTAAAAAAATACAACAATTCCCACAATTTACCCCAGGTATGGGAAGATTTTTTGAGCAAAAGTGCTACAATAATATATATAAGTCGTTGGTTTTTTGTATATATTTCAGAAGACCAAAATTAATAGAAAGTGGGGTAGCTAGAGTATGGGCCTGAGGACGTTTAAAGGCGGTATCCATCCCTATGATGGAAAAGAACTGTCTAAGTCAAAGCCGATCAAGGAGCTTTTGCCGGAGGGAGAGCTGGTATTTCCACTGTCCCAGCACATTGGTGCACCTGCAACACCAATCGTGTCCGTCGGTGATGGAGTGTTAAAGGGACAAAAGATCGCAGATGCCAATGGATTTGTATCTTCTCCAGTCTTTTCATCTGTTTCCGGAACCGTAAAAGCAATTGAGCCTCGTCGCACAACAACAGGGGATATGGTTAATTCCATTATCATTGAGAGCGATGGTAATTTTATGGAGGCAGGCTTTACAGAAACGGAAGATGTCACAAAGCTGAGCAAGGATGAGATCATTGGCAAGATCCGTGATGCCGGAGTTGTAGGAATGGGAGGTGCAGGTTTCCCGACTCACGTGAAGTTGTCTCCGAAGGATCCGGACAAGATCGATTATATCATTGCCAACTGTGCAGAGTGTGAGCCGTATCTGACCAGTGATTATCGTAGAATGATCGAGCAGCCGGAGAAGCTGGTTGAGGGAATGAAGATTATTCTTTTACTGTTTCCGAACGCAACGGGATGTTTTGGTATTGAAGATAACAAGCCGGATTGCATTGAGCGTCTTACGGAGTTGACCAAGGACGAGCCGCGTATGAAGGTTGTACCGCTTATGACCAAGTATCCACAGGGAGGAGAGCGTCAGCTCATTCATGCGGTTACCGGTCGTGATATCAATTCCAAAATGCTTCCGGCAGATGCCGGCTGTATTGTAGATAATGTGGAAACCATCGTAGCCATCTACAATGCGGTAAAATTAGGTAAACCTCTTACCAACCGGATCTTTACTGTAACAGGTGATGCTGTCAGTGATCCGCGGAATTTCTATATCAGTATCGGAACCAACTACCGTCAGCTTCTGGATGCAGCCGGCGGACTTAAGACCGATGCCAAGAAACTGGTTGCCGGCGGACCGATGATGGGATTTGCCCTCTTTGGTCTGGATGTTCCTACAACTAAGACGACTTCGGCACTTCTTTGTATGTCGAAGGATGAGGCAAGCGCTTTTGAGCCTACAGCCTGCATCAATTGCGGACGCTGCGTGGAAGCCTGTCCGGAGAACCTGATTCCGTCCAGACTTTCCGATTTTTCCAAGAACGGACAAAAGGAAGAGTTTGAACGCTGGTATGGTCTTGAGTGTGTGGAATGCGGTAGCTGTAGCTACGGATGTCCGGCCAGAAGACCTCTTGCGCAGGCGATCAAGACAATGAAAAAGCAGATACTTGCAGATAAGCGCAAGAAGAAGTAGGAAGAGGTGAATCAAGTGAGTGATTTATTTAATGTAACATCCTCTCCTCATGTCAGAGGAAGAGACGATACTCAGAGGATCATGCTATATGTGATCATTTCTTTGCTTCCGGCCACAGTATTCGGTATTGTTAATTTTGGAATTAAGGCACTGATCCTTGTGCTTGTTACAGTGGCATCAGCCGTTGCGAGTGAATGGATCTATTGCAAGATCGTCAAGAAGAAAAGTACCATAGGAGATCTGTCCGCTGTTGTTACAGGTCTGCTTCTGGCATTGAACCTTCCAAGTTCCCTTCCATGGTGGGTTGCCGTCATCGGATCAGCCTTCGCCATCATCATTGTTAAAGAGCTGTATGGTGGACTTGGTCAGAACTTTATGAACCCGGCCCTTGGAGCAAGATGTTTTCTCCTGATCTCATTTGCCGGCCTTATGACAGACTTTTCGGATTATCCGGGATTTGCTGATACCTTTGGTGGAGCAACACCGCTTGCAACTATTAAAAACGGTGGAAGTGTGGATACTATGCGAATGATTCTGGGTAATATTCCGGGAACCATTGGTGAGACATCCATGATTGCCCTGATCATCGGAGCCATCTTCCTTATTCTGATGGGAGTGATTGATCTTCGTATTCCTGGAACTTACATTGTAACATTTGCTGTGTTTGCACTGATTTTTGGCGGACATGGATTTGATGTGCAGTACCTGATTTCTGAGATTGCCGGAGGTGGACTTATTTTAGGTGCTTTCTTCATGGCAACAGATTATGTGACAAGTCCGATCACACCTATGGGTAAGATCGTATTTGGAATTTGTCTTGGAATTCTTACCGGTATCTTCCGAATTTTTGGTGCCGGAGCAGAGGGTGTCAGCTATGCCATCATCTTCTCTAACCTTTTGGTACCTTTGATCGAGAAGGCAACCATTCCAAGAGCCTTCGGTGTAAAAAGGGAGAAGTCTAAGAAGGGGGGCGACGGTGAATGAGTAATGCAAAAGCAATCTTTAAAGACGCAATGATCCTTACAGCCATTACACTGGTTGCTGGATTTTTGCTTGGACTTGTATTCCAGGTGACGGCCTCTCCTCGTGAGCAGGCTGCCAAGGCGCAGACAGAAGCAGCATATAAGAGTGTATTTGCCGATGCATCCTCCTTTGAAGATAAAAAGGATTTTGATGGGGATGCAGCAACCAAACTGGTACAGAAAGCCGATAAGGATTATGCAACCGTTAAGATCACCGGAGTCAGTGAAGCAAAAGGTTCTGACGGTAAGACCTTAGGTTATGTTATTACCGTTATAACAAAAAGCTACGGTGGAGACGCGACTCTTGCCATGGGTGTTACAAATGAAGGCGTTATGAACGGATATTCCATTACAGATATTTCTGATACTCCCGGTCTTGGCATGAAGGCCAAGGAGTCTAAGTTTATGGATCAGTTCAAGGATCTTGCTGCTGGTACCTATCAGGTTACGAAATCTTCACCGGCCGGTGATGGAGAGATCGAGGCCATCAGTGGTGCGACCATTACATCTAAGGCCATTACGGATGCCATTAATGCAGGCTTCGTATACTTCAAGAGTCTGACAGGAGGTGGACAGTAATATGAGTAAAATAGCAGAACGTTTATATAACGGTATTGTTAAGGAGAATCCTATTTTCGTTCTTCTTCTGGGTATCTGTCCCACCCTGGCTGTAACCACCTCCGCTACAAACGGACTTGGCATGGGACTTTCCTCCATGGTGGTTCTTGCTCTTTCCAATGCGCTTATTTCAGCACTTCGCCATCTGATTCCAAGTCGTGTGCGAATGCCGGCATTTATCGTCATTGTAGCGTCCTTTGTAACCATTGTTCAGTTTCTGATTCAGGGATATCTGCCAAGTCTTTATGATCAGCTTGGAATCTATATTCCTCTGATCGTGGTAAACTGTATTATTTTAGGACGAGCAGAATCCTTTGCATCAAAGAACCCCATTCTTCTTTCTTTCTTTGACGGAATCGGAATGGGACTTGGTTTTACCTTATCCCTAGTATTTATCGGAGCTGTTCGTGAAATTCTTGGAAGCGGAGCTGTGTTTGGCGTACAGATTCTGCCATTGGCGGATGCAGCTTCCGGTAAAGCCGGATATACACCAATCTCAATCTTTGTATTGGCACCCGGAGCCTTTTTGGTTCTTGCTCTTCTGGTTGTGATCATGAATGTGGTACGAGAGAAGCAGGAAGCAAAGGGTAAGCCCCTTACCAAAGGAAATGGTTGCTTAACCGGTGAATGCGCTACCTGTTCTTTATCTTCTACCTGTGGGGGGAAGACTGTTTCATCAGAAGAGAATGATCCTCTTGTGAAAAAGGCAGTGGAGAATTTAAAGGCAAAGCAGAATACAACTGAGGAGGTGAAGGCATAATGACAAAGCTGATACTGATTTTTATTGCGGCATCCATTGTGAATAACGTGGTATTGAGCCAGTTCTTAGGTCTTTGCTCTTTCCTTGGAGTATCCAAAAAGATCAAGACAGCTGTCGGAATGGGAGGAGCGGTTATTTTTGTAATTACCATTTCTTCCCTTGTTGCAGGATTGCTTTATAAGTTTATTTTGGTGCCGACGGGATTTGAATATTTACAGACCATTGTATTTATTCTTGTAATTGCTGCCTTAGTACAGGTTGTGGAAATGTTCCTTAAGAAGTATGTTCCTTCCCTTTACAAGGCTCTTGGCGTATTTTTGCCCTTGATCACCACAAACTGTGCTGTACTTGGTGTTGCACTTAAGAATGTGGCAAACGATTACAGCATACTGACCGGTGTGATTTATGGACTGGGTACTGGTGTGGGATTTATGGTGGCCATTGTGATTTTAGCCGGTATTCGTGAAAAATGCGAGTACAATGATTACCCGAAATATTTCAAGGGTTCGGCCATGACACTGATTACTTCCGCACTGATGTCAATTGCATTCTTCGGTTTCGCCGGAGTGATTTAAGGGGGCATGAACATGATAGTGAATATTTTGATCGCAGCTGTCATCATTGGTGTGACAGGCTGCCTGATTGGATTTCTCCTCTGTCTTGCTTCTGAAAAGTTTAAGGTCGAGGTGGATCCGAGAGAAGAGAAGATTTTAGGGGTACTTCCGGGTAATAACTGTGGAGGTTGCGGTTACCCGGGCTGTTCCGGTCTTGCAGCAGCCATTGCAAAGGGCGAGGCGCCGGTGAACCAGTGTCCTGTTGGAGGAGCTCCGGTTGCGGCACAGGTCGGTGAAATTATGGGTGTTGATGCCGGTGACCAGGTTAGAATGATGGCATACGTTCGCTGTAGCGGTAACTGTGAAAAGGCCAAGAATAACTACAGCTATACCGGTGTTGAGGATTGTAATGCCATGGCCTTTGTTCCCGGCGGTGGTCCTAAGGCCTGTAAGTATGGATGTCTTGGCTTTGGAAGCTGTGTAAAAGCCTGTCCGTTTGATGCGATCCATGTGATCGATGGAATTGCAGTAGTGGATAAGGAAGCCTGCAAGGCCTGCGGTAAGTGTGTGGCAACTTGTCCGAAGCATCTGATCGAACTGATCCCCTATGATGCGACAGAGGTTGTTTCCTGCCGCAATGAAGATAAGGGTAAGGATGTTATGGCAGTCTGCTCTACTGGCTGTATTGCCTGCCATCTTTGTGAGAAGCAGTGTGAATCGGATGCGATACATGTAGAGAACAATATCGCGTATATTGATCAGAGTAAGTGTACCCACTGTGGTAAATGCGCTGAGAAATGTCCGAAGAAGATTATTAAGGTTTTAGGTTAAGAACACGGGCTGTGAAAAGTGAGATACTTTTTACAGCCTTTTTCATGAAAAAGGAGAGGCAGCTTTTGATTCGCATCAGGGATATTGCAGAGATCTGCGGGGTCAGTACAGCATCGGTATCAAATGTTATTCATAAAAAATACAATAAGGTTTCACCAGAGCTTCGGGAAAAAATTGAATATGAACTCAGCAAGAATGGATATGTCCCCAATCAGTCGGCTTTAATGCTGGCACAGACAAGAACGGATATTATCGGAGTGGTGGCAGGAGATCGAAAAAAGGATGCCTTCAATTTGGAGGATCCCTATTTTAGCAAGATGTTCCGCTATTTGGAACAGAATATCAGCAGTTGCGGCAAGTATATGATGATGCTCATCGATAAACCTTACGAAGAAGTGTTGCGCCAGTCGGCCAGATGGAACTTTGACGGAATGATCCTTTTGAATCTGGGGCAAAAGCAGCTTCATGGGATCACAGGAAGTTACACCAAACCCATCGTAACCATAGACAGTCCCTTTGAATATGACTGTTCAACCATTTCGCAGTTACGGACGGATGACTATGGTGGGGGGTATCGGATGGGAGAGTACTTTGCCGAACTTGGACATACCGATGTGGCCATGCTGGCAGATAACGACGTATCGGTGGATCATTTCCGGTGGCAGGGATTTGTGGATGGACTTCGGGAGCACCATGTTGTGATCGATGAAAAAGCCCATATCATCATTGATAAGACAGATCATTCGGAGTCGGATGAATCAGAAGAATATGAGAGACATTTCGAGAAGCTTCGGGCAAAGAGCGCCGTGTTCTGTGCCTCTGATTACTATGCCAGATCTCTTACCCATTTTATGATCGATAAAGGGCTACGGGTGCCGGAGGATATCTCCATTGCCGGGTTTGATGACCTGTTGTTTGCAAAACTGTGTCGTCCGAAGCTTACCACCATTCATCAGGATATTAAATTAAAAGCAAAGATCGCAGTGGATCATCTAAACCGGTTGATCGACGGTGAGAAGGTAGAAGGCCGGGTGGTGGTTCCGGTGCGGCTGATGGAACGTAATTCGGTAATATTGCACAAAAAGAATTAGCGTATATTGTTAGGATACAATAGTTATGCGCATAACCTTTGACGCAGAGGAAACTCTGCGTTATTTTTTTATTAAAAGATCATGAATGGTGTAGTGGCAGGTGCCGTAAAATAAAAAAGAAAGTGAGAAGTTTGAAACAGAAAGGTAGCGGTTAGATCCTATTAAAGGGCAACACAAACAAG